>CAJCHW010000196.1 GCA_903970125.1 Chlamydiota bacterium
GGGGTCGTGATCGCGGGAGTCGCGGCGCCGCTGGTGCGCAAGCGCGTCAAGGCCCCGCCGGTCGCCCTGCAAGCGGTGGCTTTCGCGGCGCCGATCGGTCTGTGCGTAGCCGTGAGACGCTCGCGCCCCCGCGATGTGGCCGTGTGCGTGCTGCAGATGTGGGCGTACATGGCGGCCTACGAGACGCCTCACGATGACGCCGAGCAACAGCGCGAGCGGGTGCACATGGACTATCCGATCACGATCGACCGAGTCGTGGGCATGGGCGAGCTGCCGACGGTCCGCTTGCAGCGGCGGCTTGCTCACTCAGCTGAGCACGGACCGAACTGGCGTGCGCTTGACCGTGTGGTGGTGTGGTCGCATTGGGTCTGGTTCCTGGTGCCCCACACCGCGCTCGGCTACATCTTCGTGCGCAGGCGCGAGCGCTTTCCGCGCGCCGCTGTGTTGCTTTACGCCGTGTTTGACCTCGGCGCCGCGGTCTACTGGTTCTTGCCCACGGCGCCGCCGTGGTATGCCGCAGCCGCTGCTGCCGGTACCGCCGGCGCCGTTGGCACAGCGCCAGCCGACACTCCGAGTTCCAACGAGCTTGCCGTCAGGCGGCTGATGGTCGAGTACGGCGAAGACTTCTGGCAAGAACGCTGGGCGCCCCTCTTTGATGCTCTTGGGGGCAATCCGCTGGCTGCGATGCCGTCCCTGCACGTCGGCACGTCGGTGATGGCAGCGGTATTGCTGACGGAGGTGGGACCGGTTGAGGGTGCCGTGGCCTGGACCTATGCTGCAGTGCTCAGCTTCGCCCTGGTGTACCTGGGCGAGCACTACGTGATCGACCTGCTCGCAGGCGGGGCGCTGGCTGCGGTTGTATACCGGCTGGCCCCGCCTGCTACGCCTGCAATCCGCGCAGCACGGCGTGCCGTGGCGGCGTTGGAGGCCCATGCACATGCCGACGCAGCGGAAGGGAGCGCATGACTGGGGCGCGGGTGCTGCTGGGCCGAAAGGCCGTCATGGCCGGCGAGGAGGACCGGGGTCGCGGGGGTCTGGCCCTTGGGCGCCGGCAGCTGATCGCAGCAGCGGCGTTTATCCTGCTCGCGCTGGCGCTGTTCTACATCGTGGTTCCGCAGCTGCCCGGCGTCAAGCACAGCTGGGACCGGCTCAACAGCGGCAACGTCTGGTGGATCGGCGTGGGGCTGGTAATGGAGCTGGCGTCGATGGCCAGCTACGTCGCGATCTTCCGGGGAGTGCACGTGCCCGCGGGCTCGCCGATCACCTACGGCGACACGTACAAGATCACGATGGCCAGCCTTGCGGCCACGAGGCTTTTCGCTGCCGGTGGTGCCGGCGGGATGGCGCTCACGGCGTGGTCGCTGCGCCGCTCCGGGATGGCGCGGCGGGAGGTCGCGACGCGCATGATCGCGTTTTTAGTGCTGCTCTACGGCGTGTATGTGGTGACTATGATCGTCTGCGGGGTTGGCCTCTATGTAGGGCTCTTCGGTGGCACGCATCCGTTCGCGATCACAATCGTCCCCGCGATCGTCGGCGTGGTCGCGATTTCCGTCTTCGCAGCGATCCCGTTTTTGCCCGCAAGCCTGGAGCCGAGAATCGTGGCGGTCGCGGCGAAGGTGTGGCGTCCCCAGGACCCCGCCCAGGCGAGCCCGCCGACGAGCGTCCGCGCGCGCGCGCTGGCCTTTTTTGGGCCGCGCTTGCAGCGGGTCATGCTGCGCCTGGCGGCCGGCCCTTCCTCGCTGGTCGCCGGCGTCCGCTTTGCGATCTACAAGGTCCGCCACCCCGATTGGGCGATGGCGGGAACGGTGTCGTGGTGGGTCTTCAACGTCGCTGTGCTCTACGCGAGCTTTCGCGCCTTCGGGCAAGCGCCGCCCGTAGCCGTCGTGGTGCAGGCTTATTTCGTGGGCATGCTTGCCAACCTGTTGCCGGTCCCAGGCGGTATCGGCGCGGTCGATGGCGGCATGATCGGCGCCGCGGTGGCGCTGGGCGTCGGTTTTCATCTGGCTTTGATCGCCGTGCTCGCCTACCGCCTGTTTGCCTTCTGGTTGCCCAGCATCCCTGGGGCGATCGCGTACTTCCAGCTGCGCCGCAGCATGACTGGTTGGGAGGCATCCAACCACGAGCAGCTGGTCCCTGCGAGTTGATCCTGGGCAGTGGCAGACGCTATACTATAAAAAGTAAAGTGCATCGGAACAGCGTCCCGGTAGGGGCGCCGGGCGAGGCGGCAAACCGCTACGGTGAGTGCCAAATCGATTGAACGGAGCAGACATGGCTCAAGCGGACTCAGCGACAGATTCAGGGCATGGCGAGCAGCAGCCCGTGCACAACGTGATCGTTGTCGGCAGCGGTCCCGCGGGCTACACGGCGGCGCTTTACACCGCGCGTGCCAACCTCGATCCAGTTGTGATCGAGGGCTTTGCGTGGGGTGGGTTGCTGCAGCAGACCACCGACGTTGAGAACTACCCGGGCTTCCCCGGGGGGATCATGGGCCCCGAGCTGATGCAGGACTTCCGCACCCAGGCCGAGCGTTTCGGCGCCCGCCTGATCACCGACCAGGCTGACCGCGTGGAGCTGGGCGACGCGCCCGGTGCAATCCACAGGGTGTTCGTGGGCAAGACCGAATACCGCGCCCGCACCGTGATCCTGGCAATGGGTGCCGAGCACAAGAAGCTGGACGTGCCCGGCGAGGTCGAGCTTTCGGGACGGGGCTGCAGCTACTGCGCCACGTGTGACGCGGCATTCTTCCGCGGCGCCAACACCGTCGTCGTCGGCGGCGGCGACTCGGCGATGGAGGAGGCGATCTTCTTGTCCAAGTTCGCCAACAAGGTCACCGTGGTCCACCGCCGCGACGAGTTCCGGGCATCCAAGATCATGGTCGAGCGCGCGCGCGCGGCGGAGAACCTCGAGCTGTTGACGCCGTACACGGTCACCGAGCTTCGCGCCGGCGATAACGGCGCACTTGCACGGGTCGCCCTGCAGCACTCAGAGACGGGCGAGTTGCGTGAGCTGGACGCCACAGGCGCGTTCATTGCGATCGGCCACGAGCCCCAGTCGGCGCTCGTGCGTGGCCAGATCGAGCTCGACGACGAGGACTACGTGCGCGTTGCAGGCCGCAGCACGCTGACAAATCGACCCGGCGTGTTTGCAGCCGGGGACCTGGTTGATCACACATACCGCCAGGCGATCACGGCGGCCGGCAGCGGTTGCCAGGCGGCTCTTGACGCCGAGTGGTACTTGCGCGACACGCCCGAGATTCCGGACTCCGCGCTGCCACACGAGCTGCGCGAAAGCGAGCTGGCCGAGGCTCAGTACGCGCCCAGCGCGCCCGCTGCTTAGGGGTCGCGGGAAGGCGGGTTGCGCTAGGCGCGCAACGCCGTCGGGGCGCGCTAGGCGGTACGCGGCGGCGGCGCCGGTCCGGAGCGGTTGATGCTCACCAGTTGGCCTGCGCCGCGCGTGTAGTCAAAGAAGCCTGCGCCCGTCTGCACGCCAAGGCGACCACTGCCGACCAGGCGTTTGAGCATGGGCGCAGGCCTGTAGCGCTCCTCGCGGTACTCGTCGCCGAGTGCCTCCAGGACCATGAGCACATGGTCGAGACCGATCATGTCGGCCCACGCGAGTGGACCGCGGGGATGGTTTAGGCCCAGCACCATGCCCGTGTCGATGTCGCCCGCGCTGCCCACGCCTTCGCCGAGCGCAAAGGCGCACTCGTTGACGAGCTGGCAGACGATCCTGCCGAGGACCAGCCCGGGGGCGTCGCTGACCCATGCCACGTGCTTGCCCAGGGTCCCGAAGAAGTGCTCGGCGCGCGCGATCACGGTAGGCGATGAGCTCTCGCTGCGAGCCAGCTCCACCAGCGATGCGAGCTCGAACGGTGGCAGCACGTGGAAGCCCACCGAGCTTCCGCCAGGGTCAAGCGCAGCCAGGGAGCCCCGCGAGAGCGCCAACAGGCGCGGCCCGCCGAGGTCGTGGGGCACTTCGCGCGAGTGGTCGCACTCGATTATCAGCGCGGGCAGCTCATCGGGCGCGCGGTGCTGCTCGCTGTAGACACGGTAACCGGCCTGTTCGGCCGCCTCCCTCAGCTCTGCCGCAAGCACGCCGTGACCGGAGATGATCAGCAGGCCGCTGCCGATCTCGGGCTTGGCGGTCTTTGGCGGCGGCGGATCGTCGTCGCGATGCGAACTGGAGCCGGAGTAGTCGTAATACCCACGCCCCGTCTTGCGGCCGTGCAGGCCGGCGGCGACATAACGCGCCTGGATCGGCGACGGGCGCCAGCGCGGCTCGCCGAAACTCAGCTCATAGAAGCTGCGCGAGACGTCAAAGCCAGTGTCAACGCCGACGAGGTCCGAAAGCTCAAAGGGGCCCATGGGAAAGCCCCCACCCATGCGCACCACGCGGTCGATCGTCTCGATGTCGGCGACGCGCTCGGCAAGCAAACGTAACGCCTCCAGGCCGAACGGCCGATTGCAACGATTGACCAGAAAGCCGGGACCGTCCTTGGCACGGATCACCGCCTTGCCCATGGCTTCCCCCGTGGCTTGAGCCAGCGCGAGTGCAGCCTCGCCGGAACGCTCCCCAGCGACAATCTCAAGCAGGCGCATCCGTGGCGCTGGGTTAAAGAAGTGCATGCCCACCACACGCTCCGGGTTGCTCGCGGCGGCGGCGATCGCGGTGACGGGCAGCGACGAGGTGTTGGTGGCAAGCACGCAGTGGTCGCCGACGATCTCCGAAAGGCGCTCGTAGAGAGCGGCCTTTACATCCATGCGCTCCGGCGCAGCCTCGATCACAAGCTCACACGGGGTCAACTCTTGCACGTCGGCAACGACCTCCAGACACGCCAACGCAGCTGCAGCGTCCTCGGCCGAGATATGGCCGCGCACAGCTTCGGAGTCGAGCCCCGCGCGCACCTTCTCGGCGCCGCTTTGGAGTGCCCCGGCGATGGGATCGTGCAGCAGGGTGCGGGCGCCCGTGCGGCACGCCAGTTGGGCAATGCCTGCGCCCATCGTGCCCGCGCCGACGATCCCGATGACGGTGGCACGTGGAGCATCGACAACGGCGCCGTCGCGCTGCTTTTGGCGTTGCTTTAGGTCTGTGGCGCCGTCCATGGTCTTCTCTTTCTAGCGTGCGTCCGTCGCCTAAAAGCTGCCGCGGTTTGCCTGCGGCGACCGCCGACGGCGTGGGCTGACGCGCGCATCATGGGCTGTGCGCGCGTCGCCTTAGCCCGGCACGAAGGCGTTGATGCCAGTCTTGGCACGACCGATAATCAGCTTCTGGATCTGCGAGGTGCCCTCATAGAGGGTGGTCACGCGGGCATCTCGGAAGTAGCGCTCGACGGGGTGATCGTCGACGTACCCGGCGCCCCCGTGCACCTGGATCGCAGCGTTGGCGCACTCCAGCGCGGCCTCGGTGGCATGGAGCTTGGCGATTGAGGTCTCAAGCGTGTTCGGGCGGCCGCGGTCCTTGAGGAACCCGGCGCGCCAGACAAGCATGCGCGAGGCGTCGGTCTTCACGGCCATGTCCGCAATCATCGCCTGCACGAGCTGGAAGCTTGCGATGGGGCGTCCGAACTGCTCGCGCTCCTGCGCGTAGCGCACGGACTCGTCAACGCACCCCTGGCAGATCCCCACACACCCCGCAGCCACGGAGTAGCGGCCGGAATCAAGCGCTGACATCGCAACCTTGAAGCCCTCGCCAATCTCGCCGAGCATCTCGGAGTCGGAGACCTCCACGTCTTCCAGGGCGATCGAGGCGGTATCGGATGCGTGCAGTCCCATCTTGTGCTCGATCTCCTGGGGCTGAAAGCCCGGCTGATCGGTGTCCACGAGAAAGCAAGCAAGCCCGCGATGGCCCTGCGTGGGATCGGTCTGGGCAAAGATCAGCGCGAGGCGGGCGTGATTGCCCATCGAGATCCACATCTTTGAGCCGTTGAGCACCCAGCCAGAGTCCGTGCGCGTGGCGCGCGTGCGCAGGCTGGCGGCGTCGGAGCCGCTTTCCGGCTCTGTCAGGCCAAAGCATCCGAGCCACTCGCCGGAGCACAACTTGGGCAGGTAGTGCAGCTTCTGCTCCTCGGTGCCCCACTTCAGGATCGCTGAGCACACAAGCGAGGTCTGCACCGAGATCACGGTGCGTATCGCGGAGTCGCCGCGACCGATCTCCTCGACGATGAGTCCGTAGCTGACGTAGTCCAAGCCGGCCCCGCCGTACTGCGCTGGGATGATCGCGCCGAGGTAACCCTGTGCGGCGATCTTTGCCACCAGCTCGAGGTCAAAGCGGTGGTTTCGCGCGTTTTCGCGCGAGCGCTCGACGACCTCGTTGTCGGTGAACTCGCGCGCAGTGGCGCGGATGAGCTCCTGCTCGTCGGTGAGGTCGAAATCCACAGCTCTCCTTTCGTCGGTGCCCGTCGGCGCAAGCCCGCGGGATCCTCGGGGACTCGCTTGCGGCGGGAGGTAGCTTAGAGTCCACGCCATGGCCGACGTCGTAACCATGGACAGAATCGTCGCGCTGTGCAAGCGCAGGGGGTTCATCTTCCCTTCCTCGGAGATCTACGGGGGGGTCGGCTCGACGTATGACTTCGGGCACTACGGCGTGCTGCTGAAAGGCAACGTCAAGGCCGAGTGGTGGCGAGCGATGCTGCAGGAGCGAGACGATGTGGTCGCGCTTGACTCCGCGATCCTCCAGCACCCGCGCGTGTGGGAGGCATCGGGCCACCTCGCGGGCTTCACCGACCCGCTGGTCGACTGCCGGGCGTGCGGCCAGCGCTTTCGCGCCGATCAGCTCTCCGAACTGCAGTGCCCCAAGAAGCCCTCCAAACATCCCGGCGAACACTCCGAGTGCGACCTCACCGAGGCGCGCGACTTCAACCTCATGTTCGAAACCACGATCGGCCCCGTGAAGGAGTCCGGATCGGTCGCATACCTACGTCCAGAGACCGCCCAGGGGATCTTCATCAACTTCAAGAACGTGCTGCAGTTTTCGCGCAAGAAGCCTCCGTTCGGGATTGCGCAGGTGGGCAAGTCATTTCGCAACGAGATCACGCCGGGCAACTTCATCTTCCGCACACGTGAGTTCGAGCAGATGGAGATGGAGTTCTTCGTGGCGCCCGACGAAGCGCCGCGTTGGCATGACTACTGGCTCAAGCAGCGCTTTGGCTGGTACGTGGATCTGGGTATTCGGCCCGACCACCTGCGCCTGCGCGCGCACGACCCCGACGAGCTCTCGCACTACTCGGCGGGCACAAGCGACGTGGAGTACCTCTTCCCGCTGACGCATTCACGCAAGGGCGATCCCGACGAAGGCGCCGGCGAGGCCGCTGCTGGCAACTGGTGGGAGCTTGAGGGGATCGCCAACCGCACCGACTTCGATCTCACGGCACACGCCGAGCACTCTGGCGAAAAGCTTGAGTACTTCGACCAGGCCTCGGGTCAGCGCTATGTCCCCTACGTGATCGAGCCCGCAGCCGGCACCGACCGCGCCACGCTCGCATTTCTCGTGGATGCTTACGACGAGGAAGAGGTCGCACGCGAGGGCGCGGGACAGGGCGAGACGCGCACGGTGCTACGCCTGCACCCGCGCCTGGCTCCGATCAAGGCCGCGGTGCTGCCATTGGTTTCAAAGGACGGCCAGCCGGAGCTGGCCAGAGAGGTCTTCGCGACTCTCCGCGCCCGCGTTGGCCTGGGTATGGTCGAGTACGACGAAGGTGGCGCGATTGGCAAGCGCTACCGCCGCCAGGACGAGATTGGGACCCCTTGGTGTTTGACCGTCGATCACCAGAGCCTGGAGGACAACACGGTCACGGTGCGCGACCGCGACTCACTGACCCAGGAGCGCCTGCCGATCGACGAGCTGGCAGACGTGCTCACGGAGCGCGTACAGGCGCCCTGGACGACGCCCAAGCTCGCCTAGGAACTCACGTCAGACGGCTTCTATGATCGTGGCCAGTCCCATGCCCACGCCAATGCAGAGCGTGGCCAGACCGTAGCGCTTGCCACGCGCGCGCAGCTCGTGCGCGAGCGTTCCCACCAAGCGCGCGCCCGAGCATCCCAAAGGGTGGCCGATTGCGATCGCGCCGCCGTTGACGTTCAGGCGGTCGTCGGGGATCCCAAGCTGGCGCTGGCAGTGGACCGCCTGTGCTGCAAATGCCTCGTTTAGCTCAACGAGGTCGATGTCTGACATATCCAGGCCGGCCCGCTGGAGCGCCATGCGAGAGGCCGGCACAGGGCCGATGCCCATCACGGCGGGATCGACGCCCGCGACGCCAATGGCGACAATGCGTGCAAGTGGCTCGCGCCCGAGACGCTGCGCTGCGCGCTCGGAGCCGATCACCAGGCACGCTGCGCCGTCGTTGATCTGGGACGAGTTGCCGGCCGTGACAGTGCCGCCGTCGCGGAACACCGGCGCAAGGCGAGCGAGCGTCTCAAGTGTGGTCTCTGCACGCGGTCCCTCGTCGCGATCAACGAATATGGGCTCGCCGCGACGCTGGGGCACGGACACGGCCTCAAGCTCACGCGCGAGGGCGCCGGCCTGCTGGGCGGCGGTGGCACGCTGGTGCGAGCGCACCGCAAAGGCATCCTGCTCCTGTCGCCCGACGCCGTAGCGCTCGGCCACGTTCTCTGCCGTCTCGCCCATGCCTTCGGTCGAGTACCGGGCCGCCAGGCGGGGGTTGACGAACCGCCATCCAATCGTCGTGTCCACGAGCTCAAGCGGGCCGCGCGCATACGCGCGTTCGGACTTGAGCGAAACAAAGGGAGCGCGCGTCATGGACTCAACACCGCCGGCAAGGATCAGCTCGGCGTCGCCGAGCTTGACCGCACGTGCCGCCTGGTTTACGGCCTCAAGGCCTGAGGCGCAAAGGCGGTTGACCGTGACCCCCGGGACGCTGTCCGGCAGCCCGGCGATCAGCGCCGCCATACGCGCCACGTTGCGGTTCTCCTCGCCGGCACCGTTGGCGTTGCCAAAGATGACCTCATCGACGGTGTCCGGCATGATCGCGCTGCGCTCGATCGCGCGTTCGATCACAAACGCAGCGAGATCGTCGGGGCGCATTGACGCAAGGACGCCGCCGTAACGCCCGATCGGGGTCCGCAATGCGTCGATGATCAGCGCCTCGGGCACGGGTGCCGATGCTAGCGGCCGCTCGCGTTGATGCCGGCCCTTGCCAGGCCGTGGGGACGCGGACGTGCCATTGTGCCCGCGATGGCAAGGGTTCTGATCGTGGGCGCCTCCGAGCGCCGCTTGCGTCTGGCGGCGGCGCTGCTCGCCGCCGGCCACGCAGTGCGTGTTGTGGTGGATGCAAATTCGGAAGGCCGCGCGCGCGCGTACGTGCGCGCGCACGCACGCGCGGCCATCGAAAATGAGAGCGCACCCAGCACACGCCCGTGCCGGATCGACCACGCCGCAGGTGGTTCACACGGCGAGATCGAGTGGAGCGTGGGCGACGCCCAGCGGCTGGGCACGCTGAGGGCGGCGTTTGAGCAGGTGTCGATCGCGTGCTGGCTCTTTGGCGGCAATGTCGGCAGCGACGCAGACATACGTGCGTTGCACGGCACGTTGCTCGAAAACTTCATCCGCCAGATCACGGACTCCTCGGTGCGCGGCCTGGTCTACGAGGCCGCCGGCGATGCCCCGTCGGAGGTCAGCGATGAGGGTCGTCGCATCGTCTCAGAGATGACCGCGAAACGCGCGATCCCGCTGGCGATGATCGAAGCAGGTTCCGCCGATCAGCAGCGGTGGCTGGACGAGGCCGGCGCTGCGGTCGCGGCGTTGCTGGGGCTGCCGGCGCCCTGAACGCGACACGTCTGCGCTATCCAGCGATGTGCTCAAGACGCCCGAGCAGGTCATCGAGGATGCGATACGTGGCACCCCAGATGACATGCTCGCCGACCGTGAAAGTGTCGGTCTCAAACGATGCCCCGTGGCGCTCGATTCGTGTGCGCGTGCGACTGTCGCGCAAGCTCTGCAACGACAGCTCGATCACGGCATCCACCTCGTCGGCTGAGACCTGCCAGCGTTGGCTGGCGTCGTCGGCCTTGCTTGCGTCCGCCGCGGTGCCCGTAGCCTCGCTCGCAGCCAGCGCGACGAACGGATAGACGGCGTAGTTGGTGACGAACGTGAGCACGACTCCAAGTGCCCCGACGGCGATCACGCGCCGGCGCGGCAGCCCGATCTCCTCTTCGGCCTCGCGCACGGCGGTGTCATAGAGCGATCCGTCGCCCGCTTCCCACCGGCCTCCCGGGCAGGAGATCTCTCCGGCGTGTCTGCGCAGCTCGGCGCGCCGTCGGGTCAAAACGACCTGCAGCTGCGGCCACGCTCGCGGATCTGCGCTGGCGCCGTGGAGATCCTGCAGCACGACGAGCACTGCCGCCGGATCCAGCGAGCCCGATGCGTTCGGGGTCGGCGTCCCATCGAGGTCGTCGAGCACGCCTTCGAGTGCGGTCTGCAGCGGCGTGCTCATATGGTGCGGGCAGGGAAGAAAGGGCCCGCTGCGGTTTGCACCTGAGGCCCCGGGGTTCTGCCTAGTACAGGGGGTTCAGCAGCAGCCCGGTCAGCAGCTTGGGAAAGAAGTACGTCGACTTGGGGGGCATGTTCTCGCCGGCGGCCGCGACTTCCTTGACCTGCTCCACGGGAGTGGGACGCATGATGAACGCCAGGTCGAATGTGCCGGCGTCGAGCGCTGCGAGCGCGTCGGTGGGCCGCCGTGCGTAGCCAAAATTGTGCAGGTGTGAGATGTCGTCGTCGGTCAGTCCCAGTGGCCCCTTCAAGAGGATCGCCTCAAGCACACCGGTGTCGAGGCGGCGGTAGGCGTCGGAGTGAGTCGGCAGCGCGGCGTCGGCGATCGCCTGGTCTTTCAGGGTCAGCCGCAGCGGCCGGCGCTCGCGAGCGTCGATAAAGCCGAGTTGCAGCGTGGGGCTGGCGCCGGCCAGGCCAGATGCCGATTCCGGCGCGAGCTGCTCGATCGTCACCTCCTCGATCACGAAGTCGCGCTCGAGTGTCTCCCAGAGCGCGGCATGGCGCGCGTCGTCGACACCGGCGACGAGACGGTGGGTGGGAAAGATTGTCAGGCCGGGGTCCTCAAGCGCCACGAGGCACATGAGCACGAAGTGATGAGCATCGGAGCCGTCGCCAGCGCCCGTGCTGTCGACCTCGGCGGCGTACGCCTGGGCGGTCTCATAGCGGTGGTGGCCGTCGGCGATCAGCAGCTCAGAGGCAGCGGTGATCTCCTGTGCGATGCGCAGGACATCGGGGTCTGGCACGCGCCAGATCCGGTGCACGGTCCCTTCTGCATCAACTGCTTCGCCCCACGGTGGTTGGGCAGTAGACGGTGCCAGTGCCGCCCACACGGCCTGGTTTGGATCGGAGTACAGCGAGAAGATGGGGGAGACGTTTGTGCGCGTGGCCCGCGTCAGCCGCAGGCGGTCCTCCTTGGGGCCGGGGTGGGTCCGCTCGTGCGGGCGCACGCGGCCGGGGCCGTACTCCTCGATTCGCACCGCGCAGAAGAAACCGCGCCGCGTGCGCTTGACCCCGTCGGGGCCGACGTAGTCCTGCGTGTGGGCCCACAGGGCGCCCTCGTCATCGTGCACCAGGATTCCCTGCTGTAGCCAGTTGGTCATGAGCGCGCCGGCGGCTTCGTAGGGGTCGTCGGAGCCGGCGGCTTCCGGCAGGTCGAGCGCGACGACGTTGTAGGGCGAGTGCGCGGCCAGCGCGGTACGCTGCTGCGCGTCGATGACGTCATACGGCGGCGCTACGAGAAGCTCCAGCGCGCCGGCGACGGTGAGGTCGTAGCTAAGTGCGTGCAGGGGTCGAATCTCAGCCATGGCGACGCGCGACACTACCAGCAAGGTCCCGATCGGGGACCGCGGCTGCAGTGGCGCGACGCGGGCGCAGCGGCCCGGCCGGCGACGGACGCGATTGGGGGCGGCGGTAGACTCGCCTACAGACGGGACGTGGCGCAGCTTGGTAGCGCACCTGCTTTGGGAGCAGGGGGTCGCCGGTTCAAATCCGGCCGTCCCGACTTACGAAGTACCTGTAAATCAGCTTGTTTTGGCTCACAGTCCCGGGCCACGCGGCGGCAGATGTTCCCCAGCCGTGTTCCCCACGTCCCGGTGAGCGTCCCGGTAGGACTGCGGCCCCCAGGGCAGGCGGGGCGGGGAGATAGCCTTTCGTGCGCCGGTGAGCGCCCCCGACCCGCCCGCCCGCGATCTGATGGAGCACGCCCGCGCTTACGTACGTGTCGATCGGGGCCTGGCCGCATCCACGCCGGAGCTGGCTGCGGCGATCAGGGCATTTGAGCCGGTTCCCGGTCCAGCGGGCGAGAGCGTCGCCGAGTGGCTGTCCAGCCGAGCGCTCCGCGAGCCACAGGAGGCGACGGTGCGCGTGCGTCTCAGCCACGGGAGGGTCACTGGCGTTACGCGTTGTGCGCCGCACAGGTGGCGCTGAGCACGGCGGACCGGACCGCGCTTGGGGGCGTGCATTACCGCACGCAGCCGGCGATCCTGCTGGCACAGTTCGCCCGCGCCGCCGACGCGCCGGGCATCGGTGCCGAGATGCTGCTTCACGTCGACAACACCGCACGGCGCGCGCTTCGCTACGTCGGTGCCACGGTGCTAGTCGTTGATCCGTTCGACCAGGACACCGCCGAGATGTGGCGGGACCGCTTCGGATTTCAGGACTCCCAGCAGACAGTGCCGGGGCGCAGCGAGCTACACCGACAGTGGCTGGCCCTTCAGGAGTAGTCGGCGCCTTCAGCTTCGAGCTCAGCCATGAGCTCATCAGCGCTCTTGTGAAACGCGTGCACGCGTGGATCGCGGCGTGAGCGCTCCAACTCCTGCTCGTCGATCACGATGACCGCCTGGTCGAGCACGTCGTGCAACTTGTCCTTGTCGACCGTCGTGGCCACGATCCCAGGGTACCGCAACCCAATGGCCGCCACACCGGGATTGGCTGGCGCTCGGGGGGTGATTCGGACCGACCATGACGCCTCTCGCCGGTCAGCGCCGCCGCTTGCACGTCGCAGCCACGGCCGGCCACGAGCACCTGTTCTCATTCCGCCGCCCACGATGCCCCTCGTCCGCGCCAACGAGCAGTCACGCCAACCACAGCCTGACCACTAGTGTCCGCCGTCAGCAGCCCGCCTGCCGCCCCCTGCGCCTACACAGAGCCGCGAAAACCCAAACCGACTAGATGCACTGTGACAGAGCGTCACACGTTTCCGGGTTCCAACACGAGCAGGTTTCGATCGCGACCCAGGGCCCACGGACCGATGTCTGCCAGCGACCGTACCCCGACGCCTAGGGCCGTGCAGCCGCGTGCTGCTGTTCTGCCCAGGAAAGGGAAGCGTGCAGTGGGCGTGCCAACGGACCGGCTCCTCCTCAATGGCAGGAGCGTCGACGACGGGGCTCAATCCTCGCCGCATGGGGAGGGGAATCGATGATCCAACGGTCCGGCTCGCGCTGATGGATCTGGTTGAACATGACCGCAACCGCCACGTCCCGACTCCGCTCCAAAGCCGGCTTGGCACCGCTCAGGGGGCTACGGCCCAAGGCTCGCAACCAAGCGACGACTCCGCGCTGCCTTCCCGACCACCGTAACCGCTGGCGAGGTGCCAAGGACATGCCCGGATGAGCTCAGGGCCTGTGCTGCGTAGTAGGGGCCACGGTTCGTCGTCTGTAGCGTGGTCTCATAGCCCTGGCGCGGGACCCCGCTGCCGATGGCGGTCAGCGCGTTGGGCCGTGGACCGGCCAATGCCTGCCACGAGCGCACCTGGGTCGCTCCGTTCCAGCTGGCGTAGAGGGTGGCGCGTTCCGTGCCCCCTTCCACGGCCAGCGCCGGCTCGGTGGTGGGCAGTCCGATCCAGCTTGCGTCGGACGCCCGGTAGGACTCATCGGCTCCGGGCAGTTCGCCCTCATAGAGCAGCGCGCCGGCGGCGCTGTATTCCGAGAACAGGGGCAGCTGGCCCCAGCCGACGAAGACGTTGCCGTCGGGCAGCAGTTCGACGCTTCCTTGGCTGCCGGTAAGGGCGGGCTTGGGCAGCAGGTATTCATGCACAACGGTCGCGGTGTGATGCGCGAAGTTCAGCGCCAACAACAATCCGCGGGACTGCTTGGCCTCGGCTGGCACCGCCTCGTCGTCGAACAGGCTGATCTCGTCACCGTGTTGTTGGAGGACGTCGTGCTGCCACGCAAAATGCGCGCCGGGGCCCAGCGTGAACGTGGAATGCTCACCGCCCAGCGTGGCGAGAATCTGGCCGTTGTCGTGGCTTGAGCGCCGGTTGATCCAGTACACAGCCGAGGTGTCGCGGGCGGAGACGATCAGGTTGCCGGCGCTCGTAAACGAAATCGAGTTGAGGTGGTATGGATCCCATGGGCCTTCGGCCGGGGGCGCCACCTCCGATTCGTGCAGTCGTATGTGCTGCAGCGGGTCCCATGTCCACAGCACGCGGCCGGTCTTGATTTCAACCTCCACAAGCTCCTGGTCGTAGATGTGGCCGTTTGCGGGACCACCGCAACAGGTCAGGTTTAGTGGCAGCGTCCTGTTGGCGATGATGTACGCGGTGCCGGCGGGGGTGATCTGGATGTCGTGAAAGTCCAATTCGAAGCCGGCGGGCGCGTTGACGAGGCCCACGGCTTGGTAATGATCGTTGACGATCTCCCAGGTGCCTCTGCCGAAACCGTCCGGGGTTATGTAGCCCTCCCACCAGACGAGCACCGGCTGGCCCGCGTAGGTGGCGGGATGGAAGTCCATGGCCACGCTTTCATACCGCGCGCTGCCCACCCTGATCGGCTCGCCAAGCGGGTGCTCCCAGACCGGGACTCCGTCCGCTTCGATGATCTCTGGGCCCGGCGCGCCCAGAAACGGTGCGCGGTTGTCGTAGTTCTTGATGGGGGCGAGGAAGATATAGCCGGCCGTCTGTCGAGGCTGGTCGCCGACGGTGGTTGCACCAGAGACTTCGGTGGTCGCGACCGGCGGGCTGAGCACCCGGATTGCGGCGGGGTCGAGCGCCGGTTCGGAGACAAAGCTCCACGCGCCGTCGTGGACGCTCGTGCCGATGGCGATCGCGGTCGTGGTCGGGGGAGCGCCGTAAGCGGCCAGTACAGCCACGGCCAGGACCATAGAGGCCGCCAGGGCGGACCGTCGTCGGTCGGTGGCGGCGCGGATTGCCTCGCGAGCCATGACTCTCGCCACGCGCCGACCGCTTCTTGGCGCGCACCAGCGCTGCTGACGCCTCTCCCGCGTCCGCCCGCACCGCCGCCGTTCTCGTGCACGCCGCCCACTCCGCGCCCAGCTCATGGTCTGTTTCGATTCAGATCGAGCCCCTATTTGGCCGTGGTCTGCCCACGAATCGCCAACGCTGTACTAACAGGAGACCAACCTAAACCAATGTGGCCCTGGGGGTCGCAGTTCAGCGCTCATCCGCGAATACCCGCCCGTGTGCGAAGCGAAGCATCACCGCAACCCTGGCCACGCATCCGCGTTGTGGGATGGGAGGTGTGGGCACCGGCACCGGGAAGCTCAATAGCCAGGCGCATGCCAAGTCTTTGCATCATTCTCACCCGAGAACGTCGACCAAGGAGGACCCACGTCATGCATCTTTCCGATTATCGAAACCGTGCCCGCCAATGCATCGGCCGCGAGGCGCCGGGCCACACGCGTGTGCTGGGGCGCGGCTGGAAGCGAGCTGTGGCGCTTTCTGCTGTCGGCCTCGCCGCAATCGCTGCGCCGATCGCGCTGGCGGCCGGTGGGGGCAGCAAGACGCTCGGCAGCGCGCCAGTGGCCCGGGCGGCGGCTGCGCAGGCGGAACCAATTCGCGGGGGCGTGCACAATCCGCCCTACACGCGCTACGCAAACACCACGGGGATCTTCGCCAAGAATCCGACCTGGACGCTGCGCGAGGAAAACATAGGCCACGGCGGGACCGCGATTCTCGGCTGCCAGTCTCCCGCGGGCGACCTCGCATGTCTGGAGGCCGAGAACCTGACCGGCGGCCTCGCGTTCGCCTTTGCCACCAATGGCAACACGGGCGGGGAGATCAAGCTCGCCAACGAAAGCGGCGTGCCGTTTACGACCAACGGCCATGGCGTGGCGACCGGTCTGAATGCCAACTTCCTGCAGGGTAAGGAAGCCACCGAGTTCCAGCTCGCCAGTCAACCGGCGGCAGACGCCACTGAGCTCGGTGGCCAACCCGCCAGCGCCTACGTGACCACCGGACAGCTTCTATTCGCTGACGTGCTCGCGGGGCCCAAGGAACCGACGATCAAGGTCGGCCGTGGCGCCACAGCGGTGACGCAGGCCGGGACCGTTTACACGGTCAGCTTCGGTACGACCAACGTCAGCCGATGCTCCTACACCGCTTCACCGCAAGGCGAAGCCCTCACCGCCGGTCAGCTCGGCGTGGAAGCTGCCGCCGAACACACCAGCGCTGTGATCGTGAACGCACCGAAGGAACTCACTGGGGGATTCGATCTACAGGTGGTGTGCTGACGCGCTCACGGACGACATGAGCCGGCTCTCCGGGGATCGGACCGGGGGCCGGCATGTCTCATGGGCGACGACCTCGGCCTCGGGCGCGATCTGTAGGCAGCGTCGGCCAGACGCTGGTGGTGACCGTGCATGCCCAAGCTGTGCCCAGCCGGCCCGAACTCGTCAGTGGTGCTTTTTCTTCGCCTTCTTGATCGGGGTGAGATCTGCCAGCTCGAGCCCGCCGCGGTCCTGGAAGGTCACGAAGCCGTTGCCCTTGCTGTTGAGGGCAAGATAGGCGTTGCCGGCATAGGCGAACCCGACCTTCGCCACGTCACCCACGGCCTTGAACGTGCTCCCGTTGCTTGAGGTCCAGAGGCGCATGACCGTTCCGCTGGGGGCGAACTTCGGCCACGCGACGGCGAGCTCACCGGTGCTCGCGTTCTCATCGATGGTGCCGCCACTGTGCAGTGAGACTTCGGACTGCGGGTCGGTCACGAGCGTCTTCGGGGGACCAAAAGTGGAGGTGGCGCTGTCGTATGCGCTGACGTCCAGCACCGATGGCACGAGCGAGGTGTTTGAGTGCGGATAGACCTCGTCGGCGAGGAAGAGCCCGTGCGGTCCGCTGGCGAGCTGCGGCAGATAGCCGTTACCGACCGTCGTCGGTCCCGTCCAGGCTTGCGGGAGCTGCGCGACGGTGCCGTTGCCTGCGGTCTGGCGGTAGAAGCGGACTTCCATCGGTTCGCTGTCGAGCCAGTAGGCCTCGAGCGGGAAGCCATCGGGCTGCTCACCGAGCGTGGCCCCGCCGATGCCACCGCTGCCTGGGCTTTCGAACTGAAAGCCAGTCTTCTGGCTACCGCCGGCGACGAGGTTGCTCGGAAGCCACGAGAACCCGAGTCCTGGGTTCGAGGAGGCGATGTCGAAGTACGCGACCGGCGGGACGTCGCCGAGGAAGGGCTCGCTGGGTTCGAGCAGGATCTGATCGACATTCGTGTTGTCGGCATAGTCTTCCGGCGCGGTTACATCGACCGGGGGTTCGAAGCTTTGCCCGCCGTTGATCGAAAGCCAGTAGACGATGTCGCCGTGCACGTAGCGCGGTGCAACCACCCAGACCTGGTTGCCTGCGGCGAGCACAGGGAAGGGCTGGGAGGTCCCGTCGTCTTCTCCGTTTGACCCGCTTGGCAGGGGCAGGGTCATCGGCTTCTTGCAGCTGCTGTTGGCGGGGATCTTGCAGAACATCACCGTTTCGGGCGAGCCGGGGTGCAGCCAGGCCACGTAGCCGTTGCCGGCAGCGTCGACGACGATGGGCCCGGCCGAGGCCGCTTTGGCGTCGAGCTTTGCGAGCGGCTGGGCCTGCGCTTGAGCCGAGCACAGTGCGGCACTCGCCGTGGCGGCCAGGACGACGACCAGCCAACGCCGAAGCAGCGTCGAGCGAGCGTGGCTCGGGTGCGGCTTTGATCTTGCGGTGTGCATGGTCGATTCCCTTCTTTCGCGGGGCGGTGTCGGGATCGCCCGATACGGGTTTGGTTGGGCGGCGAGTGCTGGAGACTCTCCACGTTGATCGCAGCGGGTCTCCCGCCTGCTTTGGAGCAAAATTAGACCTTCGACTCTGCCCCGGGCGAATGGTAGCCGTCGCCGAGGATCGCGGCCATTGAGGAATTGCATGCACGTCACGCTCGCCGCCGGTGCGGTCTACTGGCTGGCGTACGCACGCCCGCGTCAAGGTGTGGCCGCTGTCGACGGTCCGCAGGCCGAGCCTGTGGCGGCGCCTGCTGAGCTGGTGGGCGCGGACTGACACCCAGGCCAGGGGTCGTGTGCGATCAACGCGGCCGTCGAGGCTACATTCAACTCGTGACTGGCCCGAGCACACCGCGCTCGCACGCGACAGGTGCCCAGCCAAACGTTCCGGGTCGCGGGATCGTCGCAAGTTACAGCCTGCGCTTCTGGATGCTTGTGGTGCTGATCGGCGCCGGCGCGGGTCTGGGCGCAGCGGCTCTGATCGGGCTGCTGCATGTCGTTCAACACCTGGCCTGGTCGTATAAGACAGGCCACTTCCTGGGAGGCACCGAACGCGCTTCTTATGCGCGCAGGGTGTTGGTGCTGGCTTGTGGCGGCGTGGTCGCCGGCGTTGCCGCGTTGGGCCTGGGGCGGCTGAGCGGGGGAGATGTTTCAGAAGGGCTGTGGGTGCGCGCGGGACGCATGCCGCTCCTCGGCAGCCTCGTGCGCGCGCTGGATTCGATCGTGATCGTGGGACTGGGTGCGTCGCTGGGCCGGGAGGCTGCCCCCCAGCAGGTGGGAGCGGCGATCGCGAGCGCCCTCAGTGATTGGGCCCGGCTTCCGGTGTGGCAGCGCCGCTTGCTCGTGGCATCCGGGGCAGGCGCGGGAATGGCGGCGGTGTACAACGTCCCCTTGGGGGGCGCGCTGTTTGCGCTCGAGGTCCTCTTGGGTACGTTGAGCCTGCCGCTGGTATTGCCGGCGCTTGCCACGAGCGTGGTCGCCACGGCCGTGGCCTGGGTGGCGCTTTCATCGCGTCCGACCTACGTTGTGCCCACCTACGACGTGCATGCCTCGCAGGTCGTGTGGGGGTTGCTCGTGGGGCCCCTGGCGGGCTTGGTCTCAGTGGCCTATGTCCGCATGATCCGGCGCGCGCACGCGCTACGACCGGCCGGTTGGATGAAAGTGGCAGCGCCGGTGGCGGTGTTCACGGCGCTGGGGCTGGTAGCGATCGCCTATCCACAGGTGCTGGGCAACGGCAAGGGCGTTGTGCAGCTCGCGCTCGTGGGGCGCCTTGCAGTCGGCGTGATGGCTGTGCTGATCGTGATCAAGCCGCTGGCGACCGCCGCGTGCCTGGGCAGCGGTGCGCCCGGCGGACTGTTCACCCCGACGGTGACACTGGGAGTGGTGCTGGGCGGGGTACTCGGCTATGGCTGGCTGCAGTTCTGGCCAGGCACGCCGCTTGGCAGCTACGCCGTGATCGGCGGCGCCGCGGTGCTCGCCGCCAGCATGCAGGCGCCGCTTGCGGCGATCGTGCTGCTATTGGAGTTGACGCACAAGGTCGATGGCCTGATGGTGCCGATGCTGCTGGCCGTCGTGGGGGCCACCGTGGTGTCACGCCGGCTTCGCGCGCATTCGATCTACTCAGCGAGGATCTCCGGCGCCGCCGCTGATTCAGAGCAACCGGGCTTCGCAGACGCAGACGTCAACGCGATCCCCGAGGGACTGATGGGTTCTGACGTCCCGTTCGCGGGGTAGGCGACGCCGTTGGCGTCCGATCCTGCGCCTGTTGGACGCGACGCCGGTCTGAGCCGCGCCACCGATGCCGCCGCTGTGATCCAATAGCCGCGATGAGAACTCATTTGTGCGCCATCCACAGGCCTCCGGCAACGAGCACGCACGGCCGTGCCCGATAGACCGTGGCAGCGCTATAGGGCGCTGCCGCTCTGGGGTCGCTGGCTGGTCACCATCGTCGTTTACGGCGTGGCAATTGCTGCAGTCGTGATCGTTATTCGCGGTGGTGTCAGCGGTGGCGGCGGCGGGGTCACGACGCAATCCGAAGCCAAGGCTGAAGCGCAGGCAAACCACGAGGCACAGATCGTCATCGAAGAGGACCAAGGGCCCCATGTGGCCACGTGGCGGTCCCACACACCCGCGCCGATCGCACTCAAGGATGCGATCACTGGCGACGTCAACGCCAGGATCGCCACCCAGCAGCTGACAGGCCCGCTACAGAGCGTCCACTGCGCGCCATCCGGCGCCGCCAGCACCGGCCGCGTGGCATACCGTTGCACGGTCACCACCGCCGGCATTGCCTATCCGTTTCTGGCAGTTGCCGACAGGCACGCGGGGCGGCTGACCTGGTGCAAGGTCGATCCGCCACCGAGCTTTGGAGGATCTACAACCATCCCGATCAGCTCGCGCTGCAAAGCGTAGGTCGAGCGTTCTCAGGCCAGCCGCTCGATCAGTAGCGCGACACCCAAGAGCATCAGACCGAGGCCGGCCAGACGCTGGGCGTCCTGGCGGACACGCTCGCCGAGTCTTGCACCGAGTCGCAGCCCGAGCTGGGAGAACACGGCTGCTTGCACGCCCACCGCTGGCGCGACAATCAATATGGGCCCGCGCAAGAGCCCGAGCGTGAAGCCGATCACAAGCTCGTCGATGCTGATGCTCAACCCGAGCATGACCGCCCACATTCCAGTCGGTCGTGTGAGCTTGGCGACGCGGTCTGAATCGTCCTCGCCGCGAAGCATCCAGATGCCCAGGGCGACCAGGATGGCTGTGGCAGCGTAGTTACCTGCGTTGCCGACGGCGTGGCCCACAGGCACGCCGAGTGCAAATCCTATTAGTGGCATCACAGCCTCAAAGACGCCGAAGAGCACGCTGATCCTGAGGCCGTCGCGCCCCTGGACGCCGGCGGTCCCGAGTGCGGCGGCGACCGCGAAGGAGTCCAGGCCGAGCGGAATGATCAGCGCGATCAGTTTGAGCATTGCTTTCCCATCCACGCGGTTGCGAGCGCATCGACCGCGGTCCTAGCGGCGCCGGTGATCGCGCTCAAGACGTGCTCAGACAGGCGCTTTCGCGCCGCGGCGATGGCTTACGCCCTGAGGGCCGGCGATAAGGATGTCCGAGACCAGCTGCGGGGGAAACAGGCCGTGCTCGACCAGGCCCGTGGTGGCAGACAGGCGCGCGCTCAGGGCGGCAGGATCCTCGATCGCGCCAAGGTAATCGCCGATCAGGTTGCCGTCGGGGCTGGGTGGGCATTTACGCAGCTCGGCGGGAGCGAGCGCGTGCAGCGTCCAGCTTGAACCGAAGCGCAGAATCTCCACGGGCACGGGTGGCCGCAGCGCCTGGACGGCCTTTGCTGCGGAGGCGATCACGACAAAGCGGCGTGCGGCCGACGCGAGGATCTTCTCGCGCGTGTGCGCTGCGCCTCCGCCCTTGATCAGCCAGGCGTTAGGGTCGATTTGGTCGGCACCGTCGATCGCGAGATCCAGCGCGTCGCCGAAGGCGTCGAGGCTCTCGACACTCAGGCCCAACGCGGTGGCAGCGTGGGTGGTGGCAGGCGAGCTCGACGCGTAGCGCATATCGCGCAAGCCTCGGTTGGCAAGCTCTGCCAGCAGGTACGCCACGGTCGAGCCCGTGCCCAAGCCGACGCACATGCCGTCCTGTGCGAGCGCGGCAGCGGCAGCGGCAGCGGCCCGTTTCTCGGCCTCGATGACGCTGTCTGGGGGCAGCGGCAATGACACGCCTGGAGACTCGTCGGTCACGGATTCAGCGGGCCTTAGGCGGGAACCTGCGGCGGCGCCAGCAAAAAGCCCTGGCCAACTGGACATCCGAGCTTGCGCACGAGCTTGAGCTGGCGCTCGGATTCAATGCCCATCGCCACCAGCCGGAGTCTTGTATCCCGCGCCAAGGAGACCATGGCGCTGGCCACGGCGCGCTTGTGTCTGTCGTGGTCGAGCCCGTTGATCAGCGATCGGTCCAGCTTGATCATGTCGATAGGGAGGATGCCGGGCAGGCTGAGCGCGGTGCTGCCGGCACCGAAGTTATCGAGCGCAAGGTGCACGCCCACGCGCTTCAGCCCCTCAAAGGCCTCTTTGGCCCGGTCGAGGTCGCTGAGCACTGCCGCCTCGGAGACCTCAAGGCACAGGGCGCTCGGCGGCAGGCCGCTTGTACGGAGCGCCGAGCGCACGCGCTCGGCGACGTCGCCCTCTGCCAGCTCCCGGGCGGAGAGGTTCACTGACATTGTCAAACGCACGCGCTCGCGCCGCAGCCAGGCGGCGGCCTGAGCGCAGGCATTCTGCAGCACCCACTCACCGACTCCCACGATCAGCCGGCTCTCTTCGGCGAGAGGCAGAAACTCCGAGGGCTCCACTTGCAGCGCGCCGTGGGGATGCCAGCGCACTAGCGCCTCCCAGCCGACGCGCCCGCGGCCGTCGAGTCGCAGCTGGGGCTGGTACGCGACCAGCAGCTCGTTTCGCGGCAGCGCGTGTCGTAACCGGTCGTCGATGTCGAGGCGGTCGGCAACCTGGCGGCGCAAGCTCTCGTCAAAGAGCTCGAGGTCGTGGCCACCGGCGCCCTTGGCTCGGTACATCGCCACGTCCGCCTCACTGAGCAGGTCGTCGGCGTTGGCGGCGGGGTCGTGGGCGACGGAAACGCCCACGCTTGCGCGCATCGAGATGTCGGCGGCGCCCAGCCGGAACGGTTCCTCCAGCGCGTGCAGCACGCGTTCTGCCACGGCGATGGCCTCCGAATCACCCTCGAGGTCCTCCGCGAGGATCACAAACTCATCACCGCCCAGGCGCGCGATTGTGTCGCTATCGCGCAGAACGTCACGCAAACGCTGAGCGACAAGGATCAGCAGCTCATCGCCGGCAGCGTGCCCGAGCGTGTCGTTGATCGCCTTGAAACGGTCCAGGTCGACGAACAAGAGCGCGACGGGGCTGCGTCCGCGGTGCAGGCGCGCAAGCGCTTGGCGCGCGCGGTCCATCAGCAGCACACGGTTGGGCAGCCTTGTGAGCGGATCGTGCAGCGCCTGGCGCGCAAGCTGCATGTTGTCGGTGATGTCGCGGGCAGTCGTGTGCCATACGCCCTCATGGAAACGCCCGCTCCACAGCAGCCAATGCCAGGAGCCGTCCTTGTGGCGCAGGCGGTTGGCAAAGTCCTTGAAGCTTGCGTTCTCGCTGTGCGCCTCGAGCTGCGAGCGCGTGCGCTCGAGCTCATCGGGGTGAACCAGCTGCTCCAGTGGTTGCGCGCGCAGTTGCTCCAGCGACCAGCCCAGGTGTTGCTCCCAAGCGGGGTTCAGCAGCCCAAGCTGTCCGCTGGGTGTCAGCGTGGCCAGAAGGTCGCCGGCGAGTTCGAACAGCAGCTCGACCGGGGAGCTTGCGGGCTCCGGGCGCGTGGCGCCGGCCTCTAGGCCCCAGGGCTCAAGTGCGGGCGACTGCGGCTCACCTCGGTCGATCAACGTCCCCGAGTGGGGGTCTGGCGTTGCTTCGATTGGGCTAACCACGATGTTCCTATGCCCGCAAAGCAGGCGCCGTTAGAGTGGTTGCACGAGTGGGCTACTCCGCGTCCACGCTGTGGCGCCGTTCCGTGACCCTGGGCACTTTACACCGCGACCAGGCGTCAGCTGCGTACGCGCGGCCGGTAATCAGGAGCCCGGCGGCGCCACTGGGGCCGGAGCGGGAGGCGCGACCGCGGGCGGCGTGACCCGCAGAAAGCGCCACGTCGACAGGGACGCCAGGATGGTCATGATCGCGGCGCTGCTCAAACACCACTCGCAGTAGGCGTGGATCGAAAAGGCCTCGCGATAGGTCAGGTAGGCAGAGAAGGCAAAGCCGACGACGGTCATGAGGGTCGTCGCAAGGCGCGCGTTCTCGCCCTCGGGCGCAAACAGCGAGGCGAGAATCGCGATGTAACCGAGCAGGCCGATCAGCGCCACAGGGACTCCGAGCACGTTGTTGTAGACCGAGGCCTGGACGGTCTCGCAGGAGCCGCCGGCCGAACACAGAGGCTTGATGCCGGCATAGTGCACGTAGGTCACGTAGGAGGCCACGCCAAGGCCGATAAGGGCGAGCCCGATCATCACCCGCTTGACGACCACGTGCCCCATTGGGACGCTACTTCTTGATCAGGCTGTTGATGGCCGCTTCAAAGGCGCCGGCTTCAGTGAGTGAGACGGTGGAGAACACGCTCAGTTCGCCACCCGTCTTTCCGAGCAAAAACGACGGCGTGCCGGTGAAGCCGCGCTTGCCGGTTTCTTCGGCGTCCTTTTCGAGAATCGTTTCGAAGGCGGGATTGTGGCGTTCTTCTTCCCACTTGCTGACATTGAGACCGGGGACCTGCTTGGCGCGTTCAAGCAGGTAGGTCGGCGTTACATAGCCGCTGTCCTCAGTGCCCTGCTGGTGGTAGAAGAGCTCGATGTAGTACCACAGAAGGTTCTGTTTGCCGGCGGCAAGTGCTGCGGACTGCTGCTCGCGGAAGACACTGGGTTCGCGCGTGGCGGTCTCCATTGAGTGGTATTCGATCCGGAGCTTGTTGGCGCGGACATATTTGGAGATCAGTGTTGGCAGGGCACCGAGCGTGAATTCGCGGCAGATTGGGCACTCCAGGTCGCCGAAGTACTGCAGCGTGACTGGCGCCTTGGGGTCCCCGAGCGCGTTTGATTCCTGGTGGATGCCCGTCAGCAGTGACTCAACTTCGTGTTCAGCGGCAATGGCGCCCGTCGTGCCAAGGTGCGTTGCGTGGTTCGTCCCCCCCGAGCCGGCAACGGCCACGACCACGGCGATCACGACGATGGCGGCGACGGCGGCTGCACCGAGCTGAGCCAGGCGCTTGCGACGCGCCTGCATCTGGCTGTGCTGCGCTTCGATTGCCTTGCGGTCCGCGCGCGCCTGGTCGCGGCGCTCCTTGCGCGTGAGCTTCTGGTCCTCCCCGGGGCTCATGCGCATATTTCTACTAGTTTTGGATCAAGCGCGGATTAAGCGCCGACCGCGGCGCCAGGTGGTCGGGGCCGTAAAGCTGCCGGACAGCGACCGGGCAGCAGCCGATTCATGCGCCAATATGGGGCCTCGGGCCCCCGTAGCTCAGCTGGATAGAGCATCGGACTTCTAATCCGAGGGTCGCAGGTTCGAATCCTGCCGGGGGCGCTGACCAAAAGTGCTTCTTTGCAGGTAGTTTAGTTGCATTGCGGCGCGGCTAGGCACTAGGGAAGGCGCCCGTGTTCCCAAACGGTGTTCCCTACGACCCCAAAAAACGGCCAAAGCGTCAAGGAGAATCTGGCTCGTGACTATCTGAAGCGATGTCGATGAACCCGTACTGCGATGGCTGCTCGATTGCGGTGATGACGCCCAGTGGCGGACTGTCATGCTTGAGCTGCCGTTGTACGAGCCTGAGCATTGCGCCGGTGACCTGGGGCTATCGTTGGACTCGCGCCAGGTTGACGAAGCGCTCGCTCGGCTGCAGGGCCACGGCCTGATCGCGCATGGGGGGAGATCTTCGGCGACGACGCCGTCGCCACGGCGATGATCGACCGGCTCATCCACCACGCAGACATCCTGAGCCTCAAAGGCGACAGCTACCGCCTGCGCGGCAAGGACCTCGGCTCTCGGCCTTCACCGGCAGCCGACCTCCCCTGAGCAGGCGCGCGGCCGGCCCTCAAGGAGCCTGAGCAATGGCGCGGACGACCCCGGCCAGCTGGCCGGGGTCGTCCCGCACTCAAAGGCTTGTGCGGCTCGGAGGCTGTAACCACAACCCCGGGTTAGTTCAGCCTAGTTTTCGAGTGGCCTGGACAGCTGCAAGTGCGCACCTGGTGGCGACATCCGCAGTTGAGTGAGCCGGGTTGGCGCGAGACGGTAAGCAGTACGCGGTCGATCTCGCGCAGGCCACGCTCGAACGGCCACGCGCTGTACTGGCCGCCCGTGAAGTCGGGACTGGCCCGGCACCGCAGCTACCGGCGTCGAAACGTCAGTCGATGACGATCCAGTCGCCCTCGCGCCGGATCTCTAGCCTCTCGTCGGCGTGCACGAGTCGGCTGAGGGTCTGATGCCCGATGCGGATCACCCCAGATCGCGGACGCGGTATGTCGCGTGGATTCCACCGACAGTCCGCACTGTGGCCGCGGAGCCGCACTTTGATCTCGTCTGGGCCTCGCGGGAAGAGCTCCTTGGCTGCGCCAGGCACGCGGATCTGGCCCGTCTCGATGTCCTTAGCCGTGATGCGCTGTGTTTCGATTCGCGCGACCATCCGTGTCAAGAAGCGTAGGACACCCCGGCGTGCGTTGGGACACGGTGGGCGCGGGCGCCTGGCTCCCCGGAGGTCATTCACTCGCCTCGGCGTGGTAGAGAATCGTTTTGGCCCACGGTTCCGCGCGCGCCGCGACGATCTGCTCGGCCGTGGGGCGGCCGAGGCGGTCAAGGAGACTGTTCTGTTCCGCGCATCGCCGCTGCGACTCCGCTTCGGCGGCTGCCAGCCAAGCCCGGGCCCAACCGAAAAACCGGGCGCGATCGGCGCCTTCGGGGCGCTCTTTGACTGCGGCGATGATGTGGCCCAGAAGAGCGGCCTGCTCCTTCGCGAGCGTGTTGCAGACAACCAGCGCCGCGTACTGCGTACCGACATCGCCCGCATGATCGGCCGCGTCTGTCGCTTTGAGGCGCCCGGCGTCAAGGACGGCGAAGGAGGGGTAATCACGAAGAATCGGGGTTTCGCTCGGCCGACGAGTGGCGGGCGTCCAATCCGTTATGGCGGCGGCGCCCCCGGGCTTGGCGGACTCATCCGCGGACGCAGGTTGCTGCCCGGATCGCCGCCGTGATGG
>CAJCHW010000197.1 GCA_903970125.1 Chlamydiota bacterium
GCGATCCGGCCAAGGCGCAGCAGCCCGTGATCAAGGCGCCCATCCCGGCGGGGAGCGAATCGAAGCTCCCAGGGCCGGCCAGGGTCACAGTGGCCGAGGTGCGCGACCCGGAAGAAGCCAGGAGCTTCCCGGTGTCCCCGCGCGTGCGCGCGCGCTACCGCAAGGCGAGATTGCCGTCGCGTACAGCCACCGCATTCGTCGCTCCCGGCGCGCTTTCGACAGCGCAGGTGCGCAAGGACCTCGCTCAGGAGCGGGCGCTGCAAAAGGCTGAGCAGGCCAGTCAAGAGACGGTACCGGGCGGCGATTCCGTGGGGGGCAACGGCACGATTCCGATCCCGCCGGACGTGCCCGTGGCAGTGCAGGAGGTGATCGCGGGGGCAAACGCAATCACCGATCTGCCCTACGTATACGGAGGCGGTCATCTCTCCTTTGTCGACAACGCGTATGACTGCTCAGGGTCAATCAGCTACGCGCTGGCGGCTGCGGGGCTGCTGTCGGCCCCGGAGACCTCAGGTCAGTTGGAAAGTTGGGGCGCACCGGGTCCGGGCAAGTGGATCACGGTCTACGCGAGTGCGGGCCACGTGTACATGTACGTGAACATCGGCAACGCCTGGATGCGCTACGACACGGTTGGTCGCAGCGGACCGTTCGCCTCACGCTGGCAACCTGACTCGCGCTCAAACGAAGGGTTCGTAGCGCGGCACTGGCCGGGGCTGTAGCTACTAGCGCAGCACGGCTTAGAAGTAAGGCAGCGGAGCTGCCAGGGGCACGGGACCTTTGAGCACGAAGGACGTCAGCAGGCTCGTGGTAGCGGGACCTGTGCGCGAGGCGTTATGGACCACGAGGCGCAACGTGAGATTAAGTTTGGCGACCTGGCTCACTTCGAGGGCTTTG
Source organism: Chlamydiota bacterium (assembly GCA_903970125.1). GTDB lineage: Bacteria > Actinomycetota > Thermoleophilia > Solirubrobacterales > Solirubrobacteraceae > Palsa-744. The sequence continues at coordinate 895 of CAJCHW010000197.1, forward strand.
TCGTTGGCCTTGGAAAACGACAGCCGGACAGAGCCCTTGCCACCCCTCTGGGTGTCGACCACAGCCCGCCCGATCAGAATCGAGCGCGGGAAGCCTGCAGGCAGATCGACAGCAACTGGACCTTTTACCTTCAAGCGCGCGGCCGTCTTGGCGTTGAGTAGCACCTCGGCAACGCCGGCCACCTGCTCGTTGACCGCATAGCGAAGGGCAACGCCGGTCTTGACAGCGGTCGTCAGCGAAGACGACATCGGCACTGCCTTTATCTTCGGCGGGGGGTAGACGATCGAAGCAGCGCTCGCCGTTGTCGACGTCGTCGCAGTGGTGACACTGGTTGTAGTGGTTGTGTTGGTGGTAGTAGTTGACCCAGAGCTGGCCGCGGCAGCTGCCGACCCCACCACAGTGATTTCGTGGGTGACAGACGCAGTGTTGCCGGCGACATCTTCGACCGTGAGCGTGACCTTATATGCGCCCCCGGCGTTGAAAGTATGAAAAACGCTGCCGGCACACGGCGCTAGCCAAGGTGCGGTACAAGCAGGTGCGCCCGGGGCATAGCCGGAGACTTCGGGGGTACCGTCGCCGAAGTTCCAGTGGTATGTGGCGTACCTTCCCTTTGAAGTGAGGGTGAGGCCAGCCCAATCAAGTGATATGACCGACTCCATCCCGTCAAAGCCGACGACTTCTCCTATGTTGACCGCGTTCGGAGCAGTGTATTTGGGCACAAGGTCAACATGGCCAACGCACGGAACCGACGGGGAGAACGGTAACCCGGTCGGCCCTGCCTTGTAGTGAGCCATGTTGAAAATGTCATTGAGATAGTAGGCGTTCTGATACAAGACCTGATTCGAAAGCGAGCCAGCCAATGTGCCGGCGTTGGCCGTGACGCTGCCGCCTATCCCGCCGGCGAATGGGACAAAATCGTTGCGGCACTCGTCGGTAACCTCGTTGCCGTTGCTGTCCTGCCAAGCAGTGAGCAAAGGATCAGTGACTACGTTCTCTTGCTGCAACCCCACCTGCGTGATCATGAGGTCCGCCAAGCCCGTGCTCAATTCACCATAGAAACTGCCGGCGGTGTCCTGGTGCGGCTCCTCAACGTGAGGTTCTTCGAGCGCTTCCTTTTCCGCAATCACCGTGAGTTCTTTTGCGGACTTTTGCCTGATTTCCGCGAGCTTCAGTTCGCGGTTTGCTTCGACTTCCTGGCTTTCGCGCGAGGCAGCTTCCCGGACTTCTTCCGTTTCTTCTTCGCTTTTTGCTTCCGCTTCGTCTGCCTTGCGCGTTTCCCTGATTTCCTTCAGACGTTTTGAGGCTGCTTCCTTAGTCGCTTCGATTTCGGCCCTTTCCTTGGCCTCGGCGGCTTCCCGGGCTTCGTGATGGGCGTGCTCTTTTTCCTCGCCATGTTCCCCGGTGGGGTTCCAGCCGCCGTCCTGGCAGGCGTCTTCCTCCTTCTGAGGACTCTCCCAGTTGTATGCCAGCCCGCCGGTTACGGCAAACGGGACTACCGCGTAGAGAACCGTGTTGGCGCCAGTTCCGGCCGCCGCGTGATAGCTGCAGAAGCTGTTTTTGTAGCTCGCTCCAGTTTCACCTCCACTGTAATCGGAACAGTGGGTTGCCCCTGCGTCAAGGCACACAGTGACTCCGGGACCCGGAAGCACGTAGTAGATCGTGTTCATTCCTTTGGGCAGATCGTGTTCAGCAATGAACGATTCCAGCTGTGTCTGCACTTCGCTGCTGGTCAGACAGGTGATCTGCCCGATTGTAAGCGGGTCCGGGTCCGTACAGCCGGCGGCGAGCGGATAGGGCTTGGTGTCGGTATATGCGCCGTGAAACACCGACGCCACCGCGGCAGGCTTGCCGCTTGAGTCGCTGTACTGGCCGGCGGCCAAAAACTGCGTGTTGAAGGCAGGTTCGCCAACGTTGGCGCCCAGGTTGGCTAAAAAGCCATTGATCAGACTTTGCCATTCGGCGCGGTAAAGGTCGTTTGGATCCCAATAGACCACGTAGGTCGCCGGCGCCGAGTGCACAACTGGATGGCCTTCCGGGTTGCCAAAGGTTTCGATTTCTGTCTGATCTCCCTGGAGCAGTTCGGTACTGCGTGTACGCACGCCGTACTTGGTCCCGCCGACTTCGATCACCTTGCCGGCAGCGACCGGCGCGAACGCAGCGAAGCCGACCGGCAGCGTGGCAAGGAGCGCCAGTGATACGAGCGTCAGCCGTCGCCGTAGGGCGCTGGTGCCGATCCGCACGTGGGCGGACGACCGAGAACCCGGGCTGCCTGACCAAGACCGCTGCAGATACCGACCGACGGAACACTTCACGAAAGGCTCATCGGGCGCAGCGCGCGCCAGCTTTAGCGTTGGCGGAAAGTCTCGTCGGCCTTGCACAAGCTCGCCCAAAGGTGGATGCTTGCGGTGATGGTGGAGTCCCAGATCCCATGAACGTCGCTGCGGACCTCCCGGACGGAGCACCCGCCCGCGCGAGCGCACGCAAGGAGCATGCGCGTGTCCTGTTTCGGTCGCTGCCCGCCCGCTACGACTTTGCCGGTGCCCTGCTCTCCTTTGGCCAAGACCCGCGATGGCGTCGGGCGCTGGTGGGACGCGTGGGCGCCGCGCCAGACGCTCGGGTTCTGGACGTTGCCACGGGCACCGGCCTGGTCGCCCAAGAGCTCGTGCGGCGCTACGGGTGCACCGTCGTCGGAATAGACCAGAGCCCAGACATGCTCGCCGCCGCGCGCTCACGGCTGGCGCGCGAGAGCCGGCTTGCAACGCGCGTATCGCTGGTGCAGGGCGAAGCCGAGCGACTGCCGTTCGCCGACGGCGAGTTCGACCACCTCACGTTCACCTACCTGCTGCGCTACGTCGACGATCCGCCCGCGACGCTCAGCGAGCTGGCGCGGGTCGTAGCCGGTGGCGGCACGATCTGCTCGCTGGAGTTCGGCGTGCCTGCTCGCCAGCCCTGGCGCCGTCTGTGGGACTGGTACACCCGGCTGGGACTGCCCCTCCTGGGGCGCCTGTTTTCGCGTGAGTGGGCGAGCACAGGGCGCTTTCTGGCGTTCTCCATCCCTGAGTTCTACGAGCGTTTCCCGATCGAGCGCTTGGTGGCCGAGTGGCACCGGGCCGGCATCGAGTCCGTACAGGTGAAGCCCATGAGCTTCGGAGCGGGAGTGATCATCTGGGGCACCAAGTCGGGGGAGCGGACCGACGGTGGCGCGGGTGGCGGGTGGCGCGGAAGGGAGCCCGATGGCCACGCAGACCGGGCTTGAGCGCCCTGCCTTTTACGCACTACGTCCAGGTGGTTGGCGCGATCTGGTCACGTTGCTGCATCCCCCGTACACCGCCTGGCATCTCAGCTACGTCGCGCTCGGTGCCGCCGTGGCCCCGCACGTCTACGCCGGCCGGCTAGCTGCATGCATGGGAGCCTTCTTTCTGGCCGTCGGCGTGTCTGCTCATGCGCTGGACGAGCTCAACGGGCGCCCGCTGGGCACGCACCTCTCCGACAGCACCCTGAAAGCGCTCGCTGTCGTGACGCTGGGCGGCGCGGTCGGGCTCGGCGCGGTGGGCGCCGTAACGGTGTCAGCCAGTTTGACAGTGCTGATCGCAGTGGGCGCGTTTCTCGTGATCGCGTACAACCTCGAGCTCTTCGGTGGCCGCTTCCACAGCGACATGTGGTTCGCGGCGGCGTGGGGCGCGTTTCCGGCCCTGACCGGATACTGGGTAAATGCGCTGACGGTGCGCCCCGCCGGCATACTGGTAGCCGCAGCGTGTCTGCTTTTGAGCTTGGCGCAGCGCAATCTTTCGACGCCCGTACGTCAGCTGCGACGGCGCACGAGCTCGCTGCAAGGACAGCAGCTGCTCAAAGACGGGAGCGTGATCGAGCTCGACCGGACAGGCATTGTGGCGCCGATGGAGAGTGCGCTGCGCGCCTGTGCCGCAGCGCTTGTGGTGCTGGCTGTCGGCTTGCTGAGCGCGCGTCTGTAAGCAGCCGGCGGGTTACGCCGCGGCGAGTGCGCTGTCGGCAAGATCCAAGCGCGCCATCGTCACAGTTGCGCTCAGCTCGGACCGCGCGGTGCCACGGTAGATGCCCTTGACAGGCGGCACATCGGAATAGAAGCGACCGTGCCCGATCTTGACGTAGCTCTCGTCGGCGAGCCCACTGTTGGTGGGATCGGCGCTCACCCATCCGGGCTCGCCACCGGGCTCGGCACTCGGCAACAGCGCCTCCAGCCAAGCATGCGTGTCGACCTCCATCGACTTTGCGCCGCCGTCCGTGGAGGCCGCCCAGAGGTAGCCGGACACGTAGCGGGCGGCTATCCCGTGGCGGCGCAGCAGCACGATCGCGAGGTGCGCGAAGTCCTGGCACACGCCGGCTCCGGTTTCGAGCAGGTGGCCGACGTCGGAGCTCACGTACGTGGCGCCGCGGCGGTACTCAAAGCGCTGGGGGATTTCCTGGCACAGCAGCCGCAGGGTCTGCAGGGGAGATTCAGCGCGAATCCGCTCCTGCAACTGATCAAGTCCAGGGGTCGCGGGCTGATCCTTCCACGGCAGCACGTACTCACCCGCAGCGTCGAGGTAAGCGCGGCTTTGCAAACCCCCCCAGGTGCCATCCGGTGGCGGCGACGGCGCGCGCGTGATCGCACGCGCGCGGACATCGATGGTGAGCTCGTCATGTGGAGCAACCACGGCGAACTCCTGAACCTCGGTGCCGAAGTAGTCGAGGTGCCGGGTCATCCGGGCCTCGGGGGCAATACGCGTCTGAAACTCGTCGCACTGCTGGCAAAGCGTTGCAGCCGGACGCACACGCAGCGCGTTGAGGTTGTCGGTGACCGGGCCGCCGTAGCGGTACTCGCTCAGATAGCGGATCGTGAAGTGCATCGGTTCAGTTCCACGTCCCTGCAGCGTACGCGCCCGCGAAGTAGCGCTCTGCGACGTCCTGATCGATCCGGGCGAGCTCCTGTTGTGTACGCTCGCAGATCCCCGTCAGCTCGGCGCCGTCGGGCAACGTGCGGCGCTGGAAATCGAGGTCGGCGGCGAGCCGGCTGACCCTCAGCACCGGCGTGGAGTTGCGCGGCCCGGAGTCCGCAGCTGTAAAGGCCGCGTGAAGCGAGTCCACGCACGCCGCGACGCTATCCGGGTAGGCGCGCTCAAAGAGCAAAAAGCGCGCCACGGGATGTGCGTTTGGCGGTGCGGTCACGGCACGCAAGTAGGCATGAAAGCCGCCCACCGCTTTCAGCAGAATCGGCGCGTAGCCGTCGGCGCGCGGGCTGTCGGCCCCCGGGAGCGCCACCCTCAGCATGCGCAGCACCATGTCTGAGACCTCGATCAAGCCACCGGCATCGAGGAAGCACTTGGCTTCATCGCGCAGCATCGAGCGGCCGGCGACCCCCCAAATCAACGACGTGCGTTCCTTGACGTACTGCGAGGAGAGGTACGGACCGGCCGCCGCCGCCCAACCCGGCTGCCCGCCCCCACGCAGGCCCAGCGCGGTGATGTTGATTGCCTCCCACATCTCAGCGCTGATGACGTCGCGCACGGTGCTTGCGCCGTCACGGGCACGCTCCACGCTAGCCAGCATCGACCCCGGCCGATCGCCGTCAAGGGTCAGGTGGGCCAGTGCCTCGGTGCCCGCCGGCTGATTCTCATCGACGGCGCCGAGCATCGTCAGCAAGCCCCCGGCGCCGAAGCTGACGCTGGGCACGGAATCAATGGCTCCGTGCAACTCGGACTGAAAGACGGCCTCGACCGCCCGCGCAGTGAACTCGGCGCGGGCCAAATTGCGTCCCAGCCAGTAGAGCTCGCGTGCGATCCGCGCAAGCATCAGTCGCTTGGCCCCTGCTGCTGTTGCTGCTGTTGCTGGTCGTTCCACTGCCCGAAGCGCAGGTCCGGAAGCTCCGGGGCTGCGGTGTCGGCGAGTGTCGGCACCGGGGCTTCGGGCTCCACGCCGTCGGCCAGCACCCAGGTGTCTTTGGAGCCGCCCCCGCGCGAGGAGTTCACGATCAACGACCCCTCCTCGAGCGCCACCCTGGTAAGGCCGCCGGGGATGATGTCAACGCGCTCGCCGAACACCGCGAACGGCCGCAAATCGACGTGGCGTGGGTGCAGCGCCCCATCGGACCCCAAGGTCGGCACGGTGGACAACTCCACGAGGTCCTGTGCGATCCACCGATCCGGCTCCGCCGTGAGCACGCCGCGCATGCGAACGATCTCGGATTCCTCGGCGTCAGGGCCGATCATCACGCCACGGCCGCCGGACTCCCCCGTGGGTTTGATCACGAGCGTGTCCAGGTGTTCGAGCACGTGCTCAAGCACTTCGGGATCCGACAGCAGGTAGGTCTCAACGTTCTGAAGAATGGGCTCCTCTGAAAGGTAGAAGCGGATCATCTCTGGCACGAAGCGATAGATCGCCTTGTCGTCGGCGACACCTGTGCCCGGTGCGTTCGCAATCGCCACGTTGCCGGCCCGGTACGCGCGTATGAGCCCAGGCACGCCGAGCAGCGAATCCGGCCGAAACGCCAACGGGTCGATAAAGGCGTCATCGAGCCTACGGTAGACGGTGTGCGCGCGCTCGAGCCCCCTGGTCGTGCGTAGATAAAGCATGTCGTCGCGAACCACCAGATCGGATGCTTCCACCAGCTCCACCCCCATCTGGCGGGCGAGGAACGCGTGCTCGAAGTAGGCGGGATTGGCCGGGCCCGGGGTCCACACGACCACCGTGGCGTCACTGGCGGCTGAAGGCGCCATGGCGCGCAGCGCGCGCAGCAGGATCTGCGGATAGTGCTCGATCGGCCGCACTGCATACCGCGCGAAGAGCTCCGGCACCAGGCGTGCCATCGCGGCGCGGTTCTCCAGCACGTAGGAGACCCCGGAGGGAACCCTCACGTTGTCCTCGAGCACCCGCCACGTGCCGTCGCGGTCGCGCACGAGGTCGCACCCGGCGACATGGGTATAGACGCCGCCCGGCGGGTGGATGTCGTGGACGGCCCGCTCAAAGTGCGGACATGATGCAACCAGCCGCCACGGCACCAGACCCTGGCGCACGATCTCACGACCGTGATAGACGTCGTCGACAAAGTGGTTCAGCGCGCGAATCCGCTGCGCGAGCCCGTGCTTGATCGAGTCCCATTCGCTGGCGGCGAGGATCCGCGGCACGAGGTCCAGGGGAAAGGGCCGTTCGTGCGTGGCGCCACCCTCCCCTGTGGTCTCGAACGTGATCGCTTGCGCCACGAAGATGGCGTCGCGGCGGCGACCGGCATCCATGAGCCCGTCGTGACCGAGGCGCTCCAGCGCATCCACGAGCGGTCGAGCCACGGCACGCGGAGTGCCATCGGGCTCAAAGAGCTCGTCCATGGACCGGGCGTCCGGCCGGTAGCCCGCGGTTGCAGGCGTGGCCGCCGGAGATGTCATTGCAAGATCGTGGCGCCCGCAGGACCTGCCCGCCTTGGACGGTTGGAGAAATTCCGCCGCCTGTCGCGGCGCAAATGTCGCAAGAGTCCAGGCTACCGCCAAACCCGATTTGACTTCGACGCGTCTGTTTGCCACTCTAGGAGGCGCGCTGCCGAGCCATTCCAGCTAGAACGGTAGCCGCACAGTGCCCGCAAGGACGCGCGGCTTTGACTGATCTAGTGCACAAGGAAGTTGGCGTTGGCAAGCGGGAAGTACAGCGCATCGCCCAACACGCCCAGCTCATGCTTCGGATCAAGTCAACCACCCGCACTCGCCTGCTCTCCGCTGCCACTGCACTGGCAGCAACGACTATGGTCGCCAGCGCCGGCGTTGGCACAGTCAGCGCCGCGGCGGTGGCGTCCAAGAATGCGGCAAAGACCGTGACGCTCACCGGCGAGCTGTCCTCGGTCGAACGCTTCACGAGCATCGCGCACAGCACCGTCACCTACTCGCTACGCGTGGGTAGGCGCGAGTACCCGGTCAACCTCGCGCATACAGTCATCGGCGGCGCAGGTCCGGCTTTTGTTGCCGCCCAAAGCTACCCCGCCAAGGGCGAGAACCCCGTGGAGCATGAGCTCGACGGGGCCGTCGTCACGATCACAGCCACGCTTAATGCGCGCACTCACCTGCTCACGGCGGTCAAGACGCGCATCGTCCAGCTGGCCGTGACGCGGGGGGTACCGGCCTCTTCGCAGAGCTTCCTGGAAAGCGTCGGACAGTTTCTCCAAACCTACGGTCCGCTGATGTTCGAGGGTCTGATCGGCATGACCCTGCTGTTCGTCATCTACTTCATGCGCGGGTCAATGCCACGGGTCGGCAGCAGCCGCATCAAGCCGACGACAGTCGCCGACATCTCCTGGGACGACATCGCCGGCTGCGACGAGGCCAAAGCCGAGCTACGAGAGGTCACGGAGTTCTTCGGCGATCCCAAGCGATTCGCCGCCACGGGCGCCCGCGTCCCCCGTGGCTTTCTGCTTACGGGTCCGCCGGGTACGGGCAAGACCCTGCTGGCAAAGGCGCTTGCGCGCCAGACAGGCGCGCAGTTCTTCTACCTGTCCGCGAGCAGCCTCAACGAGGTCTTCGTGGGAGTTGGCCCCAAGAAGCTGCGCAAGCTGTTTGCCGCCGCGCGCAAGAGCGCACCAGCGATCATCTTTCTCGACGAGATCGACGCCGCGGGCAAGCAGCGGGGAATGGATCTGCACGGCGAGGATGACAAGACGCTGAACCAGCTACTGACCGAGATGGATGGGTTCACCGAACACGACCAGGTCGTGGTCATCGGCGCCACCAACCGCCCCGAGGCACTCGACGACGCACTGATGCGCCCCGGGCGCTTTGATCGCCGCCTGTTTGTCGCAGTACCGGACCGCGCTGGGCGCGAGCAGATCCTGGGCGTCCACACACGCAAGAAGCCACTGGGCGCTGACGTCAGCCTCCAGAGTGTCGCGGCAACGACGAGTGGGCTGTCGGGGGCGGACCTTGCCAACCTGTGCAACGAGGCTGCGATCTTTGCAGCCCGCGACTCGCGCTCAGAGATAACTGCGCTGGACTTCTCGCAAGCGTTCAACCGCGTAGCCGTAGGCCACGAGACGCGCAAGGTCATCAACCCGACCGAGAAGCGCATCCTGGCCTACCACGAGGCCGGCCACGCGGCTGCCGCGATTCTTATGCCCAACTACTCGTCGCCGGCGAAGGTGACAATCGTGTCCCACGGCGGCGCGCTTGGCTTCACGCTGCACATCCTCGACGAGGACCGCTACCTGCAGTCCAAGCAAGAACTGATCGAAGCGCTGCAGGTGCGCCTCGCTGGACGCGCAGCCGAGAGTCTGGCGATTGGGAGCGTCTGCACCGGTGCCACTGACGATCTGGAACGTGCCACAGCACTGACCAGGGAGATGCTCAACCGCTTCGGCATGGGCAAGCAGCTGCTGGCGGCCACCCCTGAGCACCCCCTCAGTGACACGTTCCGCTATGAGCGGGAGCAGGAGCAGGCCAAGCTACTGGACACGAACATGGAGGCCGTGTGGGAGCTTCTTGCTGAACATTGCACCCTGCTTGACCTGATCGCCGAGCGACTGCTAGAGGACGAGACACTGGAGCGCGAGGACATCGACGAGATCGTCGAGTCCTACCGCCAGTACGCGTCGCCCACAGCCACTCTCACCGCGTAAGGCCGCGGACGAGCTCTGCGGCGGCGGGCGCGAGCGCGGCGGCTCCGGACCCGTGGCCCTGGCGCGGCTCGGTCAAGCCCCGTGAGGGACCGATGGCACGCGCTTTGGCCGTGGCGCACCGCCCGGGAAAGCAAGGCGCAGGATCGAACGGTGCACCATCGCAAGCTGACGATGAAAGGGGCCGGTGTTGTACGGCAGGCCGTAGCGGGCGAAGACCTCACGCACGCGAGGAGCCACCTCGCTGTAGCGACTCGATGGCATATCCGGAAAGAGGTGGTGCTCGACTTGGTAGGAGAGATTGCCGGCGAGCAGATGAAAGGCCGGTCGGCCTTCGATGTTGGCGGCACCGAGGAGTTGGCGTACGTACCACTGGCCGCGCGTCTCCCCGGCGGCTTCCTGCTCGCTGAAGGTATAGGTCTGGTCGGGGAAGTGACCGCAGACAATGATCGAATGCGCCCATACGTTGCGTACGACGTTGGCCGTGAAGTTCGCGACGAGTGTCGATTTGAAGGAACGGCGCCCCGAGAGCAGTGGAAACGCGAGGTAGTCCTTGATGACCTGCGCGCGCGCTTTGGCGCCGATCCCCTTGAGCTCCCCGAAGTACTGCGCACGCGGCTTGTCGCCGGCGAGCATCTCCGGCGTGTTGAGGTCGTACAGAGCGACGCCCCACTCAAAGAACGCCATCAGCAGAAGGTTGTAGAGAGGCTGCAGCAGGTAGACCGCATGCCAGGGCTGCTCGGGGTCGATCCGCAGCAGCGTGTAGCCGAGGTCCCGGTCCTTGCCGCGGATGTTGCTGTGCATGTGGTGCACGTAGTTGTGGGCGTGGCGCCAGGAGGCGGCGGGCGATGCGTTGTCCCAATCCCAGCTGCGCGAATTGATCTCGGGGTCATTCATCCAGTCCCATTGCCCATGCATCACGTTGTGGCCGATCTCCAGGTTCTCCAGGATCTTGGCGACAGAAAGCGCCGCTGTCCCGGCGAGCCACAGCGGCTTGCGGCGTGAGCCCAGCAGCAGCGCGCGCGCGGCCAGCACGAGCTGGCGGTGACGCCTGATGGTCGTACGGATGTAGCGGGCGTCGCGGTCGCCCAGATCCACCGATACCTCGTCGTGGATCGCGTCGAGCTCTGCACTCAGCCGCTGGAGCTGCTCCGGGGTCAGGCGGGCCAAGGGGCTCGCGGCCACCCCCAAGTCCTGCGGGTCCTCGCTCGAGCGCCTCGCATCGTCGTCCCCGCTGCCCGCGGGCCAAGGACTTTGGGCTTGCGCAGAGGCACTCATCAAAGATCGATCTCGACTGCGCCCTCGGGCGCATTGATACAAGTGCGCAGCAGCTCGCCGGGATGGCCGTGCACGCGGCCGGTGCGCATGTCGCGCACACGACCAGAGCGCAGACGGCCGATGCAGCTCAAACAGACGCCCATACGGCAGCCGTGCGGCATCGCTACTCCCGCCCGCTCGGCGGCGACCATGATCGGGTGTGATCCGTCGCTGGAGCCGTGAACGGCAGTGGCACAGAAATGGATCGCGCCACCGCGGCCCAGTCGCCGGCCGTCGGCGCAGTCGTCCGGCTGAAAGCTCTCGGTGTGCAGGCGTTCGCGGACGCCTTCGCGCGCGTAATGTGCACTTAGAGCGGCGCGCAGTCCCGCGGGCACCGACATGAAGGTTTCGCGGCGTCGCCAGTCTGGGCAATGCTTGTCGAGGTCGCCGGCTTGCAGGTGACCTTCGCTACCGGTGAAATGTGCGTGGAGACGGTAGCCGCAGTTTCTGGCGTTCAGCAGTCGCAGCTCGGCCGCGAAGATCGCCCGTCGCGGTGAGCGCTCGCAGTGGATATGAACGACGTCGCCGAGGCGGCGCGCCGCAGCGAGTGCGCGCAACATGCCCATGATCGGCGTGATCCCGCTGCCGGCGCTGATCAGAAGGGTGCGTTTCGCCGGACGTTTGCCCAGGACGAAGGTGCCTTCGACACCACCCAGACGCACGCGCGCCCCGGGCGCCACGGTGCCACAGAGATACGGCGAGACCCTTCCCCCCTCGAAGAGCCGGGGCGTGATCGAAATGCACCTGTCGGCGCGGTCCGGGGCCGACGTGAGCGAGTAAGCGCGCCAGTGGCAGACGCCGTCAAGCTCGACGCCCAGCCGCAGGTACTGTCCTGCGCGATGGCTCGGCCAGTGGGCCTCGGGCTTGATCACGACCGTTACCGCGTCGGCCGTCTCCCGTCGGACCCTCATGACGCGGCCCGACGACTCGCCCATCGCCAGCAGCGGAGCCATCAGGCCCTCGTAGCTCTCAGCCAGCCTCGGCGAACAGAACGGAGCGACCAATCTGGGCGCCTGCGGCGGCAGCGCAGGAGGCCCCGCGTGAAGTTCGCGGTCAAGCAAGGTCTGTCCGTGTTGCGCGTCGCGAGCTTCCCATCGGATTCTGACTTCAAACCAGGGCACCATAAATATAGCAGCCATAGTTTGGGAAGCTATAAATTTGGGCATAGCGCTGGTACCAGGTACCATTAAGCATGCCGCGGAGCCGCCCTCCCGAGCCCAAACCCCCTGCGGACGCGGTGGGCGAGCGGGCGGATCTCACCGTCGAGCAGCTTGCGGTCACCGTCGGCATGTCGGTGCGCAACATCCGCCACCATCACTCACGCGGGTTGTTGCCTCCGCCGGAGGTCCGCAAGCGCGTCGGCTACTACAGCGCGGATCATGTGGCACGGCTTCGCCTAGTCGTCGATCTGCAAGCCGACGGCTTCAACCTCGCGACGATCAAGCGCATGCTGGACGCGTCCAACGGCTCGGCGGCGCGCATGCTCGGACTACGCAATGCGCTGATGCAACCGTTGGAGAGCGAGCTGCCCGATGTCGTGACCGGGGATGAGCTGCGCGAGGGTCGCAGCGAGCTTTCAGCGCAGGATTTGGAGCTTGTGCGCAAGCTCGGACTGCTGATACCGCTTGGCGGTGATCGCTACGAGCGAGCTAGCCCAGGACTGGTCAAGGCCTACGAACAGGTTATTGCGCTTGGCATCCCGCCCACCGCAGCGCTGGCCCTCGCGGAGCGCCTGCGTCGTGACTGCAAGTCGATCGCGCGACGCTTTCTAAAGCTCTACACCGACGAGCTGTGGGAGCCATTCGTGCAATCGGGCCAGCCCGAGGATCGCTGGGACGAGATGCTGGAGACGATTGGCACCCTGCGAGAAATCGCGCCGGAGGCGGTGCTCGCGATGTTCAGCCTATGCATCGCGGAGGAGTTCGAGACGACGTCCGCCAGGATCCTGGGCGACCAGGTCAGACGCCCGCAGGTCCCCAACAAGAAGGAGTGATCTGGGGACGGGGGGCGATCGCCCTGGACGCCGCTACGGGCAGTCGATCGCGACTTTGGCAGTCGCAGTGAGCGTCCGGCCGCCGAAGGACGCGCTGGCCGTAAAGGAGTAGGTGCCGTTGAATTCTTCCGACGCCAAGCCCTGGTCGGTGCCCACTTCAGAGCTTGACCCAACGATCAAGGTCCGAAACACGTGCTTGGTGGCAATACCCGGGGCACCGAAGCTGACGCGACCCGCCGTAAAAGTCGCGGACCAGGGCGCGGGGGACGACAGCGACGGCTGGTCAATCACGCCGTCGGCTTCCGGGAGCGAGTCCGCGACCTGTGACGTGGCTTCGGCGGGAATGCGTGTTGCCTGCACATAGGCGAAGAGGTAGGAGGTCTGCGGTGGGCCCGTTTGGCTTGAGCCGGTGGCACCAACGATTTCGGCGCACTGCTTGGCCGAGGTCA
>CAJCHW010000198.1 GCA_903970125.1 Chlamydiota bacterium
CCGCCGTTACCACCTCGACAGCCTGCAGCAGGATGCCGTAGGCAAGGCCGGCACCACCGTTGACACCGAACGCGGCCAGCACAACCACGCATGCCGCCTGAAACACGCCCACGTTGGCGGGCGTGGGGGGGAGCACGGCGCTCACGTTCACAGCCAGCAACACCGCCGCAGCGCCGACCAATCCGGCCTTGTGTCCCAGCCCCAAGGCAAGCAGCACCATGTAGCACGACAGCCATTGCAGCGCCCATGCCGACAGTTGCGCGACCACCGCAGGCAGGCCGTAGCGGGGATGGGCAAAGACCGCCAGGCCGCGACGCGCGAGCCTGAGCAAGCGCGCAAGCGAGCAAGCGAACGCGGCCACACGCTGGTTGTGGGAACGCTGTCCGAGCGCCACCAGCCGCGGCCCTGCAAGCACAAGCGCAAAGATCGCCAGTGCCGCCGCAGCGGCCGCTGCGAGGCCGGTCTCATGACCGTGGAAGACCTGCACGCTAGAGAACGTGACCAGCGCAAGGATCGCGAGCGCGACGAGGTTCAGGAGCGTCTGCGACAGCACCGTTCCTGCGAGCACAGGGATCTGGCGCCTCCTGGGCCCGGGAAGATGGCGTGAAAGCACGAGCACGCGCGCAGCCTCGCCGAGGCGGCCTGGAAACACCGCCGAGCCCATCACGCCGATCATCGAGGCCCTCACGACCGGCGCCCAGCCAATTTTTGTGTGCGGCAGCGCCGCGCTGAGGATCTCGTGCCAGCTGACCGCGCGTACGACAAGCGAGAGCATCATCACCGCGAGTGCTGCCGCCAACCACCCGGGCCGGGCTGTGCTGAGACTGTGGGCGACCTTGTGCGCGCCCAACTGGGATATCGCGAGCGCGACAAGGCCAACGAGCACGATCGCTACCGCCGCGATGACCAGGCGCCGACGGTTGCCCGGGCGTCGCTGCGGGCTTGCCGGCACCGGCTCCACGCTCATCGGGCCGGGTTTATCAGGCCGCCTACGGTTCAGGCGCCGACGCCTGCGGTTGCACCCTCGCGGAGCTGCTCAAGTGCATCGCGCATTGCATCCACGTGACAGGGAATCCCCATCAGCCAGGGCTTGTCGGGATGGTCCTCAATCGTCTTCAAGCCGTTGCCCGTCAGTACAGCCACCGTCACGTCATCGGCCCCGATATGGCCCGCCTCCACAAGCTTGAACAACGAAGCGATCGAGGTGCCGCCGGCAGGCTCCGTGAGGATGCCCTCGGTCGCCCCCAACAGGTCCACAGCCGCCCAGATCTCTGCGTCGGTCACGGTCGCGGCAACGCCGCCCCGCTGGCGCACGGCGTCGACGACAAGCATGCCGTCTCCGGGAGCACCAATCGCCAGCGAATGGGCGATCGTGGTCGGAGTGACCGGGTGGATCTCTTGGTCGCCGGAAATGATCGCGGTGGCGATTGGCGCACACCCGGCGGGCTGGGCGATGTGGAACTTGGTGTGTGCGGTCTGTGCCAAGCCGACGGTTTCAAGCTCGATCAGGCCCTTGTGCGCGCGCGAGGAGAGCGTGCCGCCGGCGGCGGGCAGGACTATGTGTTCAGGGGACTGCCAGCCGAGCTGCTCGATGATCTCAAACCCCTCCGTCTTTGCACCCTCGCTGTAGAACGGTCGTAGGCTGATGTTCGCGAACTCAAGCCCGACCTCGGCCCCCAGGCGACGGCATTCGCGATTGGCTTCGTCGTAGTTGCCGTCCAGCTGGCATACACGTGCACCCAGCGCACGGCATGCGCGCGCCTTGGTCGGCTCCAAGCGGTTGGGGTAGAAGACATACGCGGGCACGCCGGCCTTGGCTGCGAGCGCTGAGACCGAATGGCCGACGTTGCCCGTCGAGACGCACCCCAGCTCGGACTTGCCCAGCTCCAGCAGGCGCGCCACCGACATCGAGACCACACGGTCTTTGTAGGAGAGCGTGGGCCGCATCGTCGAGTCGTCCTTGATGTACAGGTTCGAGAGCCCCAGTTCGGCGCCAAGCCGCTGGGCGTGGATCAGCGGCGTGAACCCCGAGTACTGCCCCACGCGCGCCTGGGCAGAGGCATCCATGATCGGCAGCAGCTCCTCAAAGCGCCAGATATTCTGCGGGCGCTCCGACAGCCCGAGCCCCTTGATGCGCTCGGCCGCGAGCTCGTAGTCGTAGGTCACGTCCAGGCAGCGCGAGCAATCCGGGCAGAACGCCTCGGTCTCGGTCAGCTCAAAAGTCTGACCGCAGCTCGGGCAGCGCATACCGGTCGCGCAGGAGCGCGTCGGCTGTCCCGAGCTGTGGATGTTGGGTGCTGCCATCAGCGCCTCCTTACTCCCTGGACATGATCTTACGCGGTTTGCAGGTCACGATGCGGGTGCGGCGTTCGGTCGAGGCCCGCCGCGGCGAGCTCTGCGGCGAGGTGCGGCGCAAAAGGATCGAGCCAGTAAACGAGCACCGCGAGGGCGTCGAGAATGGCCTCGTGGTCCTCGCGGCTGAGCTGTCCGCGCTTTGCGACGGCGCGCTTCTCAAAGTCTCCGATGCGCTCAAAAAGTCGCATGAGATCGCGCACGGCAGCGTGCATCTCCAGCTGCGTGAGCGCATCCGCGATCCGGACGGCGCCGTTCTCGCTCCAGCTTGCGAGCTTTCGCCTCAGGTGGTCGGTCATGAGCTTCGGCGGCTCGCCGGCGCTTGAGGGCAGATCGGCAGGGTCCACGGCCATGGTCCTCTGGGCGAAGATCCACAAGGCTCCGAGAAAGCGATGGCAATGGGCCACCGAGCTCTCGCTCCAGTTCAGCGAGCGCTGCGGCCGCGCGGCATAGAGCACCGCCAAGCGCACGGTGTCGGCGCCGACCTCCTCCACGAGCGCATCCGGCTCGACCACGTTGCCCAGGTGCTTGGACATCTTGCGCCCGTCGCGGATCACCATCTCGTGCATCAAGGCTCCTGCGAACGGCTCGCCGTCGGCGAGAAACGCCAGTGGCCCGATGTCCCGCAGCGCCTTCGTCGTGATCCGCTGGTCGAACATGAAGTTGCCCGAATCCGAGCCCGCCACCAGGCGCTCGGAAGGCAGCCATGAGCGCAGATCGGGCAGCGCCAAAATCTCCTCGAGCGGGCGCTCGCGCTCGGACGCGGGTACGCACGCCGGGATCCACAGCCAGAGCGCGTCAAAATGGCAGTCGAGCGTGTCGGTCTCGCGCCGTGCCGGACCATCACAGGCCGGGCAGGTGGTCTCGAAGAATGTCGGGTCTTGCGCGAGCGGGTTCCCTGGACCGGTGGGCTTCAGATCGACGGGCAAGATCACGGGGAGGTGCTCGACCGGAACCGGGACGGTGCCGCAGGCCTCGCAGTAGACAATCGGGATCGGAGTGCCCCAGGCGCGCTGTCGCGAGACCGAGAAATCGCGGGCGCGGTAGCGCACCGCCGGGCGTGACCGCGCAGGCGTGGTCGCGCCGGAGTCCCCGCGGGCGGCGCGCTCGGTGTCGTGCGCCCCGAGCCCGAACCTACGCGCGATCACCGCATCGGTGCGGTCGCGGGCCGGGATGCCCAGCACCGCGGTCGGGCCAAAGCGCGAGTCAACGAGTGGCGAAATGAGCACCGGCAAGGGCTCGCCGCCTGCGGGGGCGTGCACGGTGTGGCCGGAATCCAGCACGGGTACCGCCTCGGCCTCGCGCGCGGCGCGGTCCCAGCCCCCTTGGCGCATCTCCTCGAGCTCTGCTGCCAGCCCCGGCTTGGTAGTCCAGCGGCCAAGCTCGGCATGACGTGGGGACATCAACACGAAGCGGGCCTCGGCGAGTCCCTCGGCGTGTGGGGTGAACGCGGTCAGCATCTCTCCGGAGTCATCGGTTCCGGACAGGTCACACTCGACACCGTCAAGACGTCCGAGGACCTCGCGCTGGGAGCCC
This sequence comes from Chlamydiota bacterium, assembly GCA_903970125.1. Taxonomy (GTDB): domain Bacteria; phylum Actinomycetota; class Thermoleophilia; order Solirubrobacterales; family Solirubrobacteraceae; genus Palsa-744. The sequence continues at coordinate 3,889 of CAJCHW010000198.1, forward strand.
AGGGCGACGTCGTCCCAGTGCTTTAGCTCTGCGGCGCGGCGGTCATTCTCCTCGACATACGCCGAGATGCGCAAAAACCACTCCGGGCGCTCGACCAGTTCGACGGGTCCGTGGCAGCGCCAGCAGGTTCCGTTCTCGACCTGGATCGTGGCAAGCGTGGTGTGACACGTGGGACACCAATCCACGGTGCCCGTGCCGCGGTATATGAGGCCGGCTTTCAGCAGCGTCAAAAACAGCCACTGCGACCACCGGTACATGTTCGGCTCCGAGCTCGTGAACGTGCGCTCCCAGCCAAAGGAGAAGCCAAGGCGATTGAGCTGGCCGCTCATGACCTCGGCACAGCGGCGTACCCACTCCGTTGGGGTCAGGTCTCGGTCGCGGGCGCTCAGCTCCGCGGGCAAGCCGAAGGCGTCCCAGCCAAACGCAAACAGCACCGCGTCGCCGCGGGCGCGACAGAAGCGTGCGTAGGCGTCGCCGATGGCGTAGGAGCGCACATGCCCCATATGGATGTTGCCCGACGTGAAGGGGGCCGACGCCTTGATGTAGATCCAGCGGCTGTACTCGTCGCTTGAGCCATCGGTCGGAGGCGTAGGCGTGGCGAAGGCATCCTGCGCGCGCCAAACCGCTTGCCAGCGAGCCTCGATCGCCTGCGGGTCGTACTCCGGGAGGGCGGCTGATTTGGTGTCGTGGGTGGTGGCCACAAAAGGAGCTTAGAAGGGCGGCAGGCGGGGTTGTAAACGTCTCGTGCCGTCCGCACGGCATTCCAGACTCAGCCGCGTGCCTGCGAATCGCTTGTTGTCCCTGATCGGCTCATGGGTGCTGGCGTGCGCACTTGTGCCTGGCGCAAGCGCCAACGCGGCCGCCTCTCCGCGGGCTGGTGTCGGCGCCACGGCCCTTGAGCAGGCGCTGGCGGCGGCCGCGTCGTACTGGCGCAACACCCCGTGCCAGGGCGCCGTAACGATCCTGTGGCAGTCGACGGTGCCGCCATCGCCGGTGCAGGGGACCACGACGGAGGCCTGGGTGAGCTTCCAGACGCCGCTTGGCCCCCAGGACTACTCGGCGCCCCCGTCCACCTACAGCGAATGCGAGCTGAACATCAGCCTCGAGCGCTGGCCGTCGCTGGCCGCGGCGGGCGCCGAAGGCACGGCGTTCTGCCAGATGATCGTGCATGAGTTCGGCCACCTCGAGGGCTTCGCGGATTCGCTTGCTTACAGCCCGACGGACGTCCGCTACCCGATCCTTACCGCTGCCAACGTTCCAGGCGTCTGCAGGCGCACCGCCGACACAGAGATCGTGGCGGGCATGACGCCCAAGCTGGAATCCTTCGAGGGCGAAGCGCGACCGGCGCGCCGAGGGGCCGCCGAGCGCTCACGTCGCGGGCGCTGACACGATCGGACCCTGCAAGGGTGGCCCCGGCGCTGCGGCGACCCCCTGCCGCAGCTCCAGCTGCGGGATCAGCCAGGATGCGGCGAACGCGATCAGGCCGATCGGCGCGGCGACGATGAACACCGTCTGGATCGACTCCGCATACGCAGCCGAGACGCCGTGATGAACGACCTGCGGAAGCCGGTCCAGGATCGCGGGCGTGATGCTCGCGCTCGACAGGCCGGCGGGTAGTTTCGCGCTGCCGAGATGGGCAACCAGGTTGCTAACGAGCACGTTGGAGAAGATGGCACCGAAGATTGCGGCGCCGAAAGAGCCGCCGATGGAGCGAAAGAAGGTGGCACCGGAGGTGGCGACGCCCAGCTCGGAGTAGGGGACGGAGTTCTGAGCGATCAGTACGAGCACCTGCATCACGCAGCCCAGGCCCACGCCGAGCACGAACATGTCGGCGGCGGAGACGATCAGGCTGGTGTTGAGGCCCACCTGCGACAACAGCAGCAGCGAACCAGTCATCAGCCCGGTCCCCAGAATCGGGAACGTGCGGTAGCGGCCAGTCTTTGAGATGAACATTCCCGACCCCGTTGAGCAGAGCACTAGGCCGACCAGCAGCGGCAAGAGCTGCAGGCCCGAGATCGTCGGTGACTCCCCATGCACGATCTGAAAGAACACGGGCAGGTAGGTGATAGAGCCAAACATCGCAAAGCCGACGATGAAGCCCACCACGCTCACGACCGAGAAGGCGCGAATCGAGAACAGATGCAACGGCAGCACCGGCTCCGAGGCCCCACGCTCGACGACCGCGAAGATGCCCAGAAGGACAACGCCGGCGACCCCAAAAGCGATTATCGGCGCCGAGTTCCAGGCGAACGTCGTGCCGCCGAGGCTCGTGAGCAGCACCAGGCAGCTGACGCCGGTAATCAGCAGGCCCGTGCCGACGTAGTCGATGATGTGGTGCACACGGCTGAGGTTGCCTGGAACCTGGATCGCGATCACCACGAGCGCGATTGCGCCAATCGGGACGTTGATGTAGAAGATCCAATGCCAGGAGAGCTGGTCGACGAAGACCCCGCCCAGGAGCGGACCGATCACACTAGCGACCCCGAAGACCGCACCAAAGAGTCCCTGGTAGCGACCCCGTTCGCGCGGCGAGACGATATCTCCGACGATCGCCTGGGCGCCCACCATCAGGCCACCGCCCCCAAGGCCCTGGACCGCCCGAAACGCGATCAGCTCGGTCAAGCTGCTGCTGAGCCCCGACAGCGCCGAGCCGCATAGAAAGATCACAATCGCCGCTTGGAAGAAGATCTTGCGCCCGTACTGGTCGCCGAGTTTGCCCCAAAGCGGGGTTGAGACCGTGGCGGCAAGCAGATAGGCGACGACGATCCAAGCGAGGTGCGAGGCGCCGTGGAGGTCAGCCACGATCGTCGGCAGCGCCGTTGATACGACCGTCTGGTCGAGCGCCGCCAAAAACATGCCCAGCATCAAGGCGCCGATAATGATCAGCACCCGGCGTTGACTGAGCGCCGGGATTGGCGGCTGGTCTGACGGTTTGTTGGGCGCCTCGGTCATCGCCTCTCGCTATAGCGCGTGTGTCTGGGACGCCGGCACGGTGGACTACGGATGGGACGGTGGTAATCCCGAGCTAGGTTGAGAGAGTCATGGTCCTGTTGATTGTCATCGTCGTGATCGTGGCTGTGATCTTGGGATTCACCGTGTTCGTACGCCGACGCCGACGCCAGGGCGGCGTAATCGCGACGCGGGACAAGCGATGAGGATGTTCGTCACAGGCTCTGCGATCCGCGGTCTGCCTGTGGTCACGATCGCCGGTGGCGAGGATATTGCGGAGGTTCGCGACCTGATCTACGACCCACAAGTCGGACGCATCGTCGGTCTCACGCTCAACAAGCGTGGCTTTCTTGCCGGACGTGCACGCGAGGTTCTGCCCGCAGCACAGATCCACGCAATCGGCCCAGCGGCGGTCATGGTTGCCGATGACAGCAGCCTCACGACCACTCGCGATGCTCCGTCCGATGTCCGCGAGCCACCGCGCGAACGGGACGTCACCGGCGACGAGGTCCTGACCGAGCACGGCACGAGGCTGGGCAAGGTGCGCGACGTGGTTGTCCTGCTGGGCTCAAACGGCGAGGTCGTTGGCTATGAGATCGAGGCCGCGTCCGGAGCCACCGGCTATATACCGCTGCCCGCCGAGTTCGCTGTATCGGGCAGCACGCTGCTCGTGCCCGAGGCCACCAGGGACTTTGTCGAGAACGATCTCGCCGAGCTTGACGCGGCGTTCGACGATTTCCGCGCGAAGGTCGGCGCGTCATGAGCGACAGTTTCACTGCTGTTGCGGGGCGACAGGTGGTCAGTCAGCACAGCGCGGAGGCGCTTGGCGACGTCACGCACGTGCTGGTCGATGCCAGACGGCACGAGGTCTCGGCGTTGATCGTGGGCAAGGGCCGCAAGGCGCTGGTGCTCGATTGGACCAATGTCGATGCGCTCGGCCCCGATGCCGTGATGGTTACCGACGGGAGCGCCCTGCGCGCACCCCAAGATGACCGCGAGAGCGCCGCGGCGGACGGGCGGCTGGAGTTGCTCGGCAAGCGCGCGCTCGACGAGGCCGGTAATGCCCTCGGCGAGGTCACCGACGTGCGCTTTGACCCCGACACGGGCGCCCTCGAAAGCCTTCTCGTCGGCGAGTCCGAGCAGCAGGCGTCGTCGTTGCTCGGCGCCGGCGGCTACGCGGCTGTCTTCCAGGCTTCCACGACGTAACGACCCTGCCTGGCCTGAGCGACGGCTCAGGCCAGCGACGGCTCAGGCCAGCGACGGCCCGGGCACATCGGGCGGGCCGGGTGTCCCCGCCGTGCGTGTCTGTTCGTCTTGAAATGGCGGGTAAGTCTCGGTCAGCAGGCCCAGATATGCGTCGGAGCGCGCCGTGTATGAGGTGCCGAGCACCATCAGGTCAAACAGGCCTCGTGGCAGCTTGCCAGTGATCACGATCACGATCCAGGCAGCGACCGCGCCGATCTCGACCAGCAGCCCCATCACGTAGCGAAGGATCATCACCGGGATGGCCAAGATCGCCCTGAAGAAAGTCTTTGCGCGGCTGTAGCTCTCAAGCGGCCCTGCAAACTGCATCCGCACCGGGTACGCCGGGTCATCAGATCCGCCGAACGGAGGGTAGGGGTCGCACAACAGCACCGCGTATGACGTGGAGCGGGCGATGAAACGGGTGAAACCGGCCACGAAGTCATATAGACCACGGGGATACTTTCCGGTGATCACAATTGCAAACCACGCGAGCACGATCACGACGTAGGCCACGATTGCGTAGACATACAGCCAGATCAAGAGGGGAATCGCAAGGATCAGGCGGACAAGGGCGGTCAGACGGTTACGCCGCTCCGTGTAGTCATCTACGAAGATGACGGGGTAGGACACGTACTCTCCTCCTTCTCGTGTTTGTGCGGCGTGCCGGCCTGTTCGGGCCTCCGCAGTACCGCCACGGTACGACAGCCGGCGGCGGAGACGGGGCGATGGTCGCGATGGGCAGGCATCAGCTGCGCGCAGCACGACAAAAAAAGACGCAGCCGCGAGTCGTTTGAGGGACGCTCCCAGGCGGCCCGAAAGCCTCCTGATCAGGTGGCGCGGCCTCACACCTCGATGGCCTCGCTCTTGCGGCTCGCAACCGCGTCTAAGTTCAATGTAGGTGCACTGAGCGCCGATCGCAAGCCCAGCCGACGCGCGTTCCTGCACTTTGGGGGAAAAATACGGCCACTGGCGCGGTGCACGTCCCGCAGGCCGCCCGCCGGCTTGCTCGAGCGCTTCAGGAACTCAGGATCCGAGCGGTACCGTCAGCACCCGCCGCCGCCGGCGCCTTGGCGCACGCTCCCGCAGCGAATCAACCATGAACGTCCGATTGCTGTACGCCCTGCGCCGCAGCGACGAGCGCCGCCGCGGCCATCTCCAAGCACGGCGCCCTGCCAGAACCAGCGGGGACGCGACACGATCAGTGGGCTCCATGACACGTCTAGGTTTCGGCGCCTGCTCGGGTAGACCTGCTCGCCGTTTCAAACGGCGGATAAGCCGGCTCCACGTGCTCTGATAGCGTCGCGGCCGCAGTACCGTTCGTCGTCGGCTAGGGAGGGAGCAGGAATGACCAATAAAGGCTTGGTGTGCACGCTGATCCTGGGGTCGATGCTCAGCGTTGCGCTGGCGCCCGTCGCGAACGCGACCCCCGCCGGCGAGCTCTACGGCGCAGGCGACAACGAATTCGGCCAGCTCGGCATCGGCGAGCTAAGCGACGAGTACGCGTTTCTCCCGATCTCGGACCCCGCGAGCGTGCTTGCGGCCTCGCCGGGTCAATACGCCACGCTCGCGCTGCTGGCAAACGGCACCGTGGTCGCATCCGGCCACAACGCCTATGGCGAACTCGGCGATGAAACCACCGAGGAGCAGGCGACACCGCAGAGGATCGCAGGCCTGTCCGAAGTGACCTCGGTGGCCGAGGGCGAAAGCCAGAGCTTCGCGCTGCTGGCAAACGGCACAGTCGAGGCGTGGGGGGATAACTCGCACGGTCAGCTAGGCGACGGCGAAGCCAACACGACCGGCTGTGAATGCCGCACCAGCCCTACGCTGGTAAAGGGCATTGGCGGCGCCGGCACGCTGTCAGGCGTGGTCTCCATCTCCTCCGGCCTCGACGACACCATCGCGCTGCTCTCGAACGGCACGGTGGCGGCATGGGGCTACGGGGGCTACGGCGAACTCGGCGATGGCGCCGACGGAGTCAACGCCGCCAGCGATGTTCCCGTTCTGGTCAAGGGCGTTGGCGGTGAAGGCACGCTCTCAGGCGTCGTTGCGGTCTCGGCCGGCGCTCATGACAACGTGGCGCTGCTCGCGAGCGGCAGCGTAGTTGCCTGGGGCTACGGGGAACGGGGCGAACTCGGCGATGGCGCCTACGACACCAGCGATGTTCCTGTTTTAGTCAAGGGCGTTGGCGGCGCCGGTGACCTCTCAAATGTGAGTGCGGTCTCCGCGGGCGATTTCTTCAACCTGGCCCTGCTGTCAAACGGCACCGTGGCTGCCTGGGGCTCGAACGAATCCTACGAACTCGCCCAGGACACGACGGAACGCAGCGATCTACCGGAGCAGGTGCCCGGTATCGCGGGCGTGAGTGCGATCGCTGCCGGCGCAAACTTTGTGCAGGCGTTGCTGACCAACGGAACACTCGAGGGTTGGGGCCAGGACGAAGACGGCCAGCTCGGCACCGGTACCTACAACCTCGGCGAAGGCACCGAAGGCGAGGTCCGCGTACCGACGGCGGCCACCACCGTGGTACCGGGCGCGATCTACGGCCTGACTCACGGCGACGACAATGAAGACTCGCTGGTGCTTCAGGGTGCAACTCTGAGCGCTGCGAGCTCGAGTTTGGCCTTCCCCGAACAGGCGATCGGCACGCACAGCACACCGCAGAGCTTGACAATCACGAACGAAGGGCCCGGTGCGGTGGTGATCTCGGGCGAGGTCGTGACGGACTCAGCCGCGTTCGACAAGACGGCCGACAGCTGTCAGGGCGCGACGCTCGTCGCGGACGCAACGTGTTCGGTGTCAATCAGCTTCTCACCGACTGCAGCCGGTATCGCGAGCGCCTCGCTCGCGCTTGCCTCGTCGGCTGGCACCACGCCGCTGACGGTGTCCTTTGCCGGCGTCGGCGTGGGGCCAAAGGCGGCGGCTCCGGTGCTCGGCCCACTGTCGTTGTCCAGCACTGTGTTTCGCGCCGCCGACACCGGACCGAGCGTTGTGAGCGCACTTGCGAGCGGGACCTTGGTCTACTACACCGACTCCACGGCCGCGACCACCAGGTTCACTGTCAAGCGGTTGGTCAAGGGCGTTGTCAACGGCGCCGGCAAGTGCGTGGCAGCCCACAAGCGTCGTCGCAAAGGGGTCCCACGCTGCACTTTGCTGGAGGTGGTCGGAAGGTTCTCCCACAAGGACAGGGCCGGGACCAACAGCTTCCGTTTCACCGGACGCGTCGATGGGCACAAGCTCAAGCGGGGCAGCTACCGGCTTGTCGCTGTGGCGACTTCGCCGGCCGGCGTCTCAAAGCCCAAGAAGGCCAAGTTCAAGATCGTGCGCCATTAGGGTGTGGGGCGCGCGCGTCCACATCCTCGAGCGCGAGCAGCGTCTCGGGCTGCCCCTGGGGCAGGCCTTTGAGTTCTACGCCCACGCGCGGAACCTGGAAACGATCACGCCGCCGTGGATGGCCTTCAGTGTGCTCACCCCGGAGCCCATAGAGATGCGTGCCGGCACTCTGATCGACTATCGCCTGAAGGTTCACGGGGTTCCGCTGCGCTGGCGCACGCGGATCGAGGCCTGGGAGCCGCCGCAGCGTTTTGTCGACATCCAGCTGCGTGGCCCGTATGCGCTCTGGGAGCACACGCATACGTTCGAGGCAGATGGGGACGAGGCAGTCGTGGTCGGCGACCGTGTGCGCTACGAACTCCCACTGGGACCGCTCGGCGAGATCGCACACACACTGTTTGTCAAGCGCGATCTCGATCGGGTCTTTGAGTATCGCGAGCAGGTGGTCGCGCAGCGACTGCAGGGTTCCCGCACGGGGCTGTGAGTACCCCTGCCAAGACTCCCTTCGCCGAGCGGCCGGCACGCAGGCAGAGGCTTGACCGCCGCGCGTTTCTGACGCGGACCGCGCTGGCGACGGGCGCGGCTCTGGTCGGGCTCGGTCTTGACCTAAATGGCAACGAGCACGGGGCCGAAGTCGCACGCCCGCCGGGTCCGCCGCAGTCGGGACCACCGAACATCCTCACGATCGTCGTTGACCAACTGCGCGCACCCGTGTGGATGCCCGCGTCCTTCGGGGCTGCCGCAGCGATGCCCAATCTCGCAGCGCTGCGCGAAAGGTCGGTGAGTTTCGAAAGACACTACACGGCGGCCAACGACTGCTCGCCCTCCAGAAGCGTGCTGTTGACCGGTCTCTACACCCACCAGACAGGTGTGATGATCACAGGCGCCGGCTGGCTCGACCCTCGCTTTCCCACGTGGGGCACGTTGTTGCGAGAGCTCGGCTACGAGACCGCGTATTACGGGAAGTGGCATCTGAACCCGAACACCTACGCACCGCTTGAGCAGTACGGATTCTCAGGGGGGACCTATCCCTCGCCCGACGGCAGCCCCGGCCAGGGCACGCGCAAGGATCCCGCAATCGCCGACCAGTTCATCGACTGGATGACAGAACGCGGCGACAAGTCTCCGTGGGCTACGACCGTGTCGTTTGTCAATCCGCATGACATCGCTTGGTGGTACCGCTACACCAGGCGGATCAAGGTGGAGGCCGCGCCGCCGCGGCGGGCAACTGCGCTGCCGCCCAACTTCGAGACGCCCGACGAGCTTCTGGCCAAGGGCAAGCCGAAGCTCCAACTCGCGCTGCAGGACACAGCGGCGAGGGCCTTTGGACGCGTCGTCTATAGCGGCCCGGAAACGCTGACCTGGTGGACTCAGATGATGGACACGTACCTGCTGCTGCAGCGTAATGTCGACACGCAGATAGGCCGGGTGCTGGCGGCGCTGTGGTCAAATCCCGCCGTGGCGGCGAACACGGTGATCGTGTTCACGTCAGACCACGGCGAGTACTGCGGCTCGCACGGTATGCGTGGCAAGGGCGCCTCCGCCTACGAGGAGGCCATTCGTGTTCCCCTTTACGTTTATGACCCCCGCGGCGTCGCCACCGCCGCCACCAATGTTCCTCGCACGCAGTTGACCTCGAGCGCTGACGTGGTGGCGTTGCATCTGACGCTCGCCCATGGCTCGAACGCGTGGCGCAAGGAGTCCCACTACGCCCATCTGGCCCAGCGTCACGACCTCGCCAGGATCTGTCGAGATCCACGCGCGCCGGGTCGCAGCTGGGTGCTGCACGCCACCGACGAGGACGTCACGGAGTTCGCCTCCAAGGCCTATTCCTACGATGCACCCCGTCACGTCGTGGCCATGCGCACGCGGATGGGCAAAGTCGCGGTGTATTCAAACTGGCGCCCGGGCACGCTCGAGCCCGAAGCGCTTGGACAGGAAGCGGAGTTCTACGACTACTCCACCAGGGAGGGCCGCCTGGAGCTCACCGGCCAGCACCGCGGATCGGCACACCAGGAAGCGCTGCGCACGGTGCTGCACGAACAGGCGATGCCGAGCGAGCTGCACGCGCCGCTACCGACTCAGCTGCAGACCGCACAGCGTCAGGGCCTTGCCAACTACCACTACCACGAGCAGGTCGAGGCGATCAAGGTCTTCAACGCCCACCGCCGCGAAGCGCCCACACCGGAACCGGAACCGCTGTAGCGGCCCTGATTTCGCCTGTGTGCCTTAGGTGCCCGTGGCAAGGCCCGTGGTACGTTCCGACCACCACTCTTCTGAAACGAGCTCGAACGCCCGCGTCCGCGACTGATCGTCCAGCCGGGTTGCCAGGTTGATCACGGACACCACCATGTCGTGCAGCCAATCATCGCTGGCGAGCTCCGACGCCGTCTCGGCCGCGATGCTTGAGCGCGTGAGGTTGCGATCTCGCCTGCTCTGATCCGGAGCCGGCTCGTTGTGCGCGAGGACGTTCCTTAGCCATTCCAGCCGCCCCGCGAGCTCCACGTGGCGATCGAGGATCTCGGCATACGGCCGAGCACCCACCATCACCGGGGCCCAGTTGGCGATCACCTCGGAGTAGTGCTCGGTCAACGCCAGTGTGAGCCGCTGCAGGCGAGCCCGCCCATCCTCGTCACCAACCAACGCGCGTGCAGCCGCCGATATCCGGGGCGTGTCCAACGCCAGCTCGACGTTACCCAGCAGCGAGTCTCGATCGTCGCTCGTGACGTCCATGACGCCAAGCAGCTCGAGCATCGCCGTCCACGTCGCTCGCGCACTCTGCGTCAGAGCAAAGAGGGTGCTCTGCGCGAGCAGGCTCCAGCGTCGCCGATCTCGCCGTTCGAGCACCTGATTGAGCACAACGACCGTGATTGCAACCACGAGCACGTTGGCGACCAGCGAAGTCAGCAGCGCGTGGCGTACCCAGAAGGATTCCACCAGGAAGTCCGATGCGATCGCGGCGGCAATGAGTGAAACACCCACCACGGCAGCCAACGCCAAACGCCTCTCGCTACTCATCGCATAAGAGCTTAGGCGTCGGCCGGCGCGGGCGCCTAGACTGAGCGCCGAGCGAACTTGAGACAGATAGTCCTGCTTCGTGGGATCAATGTCGGTGCGCACAACCGCATCGCGATGCCCCAACTACGCGACCTGCTCGCGGCGGCCGGATTTCAGCCGGTCTCGACGTATCTGCAGAGCGGCAACGCGGTTGTGAGTGCCGATCTATCACCCGACCAGCTCGCCAACGCGTGTGAACGCGAGATTGGCAACGCCTTCGGCCTTGCCGTTGACGTGATCGTGCGCTCGCGAGACGATGTTGCCGAGGTTGTGCGCCGTAACCCGCTGGGTGCCCTTGCGTCCGACCCCAAGCGCTACCAGGTCACGTTCTGTGCGACAGCGCCCGACGCGGCGGTCGTGAGCAAGCTCGCAGGGCTGGCCGTGGCCGGCGAGAAGCTTGTTGCCGACGGCCGCGAGCTCTATGCGTGGCATCCCGATGGGGTTGGCCGGTCGCGTTTGGCCACGTCACTTGCAAAGCACACGCTGGGCGTCGCTGCGACGGCGCGTAACTGGACCACGGTGACCGAGTTGTTGGCCATGGCCGACGCTTAGCGCGCGACCGCTACCGGCGCCCCGCGGCGTGAGTTCTCGCGGCAGGCGAGCAGGTGTGCCGGCGACCCGCTCAGCCGCCCAAAGGCGACGGCGGGATTCGGGTCTGGCCGTGCACGTCCGGAAGGATCATCGCGACCTCGTCGGCGAAGCACCAGGACCACTGCTCGCCGGGCTCCAGCGACCGGATGATCTCATGACCGCTTGCGTGGGCGTGGGCGGTGGCGTGGCGGTTGGGCGAGTCATCGCAACAGCCCACGTGGCCACACGTCAGACAGATGCGCAGATGCAACCAGGGCTGGCCCGCGCGTAGGCAGTCCTCGCAGCCGTCGACGGCCTCCGGCAGCTCCGTGATCGTAATCTGGTTGAGATGTGTGCACGCGGCCATGGCACCCTCCGTTGGATTTTGTGGTGACGTTGGTCGCCGATCGCAGCAAGCGTGATCCGGCGAACGTAAGCACTCAGCTGAACTTGGTAGACGGCCGCTGCTGGCTAACGCCGTCGATGAACACGTCGACTTTCTCGTCGTAGAAGGCCATCAGTCCGGCGATCTTCTGACACTCGGGCAGCGGCGTGGGGTAGCACCACGCCAGGTTCTCGTGGACTGCGTCTGGCAGGTGCACCGACCAGGACTGTGCCTGTCCCTTGTACGGGCAATGGGTGACCACGTCTGTGAGCTCGAGCAGATCCATTCGCACGTGTGTTTTTGGCAGGTAGTAGCGCACCGGTGGTCCGGTCTCAAACAGAATCCGTGGGCTTGAGGATTCCGCCACGGTGACCCCGTCGATCTCGACTCGGATCAGCCTTGAGCTGGGGAGGATGTCGACTCGCGTGTACGGGTCGCGCGGGTGCGTGAAGACCTCCTCGTCCTCCTCAAACCAAGCCTCCATCGCGTCCCAGTCGAGCCGGATCAGGTCGCGCAGCTCCGGCATCGGCGACTGCTCGTAGCGCAGCGCGCCTGCCGCGGCCTCGCTCCCACCCGTCTTGACCGTGTAGACGGTCCCGTCGCCGCGGCTCGGGGAGTGCGAGAAAGCGTCCTCTTTGTGCAGCAACTCGGTGCGAACATCAGCGGCAGGGAAGTAGTAGGTCGGGTAGTAGGGCACCTCCCACACCAGCACTGGGTTGATCGTGTCAGCGACAAGCTCGCCGCCGAGGTACGCGCGCACGCGCTTGGCCGACGACTCGATCCGGAGACGGCCGCGCGTGCTGTCGCGCTCTGCGGTGGCGCTCATGACTAGACGGTAGCGGCCGGCGCCGCGCACACCGCCGAGCGCCACCGCCGCGCCATCGCGCGCGGACCGGACAACGGGAGCCACGGGGCTATGGTTCTGGCCATCGCTGACGATCAACCGAGACCCGTGAGCGTCCCGCAGCCTGTCGACTCGCCTGTGCTGAGCGCAGCCCAGCTCGCCGAGATCGCCCCGTTCGGGACCGAGCAGCCTGTGGTTGTCGGCGAGTACCTGTTCCGAGCCGGCGACGCCTCGTATGACCTGTTCGTCGTACTCGAGGGAGAGGTCGCGATCGTCCGCAGCGACACCGGGGATGAGCTGCCGCTGACCGTGTTTGAGCCGGGGATGTTCATCGGCGAGCTGACACTGCTCACCGGCCAGCGCCGCTTCTTGAGTGCTCGTGTAACCAAACCGGGACGGGTACTCGTGGTCTCTCAGTTGGAGTTCCGGCGGCTGATGAGCGTCAAGCCCTCGCTGGCCGATCCCATATTCACGACCCTGCTGGCCCGGCGGGGGCAGATGCGCACCGGCGCTGCTGCGCTGGCGATCCGGATCATTGGCTCACGCTACTCGCCGGAGGCCATGAGCCTACGGGCCTTCGCCGAGCACTCCCGGCTTCCGCATACCTGGGTCGATCTCGAGAGCGATCAGGAGATCCACACTGTGCTCAAGGCCATGGATCTGGGCCCGCAGGACACGCCTGTCGTGATCACCCCGACAGAGGTCCTGCGCAACCCCACACCGGCGACATTTGCCGAACACCTGGGCCTGACGTTTCAGCCGACGCCCGGCTACATCTTCGATCTGGTCGTCGTTGGCAGCGGGCCGGCGGGTCTGGCCGCGGCGGTCTACGGCTCGTCGGAGGGGCTGCGCACCGTCTGTCTGGACGCCGTGGCGATCGGCGGCCAAGCCGGCGCGAGTTCGCGCATCGAGAACTACACGGGCTTTCCCAACGGGATCTCCGGCGCCGATCTCACATCCCGTGCGGCCGTTCAGGCGATGCGGCTGGGCGCGCGGATGAACGCCCCATGTGAAGTTGCCGGCCTGCGCACCGAGGCGGGGTTCCACGCGGTGGTGCTCGGCGACGGTACCGAGATCGCGACACGCGCGGTGATCGTGGCATCCGGCGCGCGCTACCGCCGGTTGGCTCTCGACGACCTGGACCGCTTCGAGGGCGCGGGGGTCTACTACGCCGCGACCGACCTTGAGGCGAGGGTGTGCGACGGCAGGCCTGTGCTCGTGGTCGGGGGCGGCAATTCTGCGGGACAGGCCGCCATCTACATGGCCGGACGCCACTGCAAGGTCACGATCGCCATCCGGGGCGACGATCTGTCCCGCAGCATGTCCAGCTATCTGGTCGATCGCATCGAGGCTGATCACAAGATAGATCTGCTCACGTGCACCGAAGTCGCCGGACTTGCCGGTGCCGATCACCTCGAGCAGGTGACGCTGCGCTCAGTGCCGGACGGCAGCACGCGGGCGATGCCCTGTTCGGGGCTGTTCTGCTTCATCGGCGCCAGCCCGTCCACCGCATGGGTCGGACCCGGCGTGATGCTTGACGGCGCCGGATTCGTCCTCACCGACCGCCGGCTCGCAGACGCGCTACCCGCCGGCGGCGTCGACCCGCTGCCGTTTGAGACCTCGACGCCTGGGGTGTTCGCCGCAGGGGACGTGCGAGCCGGGTCGATGAAGCGGGTCGCGGCTGCGGTGGGCGAGGGGTCAAGCGCGGTGCGCTCGGTGCATGAGCGCCTTGCCTATGCGATCTGAGCCCGCGGACTGCGCGCCGGTTCAAGCTGCCGGTGCGGCGAATCGTCGCTGGCAGGCTGCTTGAATTCAGTAAAGTGTCCACGCGACGTCGCCCTGCTGCGCGATCCCACAGAGCCGGTGTGATCGCATCGGTTCTGGGCGCCGGCCTGATCTCAGCCTTTGGGGTGGCTTTCGGTGCGAACACGCGCTCGCTACCGCGAGGCCTGTCGGCTTGCCGCAGCGACTGCCTGCAGGCCGCGCACGAGGTGCGTGTGGGCAAGCGCGTGCGCGGCGCGCGCCGGTTTGCGCGCCTTGTCGTGCGCGCGACCTCGCTCACCCATGTATCTGACAGCTCGCTCGCGGGCGTTGCAGTGGTCAAGAACAGTGGTGCTGTCAGGGCCCGCTCGTCGACTGCGGGCGTGTACTGGCGTGACGGCAAGCGCGGCACCCTGGTCCGGCTTGGCCGCTTCAAGGAGCCCGTGCTGCGGCCGGGCCATAGGCATAGGAAGCACTTCAGCGTGCCCGTCCCGGGGGATGCAGCCGCCGGCACGTACACCGTGAGCGTGTGCGCCAACGTGCGCCACCAGGTGCGCGAAGCTACGCGCAAAAAGCGGTGCCGGGTGGCGGGAGAGGTCGTCATCGCCGCCCACAAGGGCTCGCTTACGCCTTCGCCGGTCGCGACCACGCTCGACCTCTGCGGGCCGATCGGCCATGACGAGACGCTCTCGCCGCAGGATGCGGGCGCGTATCTGCTCACCTGCGACGTGAGCGTCGATCGTGGTGTGACCGTCACAGTGACAGCGGGGACCGTGGTCAAGGCCGACGGCATGACTGGCATGCGCGTTGAAGGCGCGCTGGACGCCGATGGCACCGCCACCGATCCGGTCACGTTCACATCGGTGGACGACAACTCGGTCGGAGGCGTCACGGGCGATGGCTCGACGACCGCCACCGACTGGATCGGGATCAACGTCGTCGATGGCGCCTCCGCGGACCTGCTCGGGACCACGCTTGAGCACGCGACGACCGCGGTAACCGTGGGCGAAGAAGCTGAAGTGACGCTGCACGGGGCGATCCTGGACTCGAGCTTGGGAGTGTCGTCCAACGCCTTCGCTGACGTCACCGACGTCAACTGGGGCAGTTCCTCGGGACCCGCTCCCGCCGGTTCCGGCACGCATGTCGAAGGGGAAGGCGTGTGGGCGACACCATGGGTTGGATATGTCGAACCGCCCCAGCCCGCGCCGGCCTCGTGGCAGCCCGAGAACTCGGCGTGCACCGATTTTGCGGTCTTCGGCGTGCGCGGCTCGGGCGAAGCGCCACAGGGCCATTCGCTCACATTCGCCAACAACGAAGCGGGCTTCGGCGAACGCGATCACCAGGCCCTTGCGGGCTTTCAGGCCGCGATGGAATCATCCGGCGGCTACAGCGCGAGTGATTTCGTGGCGCTGGGGCTGCACTACCCGGCCTTGGGCGTGAGCCTGCCCTTCTTTCTCACCGAGGAAGACCTGCAGAGCATCGACGCCGGCGAGGAAGAGCTCGTGTCCGAACTGCGCGAAGTCGTCGGCAGGTGCCCGAACGAGCGGGCGGTTCTGATCGGGTACTCCCAGGGTGCGCTCGTGATCCATCTGGCGCTGCGAACACTCGCGACGTCAGACCCCGCGCTGCTTTCCAGCGGCGCCATCGCCGCGGTGATGCTGATCGCGGACCCCGGCAAGGTCCCAGACGGCGGCGAAACACTTTGGGAAGCGGCCGAAGTCCAAGCAGCGCCAGGCTCGCAGGTGGCGAGCGCCAGCGGCATGTGGACCGCCGCCGGCGGTCGGGGTGCCGGGCCACTGCCGGCCGCCATCACCGGGCGTACCATCAGCTTCTGCGCCGATCACGACCCCGTGTGCGCGCTTGGGTTCGGCGCTCACCCGTCGGTCCACGTCGACGACTACAACGAATCGAACCTCGGCGCGATGGGACGATGGATGGCGCGCCGAGTGCTTGAACCCAGCTGAGAGCGCGCCTCGCGTGGCGGAAATGCCCGGCCGAGTCGCCTACACCGGGTACGGTTGGGTACGAGCCACCGTGTCGGAGATCGTGTTCAGCACGAGCTCGGCGTTGTCCCACATTGGCAGGTGTCCACAGCCCGCCAGCGTCACCGTTTGAACCCATGACGGCGGATGGCGCGGCGGCGAGACCAGGTGATCGTGCTGGCCCCAGGCAAGTGTGACTGGCGCGCCGATCGCTGCCCAGTCCGTGAACGCGCCGCGGCGCATCTGCAGGTTCGCGGCGTCATAGCCCGGCGCCGTCAGCCAGGTGCTCATCAGCCCGCGGGCGTCCTCGGCGCTCAGCCGGCCGCCATCGCGCAGTGTGGGTGAGAGCATCGCGCGACGGCCCGTTGCCGTGCCGGCCATGGCCAGCAGCGCGGGAGCGGCGAGCTGGGCCAGGCGGCGCGCGCTGCGGCGAGGGCGCTCCCCGGCGCCCAGGAGTGGTCTCGCCCACAGGCCTGCTGCACATAACGAGGTCACCGAGAACGCCCCACCGCGCGCGGCCGCCTCAAGCGCGACCCATGACCCCAGCGAATTGCCCACCAGATGGGCACGGCCGATGCCCAGGGCGCCGAGGAAGTCGATCGCGATCTCGGCCAGCCGCGCCGGCCGGGGCGAATCTGTCGCGGGCAACGGCGGCGTCGCACCGAATCCCGGAAGGTCAAGGGCGATGACGTCGAAGCGGCGCGCGAGCGGCTCCAGCAGGGGGGCCCAGCAATGGTGGTCTGCACCAAGACCGTGGATCAGCAGCATGGGTTCGCCACTGCCCAGGCGCACGTGGCGCAGCATGCCGTCCGTGTCTACGTTGTCGCGACCGACGTCGGCAGAGCCTGCGTCGCCGCTTGGCTGAGATCCGGCCATGGCCATCCCGGGTGGGCGAGGTAGAAGCCCTGTGCGAGGGGCACGTTGAGCTGCTTGAGCTTGTGCAGCTCGGCTAGATACTCGACGCCCTCAGCGACAAGCAGGCTGCCGACCTGGCTGGAGTAGCCGGCGAGGGCGCTCACGAGCGCGGCACGGTCGCTTTGGTGGTCGATCCCGCTGACGAGTGAGCGGTCGAGCTTTAGGTAGTCGGGGAGCACCGCGGTGATCTGGCGCAATCCCGAGTATCCGGCCCCGATATCGTCCACCGCCAGCAGCGCGCCGCGTCGGCGTAGGTCGTCGATCGCCTGGCCCACCTGGTCGTCGTGGCTGACGAGGGTCTCCTCGGTGATCTCGATGATCAGGCCCTCCAGATCGTCGGCCTGGCTGTTGCCGACGTGGTCGAGCATGGCGTAGGTCTCTCGCTCCAGCAGCGTCGCCACCGACAGGTTGACCGCCAAGCGTGTGCCTGGCGGGCGGCGCAGGAACAGGGCAAGCGCTGCCCGCAGGCAGGCGCGCTCCAGGGCCGATCGTTCACCGAGCTCCTCCGCGAGCGCAAACCAGTGCAGCGGACTGCGGTCCGCGCGTCGCCGATCAAAGCGCGCCAATGCCTCGTAGGCGTGAATCGCGCCAGTGTCAAGGTCGATGACGGGCTGGACAGCCATGCGCACGCCGTCACCGTCGATCAGCCTCGCCAGAGCAAAGCGCGCGTTGGCCTCCTCCTCGGCGCTGAGCGTCTCATGCGGTCCGGGCGCGGCCTGACGTACGCCACCGGGCGCGACGTCGAGGTCGTTGGCGACGCGTGCCGCGATGTCCCCTGCCAGCAACAGGGTCTCAGCGCTCTGTGCCTCCAGCCGCGCCTGTCGCAAGAGCCGGTTGAGCTCCCGCGTGAGCCGTCCGCTGGTCAGCAACAGCCCGAGCACAGCGACGCACATGGCTGCGTAATCGCCCTCGACGCGCTGCTCGCGCACGATCGGCAGCGCCAGTGCCACGATCACGACCGTGGGCCCGATCCAATGCACCCGGCCACCGCGTGCCATCACGCCCGTCGCGACCGCCACCAGCCAGAGCAAGGTCAGGACGGTCACGTGCTGGTTTCCAAAGCCCACGATCAGGATCGCGGCGGCTCCAGCCAGGGACTCCTCGACCCGCAGCAAAGACAGCCGCGACACAGTGAGTTGGACGAGCGAGGTCAAGAGGATCGTGGCAAAGCCGGCCAGACCCAGTGCAGCATGCGCCGGCAGGTGTGGCTGGGCGACGATAAGGGCGATGCCAACGACTCCCAGGATGATCCGCGTCGTTGCCGCCGTGCGACGCGCCCGCAGCACTGCAGGGTCGCGCTCGATCGCTTGAGACTGCTCGCTCATGGCTATAAACAGACTTCGACAGATCCCGCGCGGGACTTGATTTGCGGCTGCCCTCTGTAGTTACGCGCGCCGGCGCGCCGCGGATGTCTCCTCGTCGGCCGGCCCCTTCGGCGTGCCACTTGCACGATAAGGCGTACAACCTGTACCTTCAGGTTTATGGTCAGCAGGGTTCAAACGCGATGACGCTGGACGAGCTGCGCGAGGCGGTCGATGCGCGCACGGTGGACACCGTGCTGCTCGCGTTGACCGACATGCAGGGCCGCCTCCAGGGCAAGCGCCTGACAGCCCGCCACTTTCTCGCCGAGGTCGCCGAACATGGGGCGGAGGGGTGCAACTATCTTCTCGGCGTCGACGTTGACATGACGCCCGCTGACGGCTTTGCGCTGTTCTCCTGGGAGCGCGGCTACGGCGACTTTGTGCTGCACCCGGACCTCGCCACCTTGCGACCCGTGCCCTGGCTCCAGGCCACGGTCGTCTGTCTCGCCGACGTCGCCTGGCAGGATGGATCGGAGGTGGTGGTCTCGCCGCGCCAGGTGCTGCGGCGCCAGCTGGCGCGCCTGGCCGAGCGCGGCTGGACCGCAAACGCAGGCACAGAGCTCGAGTTCATCGTGTTTCGCGACGCTTACGAGCAGGCCTGGAAGCAGGGCTACCGCGGCCTGGAACCGGCCAACCTGTACAACGTGGACTACTCGCTGCTCGGGACCGCGCGCGTGGAGCCGCTGATCCGGCGAATTCGGAACAGCATGGAAGCGGCCGGGATGCTCTGCGAGGACTCAAAGGGCGAGTGCAACTACGGACAGCACGAGATCAACTTCCGCTACGCAGATGCGTTGAAGACCGCCGACGAGCACGCGATCTATAAGAACGGGGTCAAGGAGATCGCGGCGCTTGAGGGCATGTCGATCACGTTCATGGCCAAGTACGACGAGCGCGAGGGCAATTCGTGCCACATCCACTTCTCGCTGGCCGATGAACAGGGGCAGATCTTTCACCGCGATCAAGGGGTGTTTGAGGCCTTTCTGGCGGGGCAGCTGGCCTGTCTGCGGGAGCTCACGCTGTTGCTCGCGCCGAACATCAACTCCTACAAGCGCTTTGCGGACGCCACGTTCGCGCCAACCGCGGTGGCGTGGGGACGCGATAACCGGACGTGCTCGCTGCGTGTGGTCGGGCACGGTCCATCGCTGCGTTTTGAGAACCGTGCCGGCGGAGCCGATCTGAACCCATACCTGGCACTGAGCGCGATCGTCGCCGCGGGCCTGCACGGCCTTGAGCACGGCCTTGAGCTTGAGCCTGCGTTCGAGGGCAACGCCTACACCGCCTCCGAGAAGCCGCGCATCCCGGGCTCTTTGCGCGAGGCGCGCGAGCTCTTCGCCGCGAGCGGCGTCGCGCGCTCCGCTTTTGGCGACGATGTCGTCGACCACTACGTCAACGCCGCCGACGTGGAGCTGGAGGCTTTCGGCGCGGCGGTCACCGACTGGGAGCGCTACCGGGGGTTTGAGCGTTTGTGACCGAGGTGCTCCCCGCGCCGGACACGGTTTTTGCGCCAGTGCGCTCGCAGACCGCGTTCGAGGAGACCGTCGAGCGGTTGGGCACCGCGATAAAGCTTGGACTGCTTCCACCCGGGACGCGGCTGCCCGCCGAGCGGGAGTTGTGCATGCGCCTGGGAATAGCCCGATCGACGCTGCGCCAGGCGCTCACGGCGCTGGCGCACAGCGGGCAGCTGCGGGCGGTCCGCGGTCGCGGTGGTGGCACGTTCGTGGCCGATCGCCAGCCGGCCGCGCAACCGCCTTCACCCGAGTTGCTGGCCGGCTGGCGTGAGGTATGCGACCAACGTCTGGCCGTCGAGTTGGGCGTGGCGGCGCTTGCCACCGAGCGCGCGTCGGCCGCGGCGCTGGACGCACTTGACCGCCTGGCCGCGACCCTGGAGGAGCTGCTCGGAGATTTCGCGTCCTACCGGCAGATCGACATCCTGCTGCACGTCGGGCTAGCCGAAACCACTGGCTCGTCGCGGCTCGTGATGGCGTGCACCGAGGCGCAAGGGCAGATGACGGGCCTGATCTCGCTGATCGCCCACCCGCCGGCCGTGCTGTCCTCATCCAACGCCCAGCACCGGCGCATCCTGGCCGCCGTCCGCGATCGCGACGAAGCGCGCGCGATGGCGGCGATGGCCGAGCACCTGCGGGGCACCGAGCACGTGCTCGCCGGACTGTTGCCGAGCGCCTGAGGGTCGTCGCCGGCGCGCACGCGGCGCCCGGCTTGGCCCCGTGTCCGGCGCTGTTTGCGGAATTTTGGCCACGTGCTCTTGACAGCCGGCCGTGGTCGCACCTATTGTCACGATTGAAGGACGGATAGTCAAACCTTTTTCGTAAGGGGATGCCGATGAGCGCAACGACAGCACCCGTGGGGCCTTTGAAATCCGACGAGCAGCGCCTTGCAGAACTCGGTTACAGGCAGGAGCTCAATCGCGGCTGGAGCGGGTTTTCCAACTTCGCGATCTCGTTCTCGATCATCTGCGTGCTGGCGGGCTGCTTCACAACATACGGGCAGGCATTGAAGAACGGCGGGCCGATCGCGATCTCGATCGTGTGGCCGCTGATCTGCGTGGTCGTAATGGCCGTGGCGGTTGCGATGTCAGAGCTGGCATCGGCGTTCCCGACCGCGGGCGGCATCTACTACTGGGCGTCCACACTTGGGGGCCCCGCGTGGGGTTGGTTCACGGGCTGGTTCAACCTGATCGGACTCGTGGCGGTCGTGGCGTCGGTGGACTACGTGTGCGCGACGTTCCTGATGAACCTGCTCGGGCTATACGACGTCCATTTCATCTTCAACTTCACAAAGGCGGCGGCGGGCACCAGCGTGGACTATTCCGCGCACGTCAACTTCGCGGTGTTCGCGGTGATCCTGGTGGCACACGGGCTGATCAACGTCTTCTCAAGCCACCTCGTATCGCTGTTCTACAGCTTCTCGGCGTGGTGGAACATCGTGGGCGTCGCCGTGATCGTGGTGATCCTGGTCGCAGTCCCAAGCCACCATGCGAGCCTTTCCTACGTCTTCGGACACCGTGCCAACGTCTCGGGCTTCAGCGGCCACATGTACTGGTTCTACGTGCTGCCATTGGGCTTTTTGTTGACGATGTACACGCTTACCGGCTATGACGCCTCGGCGCATATCTCCGAGGAGACCAAGGGCTCGGCACAGTCGTCGCCGCAGGGGGTATGGCGGTCCGTGTTCTACTCCGCGATCATCGGCTGGATCGTGCTGCTCGCGATCACCTTCGCGATTCAGACGACCAAGGAAACGGAAATCCTGAAGGCGGGCTTCCCGGCGCTGGCGATCTTTACGACCGCGCTGAGCTCAGCGGCAGCGAAGGCCGTGATCCTGATCTCAACCGTCGGTCAGCTCTTCTGCGGGATGGCCTGCGTAACGAGCGCCTCGCGGATGACGTTTGCGTTCTCGCGCGACGGCGCCGTGCCGGGCCACAGCCTTTGGCGGCGGCTGAACAAGAACCGCACACCCACCTGGTCAGTGCTGTTCGTGTGCGTCTTTGCGATGCTCGTGACGATCCCCGCGTACTTCCCGGACAAGCTGGGTACGCCGGTCGCGTTCCTCGCGGTCACCTCGATCTCGGTCATCGGCCTCTACATCGCCTACACGATCCCCGTCTTTCTGCGCTGGCGGGCCGGTGACCGGTTCCAGCCGGGGCCGTGGACACTTGGTGCCAAGTACAAGTGGGTCAACCCGATCGCGTTCGTCTGGGTGGCGATCTGCGTGGTGATCTTCTGCCTGCCATTTGCACCAGAAGGCGTCTTCTTCAAGAGTGGGTTCACCTGGTCGGCGGTTAACTACGCGCCGATTGTCACGATTGTGACGATGGTGGCTGTGACGATCTGGTATTTCGGCTGGGCGAAGCGCACCTTCAAGGGGCCGATCCGCACGATCGACGACTCCAACATGGCCGAGTCGTTGCCTGGTATCTCCTCGTCTCCGTAGGCGCGCGCGATGCACGAATCTCACGAACCTGCGGCGTTCGCCGGGGCGGCGACGGATGGCTGACCGCTGAGCGATCGACTGGCAGTGCTTGAGCCCGCCACCGAGGCGGTGCTCACGGAGATCGCGCGCGCGGGCGTCGTCGAGGTCGACGAAGCCGTGGCCCGCGCCAAGGCGGCGCTGCCCGCGTGGCGAGCGATCTCCCCTGGCGAGCGCGCGCAGGTCCTGCGCGCGCTCGCTGACACCCTTGCCGCACACCACGAGGAGCTCGCGCTGCTTGAGGCGCGCAACGCGGGAAAGGTGATCACCGACGCACGCGGCGAGATGGGCATGGTGATCGACACCTTTCGCTACTACGCGGGCGCGCCGGAGCGACTGCTTGGCGACACGATCCCGGCGGCCGGCGGCCAGGCGTTCACCGTGCGCGAGTCGATGGGTGTGGTGGGTCTGATCACGCCGTGGAATTACCCGCTGACTATCGCCTCTTGGAAGCTTGCGCCGGCGCTCGCGGCAGGCAACACTGTCGTGCTCAAGCCGGCCGAGCTGACGCCGTTGACCGCACTGCGGTTTGCCGAGCTAGCGCGAGCGGCGGGGCTGCCCGAAGGTGTGTTCAACGTTGTTGCCGGGCCCGGTGCCACGTGCGGGCAGCGCCTGGTGGAGCATCCCGACGTCGCCAAGATCGCTTTCACAGGCTCGACCGCTGTCGGGCGCTCGATCGCCGCCGGGGCGGCGGCGACCATCAAGCGGGTCACACTCGAGCTCGGCGGCAAGTCGGCCAACATCATCTTTGCCGACGCCGATCTCGATGCCGCTGCGGCCGCGGCCCCGGCGGCTGTGTTCGGCAACGCCGGGCAAGATTGCTGCGCGCGCTCACGCATCCTCGTGCAGGAGTCCGTGATGGATCGTTTTCTTGAGCTGCTCGAGATCGGAGTCGGTGCACTGCGGGTCGGCGACCCCCTCGATGAGGCCACGCAGATGGGGCCGCTGATCTCCGCCTCGCAGCGCGACACGGTGGCCTCATTTCTCGACGGCCAGGCACCGGTTGCCTTCCGCGGCAGCGCGCCGGAGGGTCCGGGCTTCTGGTTTGCGCCAACCGTGCTTGCCCCGGTCAAAGCGAGCGACCGCGTGGCTCAGGAGGAGGTCTTCGGTCCGATCGCAGCGGTGATCGCATTCGCGGATGAGGCCGAGGCGGTGCGGCTTGCCAACGACACGGTCTACGGGCTTTCCGGCTCGATCTGGACACGCGACGGGGCGCGCGCGCTGCGCGTGGCGCGCGCCGTGCAGACAGGAGTGCTGTCGATAAACGCGAACACATCGGTGCGCGTGAGCACGCCCTTCGGCGGCTTCAAGCAGTCCGGTTACGGGCGCGAGCTGGGGCCGCACGCACTCGACGCCTACACCGAGGTCAAGACGATCTTCTACGCAACGGAGCAGTGATGGCGACAAACGGACGGCTTGCGGGGCGCGTGTGTGTCGTGACTGGTGCAAGTGGCGGGATCGGTGCCGCCACGGTCGCCGTCTTTCAGCGCGAGGGCGCGACGGTGGTGGGGGTCGATCTGGACGCCGATGCCCCCGGCGACCTCGCATTGGTGGCCGACGTGGCCGACGAGGATCAGGTGCAGGACACCTTCCAGCGTGTGCGCGACTCCTACGGCCATATCGACGTGCTGTTCAACAACGCGGGCATCTCGCCCAACGACGACGCATCGGTGCTCGACACCGCGCTCGAGGCGTGGGAGCGCGTGCAGCGGGTCAACCTGCGCAGCGTCTTTCTGTGCTGCAAGCACGGCATTCCGCATCTGCTCGACAACGAGGGGCCGATGAGCGGCTCGGTGATCAACACCGCCTCATTCGTCGCCGTGATGGGCGCGGCGACATCGCAGATCTCCTACACCGCCTCCAAGGGTGGCGTGCTTGCGCTCACACGCGAGCTGGGTGTGGAGTTCGCGCGCCGGGGCGTGCGTGTAAACGCGCTGTGCCCTGGACCCGTGGACACACCGCTGCTGCGCGAGCTGTTCGCGAAGGATCCCGAGAAGGCGGCGCGGCGGCTGGTACACGTGCCCATGGGCCGCTTCGCACGGGCCGAGGAGATCGCCAACGCGGCGCTGTTCCTGGCCTCCGACGAGTCCAGCTTCGTGACCGCATCGACCTTCCTCGTCGACGGGGGTCTGAGCGCCGCCTACACGACGCCGCTCTAGGCAGGGCGTCGCCCAGCGCGAGCTGCTGATGCGTTTCCGGGCCGCGAGCCCCGCCGAGCCGTCCAAACGGCCGCGACCACTTCATAAGGCTGCGGCGGCGCGCACGAAAGCGCGCCAGCGCTCGCGCCGCTCGGCGCGCTCGCGGGGGTCCATCTGCGGCGCAACCACGCGTCGGTGCGGTAGTCGCACCGCAGCGTCCTCGACGCTTGCGAAAACCCCCGCACCGACCCCCGCGAGCATGGCTGCGCCCAGAACTGTCGCATCGGCGCGCCCCACGGCGAGCGGCAACCCGAGCGCGTCGGCCTGAATTTCGAGCAGGGTCTCGTCGTTGGTGAGGCCGCCATCGACGCGGAGCTGATCGACGGGGACGACCGCGGCCATCGACTCGACGATGTCGGCGACGCGCCATGCGATCGCCTCAAGTACTGCGCGCGCAATGTGTGCCGCACCCACGCCCAGGTGCAGTCCCGCGATCACGCCGTGGGCCTCGGAATTCCACCAGGGCGCACCCAGGCCGGCAAGCGCCGGAAGCACGACCACACCGGCGCTGTCGGGCACCGAGGCCGCCGCTTTCGCCAGCGCGGCCGCGTCGGTCGCCAGGCCTAGGCCACCGGCCAGCCAGTCCAGCAGTGAGCCCGCCGCGAACACGCCGCCGTCCAACGCGCCCGCGACCTCGCCCACGCCGCCGGCGTCGTCCGGCGCCGCCCAGGCGATCGTCGGCAGCAACCCGGGCGCGCGGACCGGCCCATCGGTGCGTCCCAGCACGAACACGCCGGTGCCATAGGTGGCCTTGCACTGCCCTGACGCCACGGCCCCGCATCCGGCCAGCGCAGCCTGCTGGTCGACAAGCTGGGCGCTCAGCGCCACCGGGAACGGCCAGCGCGCGTGGTGCAGCCGGCCAAGCGGCCCAAACGTGGGACCGATCGCGGGCAGGTGCTCTCGCTGCACACCGAAGGTCTTCAGCAGTTGTTCGTCCCAGTCACGCCCGCCGACCGCAAGCAGCTGGGTGCGCGAGGCGGTGGAGAGGTCGGTGGCGAACCGACCGCCGAGGCGGTCCGTCAGGAACGCGTCGACGGTGCCCAGCCGCAGCGAGCCGTCGTCGCGTGCGCGTCGCACACCGCTGTCGTTGTCAAGCAGCCACGCGAGCTTGCCGGCCGAGAAGTACGGATCCAATGGCAGCCCGGAGCGCTCCACCGCCTGCGGGTCGATCGCGGCCAGAAGGGTGTCCTGGCGTTTGTCCTGCCAGACGACCACCGGCGTCAGCGCACGACCGTCGCGCGCATCCCAGGCGAGCACGGACTCGCCCTGGTGATCGAGGCCCGCGGCGCAGACCTCACGGCCGCCGGACTCCGCGAGCAGCTCTGCGACCGTGTCCACGACGGCTTCGAGCACAAGCTCAGGGTCCTGCTCGACCCAGCCCGGATGCGGGTGCGACACGGGCACCGGCCGTCGCGCCTCGGCGACCACCGTGAGGTCGCTGTCAAACAGGGCCGCCTTGACGGCGGTGGTGCCCTCGTCGATGCCCAGCAGCAGCTCGGCGCTCATCTTTCGGTGCTCATGGGAGCAGCTGGGGTCGACGGGTCGGCGTGGTATGCCGCGGCTCGCTGCCACCAGGAACCGGTGGTTGGCTGAGGCGGTGGGGTCGGCAGCGGTCGCGCAGGTTCCAGCCCGATCGCACCCTGGCGGGCAATCATCGCTGCGACGTGCTCACCGATTCCCAGCGCCGCTGACAGTCCCGTGGAGCGGATCGCGGCAACGTGAGTGAGCCCCGGCAGTGTGCGTGACCGCTCGATCACGTAGTTTCGCTGGCGCCCAGCGGGTCGCAGTCCGGCGTAGGCACCGATCTGTCGTGCACGTGCCAGCGGTGGGTACATCGCAACGGCACGGGGAATAATGAGCTCGGCAGCATCGGCCTCGACCGACCAGTCGGACTTGTCGTCGCGCTCGCGCGCAGTCGGTCCGGCGACGATCTGGCCGCCGACCGTCGGAAAGACGAGCACGCCCTTGCCCACGGCCGATGGGACCGGCAGCAGAATCTGCCGCAGTGGTTCGCCCGCCGGTGCTGAGAAGACGAAAAACTCTCCTTTGCGCGGGTACACGGTCACAGGATCGTCGTCGGCCATCCGTGCGACCGCGTCGGCGTGAAGGCCCGCGCAGTTGACCGCCGCACGCGCCACCACCTGCTCGCCGCTAGCCAGGGCTATCACCACGCGTCCGCCGGTCGCTGGAGCAAGTCCGGTCACGCGCGCGCCCAGCCGCACGGTCGCCCCGGCGGCCGCCGCGGCGCCTGCAAGCGCGTTGGCAAATGCGACGGGATCGGTGACCGCCTCCCCCGGTATTGCCAGCGAGCCTTCGTGGATGTGAACCTCTACCCCGTTGGCACAGGCGTTGTCCGCGAGGGCGAGCACCGCTGCGCGCTCATCGTCGGTGGTCGCATGCAGTCGCGCACCGCATCGCCACAGCTCTATGCCAAGCTCATCGGCGAGTTCGTCGCGCAGTACGGCCGAGCGCAGAATCAGCTGCGTCTCAAGCTCGCCTGGAGTTGAGTCAAAGCCGGTGTGAAGGATTCCAGAATTGGAGCCACTGGCGCCCAACGCCAGCGCCGGCTCGGACTCAAGCAGCATTGCCTTTACGCCATGGCGTGTCAACGCGTGCGCGACGGCACAGCCGACGATGCCGCCGCCAATGACCACGACCTGTGTATCTGCGGTAGCCATGACAGCTGCCTGAGTTTGTCAGGCGCGAGCCGGCTGACCACGCTTGCCCAACCCGGATCGCGACGGCAGGCTACTGCGCACGCGACTGTTAACATGGCGGTTGGCTTGCTTTAACTCTCGGTGGGCTCACGGTCCCGGCTCAGACACTCGGCCGGCAGCGCGATCGCACGACTGTCATCGCGCACATCCATCGAGAGGAGCGCTCAATGCGCCGCAGAGTCTTTGATGTCCTCACCAGTGCCATCGGGATGGGCCTTGTGGTTGTGCTTCTCGTCGCAGGGGGTCTGCTGATGTGGGGTTACAGCTACGACCACTCAAACGTACGCAACCAGCTGGCCGAGCAGCAGATCTTCTTCCCACCCAAGGCCGCCTTCGCGACTGCCAAGCCTGGAACCGAGATCACCCCGGCGATGATCCCGTATCTCGAGAAGTACTCAGGACAGCAACTGCTCACCGGCCCTCAAGCCGAGGCCTACGCCGACCACTTCATCGCTGAACACCTTGCGGAGATGCCGTACGGCGGGATCTACTCAAAGATCAGCACAGCGGCACGCGCCGAACCAAAGAACACGGCGCTGGCAGCGCTTGAGACCACCTCCTTTCAGGGAACCACGCTACGTGGCCTGCTGCTGGAGGCCTACGGCTTCTCGAAGATCGGCACGATCATGCTCTACGGCTCGATCGCGTCGTTCATCCTTGCAGTGTTGATGCTCGGGCTCGTCGGCCTTGGGTTCCGCCATGCACGGCGGACTCCTGCCGAGCAGGAGCTGCTGGTGCCCAAGCGCAGTCCCGCAGCAGCGAAGGGCACCAATGGCGGGCCCGCGCCGCAGGCGCCAGAGCGAGAGCTCATAAAAACATAGGCGCATTCGCGCAGACAAGTGACATAAATGGAACGCAGCGCGCACGGGCGTCGAGCGCTTAGCGCTGAACCGACGCCTGGCGCTCTCCGGGCAGTAGCCGGTGGCCGTCGACGACCGCCGTGGCGAGGTCGACGAGCTTGCGGTTGTCGACGCGGGATTGGTCGCGCATCATCTCAAACGCGGCCGCCTCGTCGATGCCGTGGCGCTCCATCAAGATCCCCTTTGCGCGCTCGATCAGTGCGCGCCGCCCAAATGCGCCCTTGAGATCCTGGTACTCGGCAAAGCGTCTGAGCACGATGTCGATTGCGCTCTGCCAGTCCTGCGTGTCGGCGTCGCTGATGTGGGCAAAGATGCCGCGTTTGGATGCCTCGTTGATGAAGTTGGGGTCGCGCGCGTGCAGCAGCACGATCACTGGGCAGGCCGCCTCGGAGACGATCTTGTCGATAAGCGCAAGTGCGTGCTCTGAACTGTCTCCGAGTCCCACGAGCGCGACGTCGGGGCGCTCTCTGGCAGTCGCCGGCCCTACGTCTGCGACGGCGATCTCCCGGGCAATCACCTCGTGGCCGAGACTTGCGACGATCGGAGCGACGAGCGCCAAGCGGTCCTTACGCTCGTTGGCGATCAGGACACGCAGGTGTTTGGTCTCAAGGTTGCTCATCAAGCTTGCGCCAGCCGCGATCGCAACTACACGCCCGATTGCGGCTGCACGCCAGTGTTAGGATAGTGCCGGCTCTCCCAAAATCTCGGTGGGCTCGAATTTCCGGCTCCGACACTCGGCCGGCAGCATGCGATCGCGGGATGGTCGCGGCTTACACCCATCGAGAGGAGCCCAGCGATTAGTTCTTCACCGAAGCACTTCGTGCGCGTCGAGCAAAGGCCGCAACAGGGCGCCGGCTCCGAGACAGGGCGGCCGACGCCCAGACGATCCGTACAGCAGCCGGACCGCGACGCCGAGCGGCATCTCGTCGCAGTGGCTGGGAGCCTGCGATCGGCAACCGAGTCGGCCGAGCGCGGCGACTACCGTGACGCGCTCGGGTGGCTTGCCGTCCTGGAGGCGGTGGGTGAGGAGCTGCCCACGGCCTATATCGCCAAGCGACAGCTTTGGCTGTCCGCGTTCGCGGACGAGGAACAGCAGTGCGGTGCCGATGGGCACGAGCAGTCGGCCTGACGCGTCAGCCGATCTGCTCGGCCAGCTCGACGATGATTCCCTCCGGACCGCGGACGTAGCACAGCCGGTACCTGTCCTCATAGCGCTCCAGCTCGCCAACGAGCTCCGCGCCACGGGCTTGCAATGCGGCTACTACAGCGTCGATGTCGTCCACAGCAAATGTGACATGACGGATACCCGGGGTGTTCGCCGGCGCGTACGCGCCGGCGGATCGGCCCGACGGGGCGTGAAACTTCGCAAGCTCGATCCGTCCGTGGCCGTCCGGGGTCTGGAGCATCACGATCTCCGCCTGGACTCCCTCCAGTCCCACCACGCGGTCCACCCAAGTGCCTTCGACCGGTGCCTGGCCCTGCAGCTCGAGTCCGAGCTCGAGAAAAAACTCGGTCGCTGCCGCGAGGTCGTCAACGACGATGCCCACGTGGTCCATCCGCTGGATTGCCATGGGTTCGATGTTAGGCGCGCCACGTCCGGGGGTGCCGCGCGGACAGCCGTTCGGGCGCGCAAACTGTAGTGGCAACGAGTACGCAAGCGAGGACGGCCGCGAGGTCGGCGTCGCGCAAGTTCAGGGGCTATCGATTGTGGCGAGGAAGTCGTGGAAGGCGCGGTCGGTGCGGGCGGTGTCGCCGGTGGCGTCGAGGTCTCTGAGCAGGCCGCGGATGACCGCGAGCACGACGGTCGCCAGCTCGGGTCGGCCGACGCTGCGCATGCCTTCTTCAAGCGGTGCGAGCCAGTCGGTCGTCGCGGTCCGCCGGAAACCGGGCCAGAGTGGCTCTCCAGCGGTGTCGTGCAGCCGGCCGAACATGCGGAGGTAGGGCTCGCCCTGAGGCCCGGAGATCGCAGACCACGCGCGAGCCAGGGTGGCCGGGTAGGGCTCGTCGGGTCGCAGGCGTATGAGCTCGGTGAAGGCCTCGACCTGGCGCTGGCGGGCCTGTCCGAGAACCTCGCGAAGCAATCGGTCACGGGCACCGAAGTGGTAGATCAGCATCCGGTTGGACGTGCCTGCCGCGGCGGCCAGGGGCCCAAGCCGGTCCGGGAGCCCGTGCTCGAGCGCGTGGTCGGTGCACGCGTCCAGGAGCCGCTGCCTGATTTGTGGTTGGCGATGTCTGCCCATGGCCCAATGTTTACACGTAACGATCGGTACGTCTATTGTCTCGACACTAGATGGACACGCGATGAGGAGGTCATGATGAGGGTCGTTTTCGTACACGGGGCATGCGTGAGGGACGGATCGTGGTGGTGGCACCGAACCGCCGAGCTGTTGGCCGAGCAGGGCCTCGCCAGCGAGGCGCCTGCCCTGCCGAGCTGCGGCGAGACGGGTGAGCCGACGCATGCGCAAGGCCCCGGGTTGGCGGAGGACGTGATGGCTGTGCGGCGCGTCTTGAGCGCGAGCGACGAGCCGACCGTTGTGGTCGCCCACAGCTACGGCGGGATCGTCACCGCGCAGGCGGCGGCGCGCGTCGAGGCGGTGCGCCATCTGCTGCTCATATCAAGCTACCTGCCCGAGGTCGGGCAGAGCCTCTCCTCGTTCGGCGAGGACGAGCCAGCCCCGTTCCTCGACATCGATCCCGAGGGCGGCACGTTGACCGTCCGGT
>CAJCHW010000199.1 GCA_903970125.1 Chlamydiota bacterium
CGCTCCGATCCGCAAGTCGATGCGCACGCCCGAGTGCGTCAGTGCGCGTGCCCCTGTCGGCCCGGACGAGGAGACGCTCGCGATCTGGTCGCACGCGGCGACTGCTTGCGCCATCGTGTCTGGCGTGGTTGTGATTGCGATAGGTCGATGTCCTTGACGGTGTCGGCTTGGCGACGCGCGGACCCGGCGGCCTCGAACCGCGCTCCGGCGGGTCCGTGCTGCGCCAGTTCAGCAACCAGAGCATCGGCGATTTGGATTGCCGCCGGCAGCAGCATGCGCTGCTCGTCGGAGCCGGCGCCGCCGCGGTCGAGCGCGACCAGGACGCTTGCCTCGAACTTGGGACCGAGTCCGCGCACGCTGCGCACGCGTCCCGCCAGCGCTGCCTGCCGCAGCGCGTCGATGGAGTCGATCCCGAGCTCGTCGTGCAGCAGCCGGGCACGCTTGGGACCAAGTCCTGGCAGGCGCGTGATCTCGATCAGCCCTGCGGGAAACTTGGCGCGCAGCGTGACGCTGGCCGGGATCGCGCCCGTGTCCAGCAGGGCGACGATCTTGGCCTCCAGGGTCGTGCCGATTCCAGGCAACTCGGTGACTTTTCCAGCGCGCGCGAGTGACGCCACTGAGCGCGTGCACTCACGCACAGCGCGAGCCGCGGTGCGGTAGGCGAGCACGCGGTGGATAACGGCGCCGTCGAGCTCGTAGAGGTCGCCGAGCTCCTGGAGGGCATCGGCGATAGCGGCGTTTGACAGCTCCATGCTCATTAGCGGCTGAATCGAGTGTCCGTGCTCTGTAGGGTACGGCGGCCGTGCAATCACCTGCAACGACACTCCAGCGGCCGACCGGCACCGCGTGGCTGGTCCTGCCGACCTACAACGAGGCCGAGAACATCGAGGCCATAATCGACGCTGCCGGAAGGGTGCTCACCGAGGCTTCCCCGGAAGGCTTCCGCGTGCTCGTGGTCGATGATGGCTCTCCCGATGGAACGGGCGAGATCGCCGATGCCCTCGCCGCGGACCACGACTGGGTGCGTGTGCTGCATCGCACCGAAAAGGCCGGGATCGGCCCTGCGTATTTGGCGGGATTTGCCCACGCCCTGGCAGAAGGTGCTGGGTGCCTGATGGAGATGGACTCCGACTTCTCTCATGACCCCGCCGATCTGGCGAGGCTGCTTGCCGCGATCAGAACGGGAGCCGATCTGGCGCTCGGCTCCCGCTACGTGCCGGGCGGCGGCGTCGTCAACTGGAGCCTGTTGCGCCGCGTGATCAGTCAGGGTGGCTCCACATACGCGCGGCTGCTGCTGGGCCTGCATATCCAGGACCTCACGGGTGGCTTCAAATGCTTCCGGCGTGAGGTGCTCGAAGAGATCGACTTTGCCGGCGTGCGCTCGCGTGGGTACGCGTTTCAGGTCGAGCTCACATATCGCGCAGTACGCGCGGGCTTTCGCGTGCAGGAGGTTCCGATCGTGTTCCGCGACCGCGAGAAGGGCGCCAGCAAGATGTCCTGGCGCATCACTGCCGAGGCAGCCTGGCTTGTGCCGGCCTTGCGTTTTGGCCCGGCCGCGCACGCCCGGAGAAGGCCAAGCTCGGAGCGGGTGTCGACGCCGACTTAGGCCGATGCCAGTTCACGCGCCGGGGCCTGGGCAACGCGTACTACACTTTGTATAGTGACTTTAGGGCACGGGTAGATCCACCGTCCCGAGCCACACACCCCACAGGCAGATCGAGGAAAGGCAGACCGATGGCAGGCAACTTGAGCGAGGTAACAGACGCGAACTTCCAGGCTGAGGTGATCGAGTCCGACAAGCCGGTCTTGGTGGACTTCTGGGCGCCTTGGTGTGGCCCGTGCCGGGTTGTCGCACCGGTGCTTGAGGAGATCGCCGGCGAGCGTCAGGACCTGCGAATCGTAAAACTCAACGTCGATGAGAACCAGACCACGGCGGCGGCCTTCCAGGTGCTTTCGATCCCGACGATGATCCTGTTCAAGGCCGGGCAACCGGTCAAGACCGTGGTCGGTGCTTACCCCAAGAGCAAGCTCGAGGCTGAGCTTGAGCCGGCGCTGACGGCGGCATAGCCGCCGCCGCCCGCCCAGGGCCAGGGTGACGGCCGAGGCGGGGCTGTGGTTCAGGCGTCGGTCGCGTGCGCTCGCGGCGCTCGCCTGACTGAGATGCCGAGGTCAAGGCCTTCGATCTTGGCCTGCTCATGGTGATCGCTGGCTGTTGCGGCGGCTGAGTCGCCGTCGATGTGGAGCGCCACGGCCAGCGTCTCGTTGCACAGATACTGCTGATGGGCTCTTGCGGCGTCGAGCAAGACCGGCGAGCCCTCGAGGCTGAGCTCGATTCGGTCCTCGACGGCCAGCCCGGCATTGCGGCGCGCGTTCTGGACCGCATGCACGATGTCGCGTGAGCGTCCCTCGCGCGCCAAGCCGTCGTCGATGGAAAGGTCCAGCGCCACCGCGTGCGTCCCCTCGCGCTCGACCGAGAAGCCCTCGGGTGGCTGCATCGTGAACTGAAGATCGTCGGCCGAGAGCGTGTGGTCGTGGCCGGCGACTGCGATTCCCAGGCTGGACTCGCTGGCTAGGACCGCCAGGACGTGGGCGGGGTCCAGAGCCGCGATTGCGCTGGCGACCTGTGGCATGTCCTTGCCAAAGCGCGGTCCCAGGCGCTGGTAGTCGGGCTTGATCTCGTAGTGGCCAAGCTCGTCAGCGGCTCCCACAAAGCGAACGCGCTTGACGTTGAGCTCGTCGCGCACGATCTCGGCGAGCCGCTCGATCGCGCCGCGCTCGGCTCCAGCGGCCACGACGACAGCCTCGGCCAGAGGCTGTCGAATCTTGATCTTGGCCTTGGCTCTCGCCGCCAGCCCAAGGCGGACGGTCTCGCGAGCCACCGCCATGTCCCGCTCAAGCTCGGGATCGCGGGGAGCCAGCTCGGCGGCAGTGGGGAAGTCGCACAGATGCACGCTGGCGAGCGTGCCGTCGAGGTTGTCGTAGATCTCGTCGGAGATGAAGGGACAGAACGGGGCGAGCAGCTTGGCGACGGTCAACAGGCAGGAGCGCAGCGTCTCAAACGCGCGCAGGTCGCCGTCCCAGAAGCGTCGTCTGGAGCGGCGCACATACCAGTTGGAAATGTCATCCAGCAGCTCCCCGATGGCCCGCCCTGCGTTGGTGGCGTCGTACGCGTCGAGGCACTCGATCACCGTTTGAGCCGTGGCAGTCGTCCGCGACAGGACCCAGCGGTCTAGCTCATCGGAGCCCGGGACGTGCCCCTGTGCGTGCGCACCGCTTGGCGCGAACGCGCCGCTCGCGCCACGCAATCCCTGCTCGTTGGCGAACGCGTATAGGACGTAGAAGTAGTACGTGCTCCACAGAGGCTTGAGAAACAGCCGCACCTGCTCGCCGATTGCATCGGTTGAGAAGCGGTAGCCGTCCCAGGGCGCCTTGGCGGTGAACAGGTACCAGCGAAACGCGTCGGCACCGTAGCTGTCGATGACCTCCCACGGCGCCACGGTGTTGCCGCGGGATTTGGACATCTTCTGACCCTCGCCGTCAAGGATCAGCCCCAGGCAGACGACGTTGCGATAGGGCGCTTGGCCGAACAGGAGCGTCGAGATCGCCAACAGCGAGTAAAACCAGCCGCGCGTCTGATCGAGAGCCTCGCAGATGAAGTCTGCGGGAAAGTGCTCGCGGAAGTGATCGTCATCCTTGCTCAGCGCGTGGTGTTGCGCAAATGGCATCGCACCGGAGTCAAACCAGACGTCGATGACCTCGGGCACGCGCCGCATCACCGATGAGCAGTCCGGATCCAAGCATGGGAACTCCACGTCGTCTACGAATGGCCGGTGGTGGTCGTCGAGGTTGACCCCTGACAGCCTGGCAAGCTCGCTGAACGAGCCGATCACATGCACGTGATTGGCGCCGCAGCGCCAGATCGGCAGGGGCGTACCCCAATAGCGCTCGCGTGAGAGAGCCCAATCGACGTTGCCCTTCAGCCACTCGCCGAAGCGCCCGTGCTTGACATGGCCCGGGTGCCAGCTGACCGTCTCGTTGGCCGCGAGCAACTGCTCGCGCATGGCCGTGGTCCTGATGTACCAGCTGGCCTTGGCGTAGTAGATCAGCGGCGTGCCGCAGCGCCAGCAGTGCGGGTAGGAGTGCTCGTAGGGCTCGACCCCAAAGAGCCGCCCTGCGCCCCGCAGATCGGCAATCAGCTCGTCGGCGAGGTCCGCGTCTTTGACCTTGCGGCCCTCGTAGGAGCGCTCGCCGTCGGGGCTGCGCACGCGGTGATCGAAGGTGCCGTCCGGCTTGACGGGGTGGTAAAGGGACTGCGGAAGTTCCGGATCGAACAGGCCGGCCGCGGCGGCAGCGTCGAAGTCGTCTGCGCCGAAGGCGGGGGCGATGTGCACCAGGCCCGTGCCCTCCTCGGTGCTCACGAAGTCCCCGGCGATCACGGGGGCACCCCCGGGAACTCGATCCTCTAAAGCGAAGATGGGAGCGCGATATGACAACTCCAGCAGCGTGCGGCCGCGGAAACGCTCAAGGATCTGCGCACTGTCGCCCAGGACGAGGCTGACGCGAGCGGAGGCCAGGATCACGACCTCGTCACCGGTCCGTGCACGCACGTACTCGATGTCGGGCCCGACGGCCACCGCGACGTTGCCCGGGAGAGTCCACGGCGTGGTCGTCCAGATCAGCAGCGAGTCTCCCTCTTCGAAGACCACGCCACCGAGCTCGACCTGGCCGGCGAGGTTCAGTGGCAGCCGCACGTAGATGGACTGGTCGACGACGTCCTGGTAGCCGAGGGCGACCTCGTGCGAGGAGAGCGCGGTACCGCAGCGATAGCAGTACGGAACCACCTTGTGGCCCTCGTAGAGCAGGTCCTTTTGATGCATTTCTGACAGCGCCCACCAGACTGACTCGATGTAGCTGTCGTCGAGCGTTCGGTACGCGTGATCGAGGTCGATCCAGAAACCGATCCGCTCGGTCAGCCGGTTCCACTCCTCGACGTGGGTGAAGACCGATTCGCGGCACTTCTGGTTGAAGCCCGCGATCCCGCCGTGGCGCTCGTCCTCAATTTCCGCCTTCGAGGTGATTCCCAGCTCGCGTTCGACGGCGATCTCGACGGGCAGCCCGTGGCAATCCCAGCCACCCTTGCGCTCGACCAGGTGACCCTGCATCGTCTTGTAGCGCGGATAGATGTCCTTGAATACGCGCGAGAGCACGTGGTGCGCCCCCGGCGGGCCGTTCGCCGTGGGCGGTCCCTCATAGAACGTCCACGGCTCGGCGCCTGCGCGCGCGCGCAGCGACTCGCCGAAGACGTCACGCTCGCGCCACCGCTCGAGCACCTCCTGCTCAAGTGCCGGCAATGCCCGCTGCGGGTCGATCACACGCGCCGGCAGCAACGTCGCGTTGTCCTGGTTGGAAGCGCTCATGGGCCGGCCAATTCTAGGTGCGCCGCGCAATCGGCCCGCGTGTGCGAGTGCCCCAACCGGGCTGGCAGGGCCTGGCGTCTACGCTGCGCTCAGGCCGCGATCTTGCGACAGAGGCTTGTCAGCGAGCGCTTCTCGGACTCGTCAAGCGCCGCGAACGCGTGGCTGACGCGGCCGGAATGCTGGGGAAACAGGCGCTCGGCGATCGCGCGGCCGGCGGGCGTAAGCTCGATCGCTGCAGCCCGGCGGTCGCTGCTCAGGCGCCGGCGTTCGATGAATCCCCGTGCCTGTAGCCGGGAGATCACCTCGGTGGCGTTTGCCTTCGAGAGCTGCAGGCGCCGGCGCAAGCTGCGCAGCTCGAGCTCACCGCCGGCGGTAACGAGCACGATCAGCACCGAGAACCCGGGTGCCGACAGGCCCTCGCGACGAAGGTCTGCCGACAGTCGCCTGCGTATGGCGGCCTCGGCCGCAACCAGCGATTCCAGCGCGCGGTGCGCGAGCGGGTCGGTCGGAGCCAGCGCTCGGCGCAGTGTTGCGTGCTCCCATGGCGCGAGCGTCTCGGTGCCCGCTGCGGTAGTGGTTGCCGCGCTTGCGGCGATCGCGAGATGGTCGTGGGGAGGCGTAGTCAAATCAGCCGGCGACGCTAGCGCCGTCACCGGACAGGACCGTGACGTGGGCGCTTGTGTCTGCGCTGCGCTGCTTGGAGGGCGTGCGTACGAACCGCGGCCCGACCGACAGCTGCGCGGCGGCTTCGGTGAGCGCGACCAGTCGGCTGCCCAGGATCTCGACGGCGGCCGAGGGCGAGTCCCCGAGTCGTCCCACGGTCGAGGCGCCGGTGTCGGGAACGGCGCCGCGGTAGTCAAGGATCTCCACGTCGCCGAGGCTCTGCCGGGCGGTGTAGACCAGACGGGCGATCAGGTCCATCGACTGCGCGCTACCGCCCAGAACGATTGCGGTCGGTTTCAGTGCGCTCAAGGCGGTCACCAGGCGTGTGGCTTGAAGCTCCACTGGCAGCGCGAGCACACGCAGGCTGGCACGGCGGATGAACAGCTCAAGCGCTTGGACGTAGAGCGCATCAATCCCGAGCGGTGCTGTGGCATCCAGGATCAATACGCCCTCTGGACGCGCGGCGGGAGGGGCCACTCGCTGCGCCGCCGCCAGCCAGCCCGTGGCATAGCGCCACGCAAAGCAGTACTCAGGGGAGACGGCCTCGGCTGCCGAAGCGTGCCCGGCAAGCGCCTGGGCGCACCCGTCATCGCCAGACGGCGCCGCTTGCTCCCTCAGCGAGCCGACTGCTGTCAGCAGCAGTGACTCGACAGTACGCTCGACTGAGCGCACGGAGAGGCTCTCCTCCAGCAGCAGGTCCGCCTTCTCGCTGCTGAAGTGGCCGAAGGCCGATCTCAGTCTCCAATCCGTTGGCGGTCCCGTTCCCCGCTGGCGCGCGATCGCGACTGCGGAGGAGATCTCGTGGGTCTCGTCGAGCGCGTTTTTGAGCGCTTCGATCTCGGCCAGCTCGAACTGTCGGTGGCCGCCCTCGGTGCGGCGTGGCGTGGGATATCCGAAGCGGGTCTCCCAACTGCGCACGGTGTTGGGGCTGACCCCCAGCATCCTCGCGGCGGCGTTCGTGCGGATCGCGCTCATGACAGCGAGCAATCTTCAGCATTGCGTATGTTTCCGCAATCGGCGCAAAATACGCTGCATTACGGCAGTTTCCTTGCAGTTGAAGGAGTGCGGAGACGGTGGCCGAATGCGTCGCGCCGAAATGGGCAACGAGCAAGCAGCGGCGAGGTGCGGTCGCTAGCGTTAGAGGCAGCCGCCGCCCACCGCCGGCCGCCGCCGGGTGAGCGGTGCCGGTCTCAAGCAAAGGAGCTTTCGATGCCCTCCAAACACCTCTACGGTGCCGAGACCGCCAAGGCGGTCGACAACTTCCCAATCTCCGGTGAGCCCGTGCCGATCGCGGTCGTGCACTGGCTCGCGCGCGTCAAGGGCGCGGCCGCCCATGTCAACAACCAGCTGGGGTTGTTGGACAAGCGCCGCGCCGGCCGCATCGAGCGCGCGGCCGCCGAGATTGCCGCTGGCAAACACGACGACCAGTTTCCCATTGACGTCTTCCAGACCGGCTCGGGGACTTCGACGAACATGAACGTCAACGAGGTGATCGCGGCACTTGCCGGCCAGGGGGTGCACGCCAATGACCACGTGAACATGGGGCAGTCCTCCAACGACGTCTTCCCGTCGGCCGTGCACCTGGCGGCACTCGACTACGCACACAACCAACTGCTGCCGGCGCTGCGTTTGCTCGAGCGTGCGCTTGCGCGCAAGTCCCGCAGTTTCCAGGGCGTGGTGAAGTCCGGACGCACGCATCTGATGGACGCTGTGCCGGTGACGCTGGGACAGGAGTTCGCCGGCTACGCCGCGCAGATGACCCTGGGCTCTGAGCGTGTGCGTGGCACGCTTGCGCACGTCGGCGAACTGCCGCTGGGGGGCACCGCCACGGGCACCGGCCTGAACACGCATCCGGCTTTTGCGGCCAAGGTGCTCACACGACTGTCGCGCGAGCACGGCGTGCGTGGCCTATCGGCGCCGCGGGATCGCTTTGAGGCACAGGCCAACCGGGACGCCCTCGTCGAGCTTTCCGGTGCGCTGAAGGTCGTCTCGGTGTCACTGACAAAGATCGCCTCGGACATCGCGCTGATGGGGTCGGGCCCGCGTGCCGGCATCGGCGAGCTCGTGCTTCCCGAGCTCCAGAAGGGCTCGTCGATCATGCCAGGCAAGGTCAATCCGGTCATTTGCGAGGTCGTCGCGCAGGTCGGCGCGCAGGTCATCGGCAACGACCTCGCGATCACGATCGGTGGCATGCAGGGCCACTTTGAGCTCAACGTGCGCATACCGCTGATCGCGCGCAACCTGCTCTCCTCGATGCACCTGCTCTCTACGGCCTCGACGGTGTTTGCCGAGAAGTGCATCGATGGGCTCAAGGCCAACAAGGCCGGGTGCGAGTCGTCGGCGGGGGGAACCCTCGCCGTGGCCACGGCGCTCAACGGCGCCATCGGCTACGACAAGGCGACTGTGATCGTCAAGAGGGCCACAGAGAGTGGCAGGCCGCTGCGGGAGGTCGCGCTGCAGGAGGGCGTCAGCGCCGAGCTCTACGACGCCACGATCGATTTGCGCAAGATCGCCAAGGGCAATCAGGCGTAGGCGAGCATCGTCTCCAGCAGGAGCTTCGCGCCGGCCTTGGAAAGCGGCTCGTTGAGGTTCCCGCACTTGGGTGACTGCACACAAGACGGGCAGCCTCCAGTGCATTTGCACTCGCCTATGAGCCGCGCCGCGTCCTTGCACAGCTCCTCGAAGCGCGTAAACGCGGCGCGGCTGATGCCCACGCCCCCGGGGTAGCCGTCGTAGATAAAGATCGCCGGCCCACCGGTCTGGGGATGGGAGTTGGTCGACAATCCGCCGATATCCCAGCGGTCGCACATCGCCAGCAGAGGCAGCACTGCGATCTGCGCGTGCTCGGTGGCGTGCAGCGAGCCCAGCAGCCCCTCCAGGCCCATCTCGTCGTCGGGCATGAGCCCGTCGAGCTCGTACCACAGCGCCTGGGTCGAGAAGCTCGTTTGCGGTAGATCCAGTGCGACCAGGCCCACTGGGGCATGGTCGGAGAGCTTGCGGCGCTGGTAGGCAATCACGGTCTCGGTCACTCCAATCTGGCCAAAGAACACCTCGACGCCGAGCATCTTGCGGCTGTCGAGAATTCGCTCGATGGTGGTTTCGGTTTCGCGCTTGGGCTGGGTATACCAGTCGCCCTCAAACGGCTCAACGAGCGCTTGCCCGCGCCGCAGGTCCAGGTCGTGGACCTCATAGGAGTGGCCCAGATGCAGGTAGATCGCCCCGGCGTGGACCGTCGAGGTGGCACGCATCGCCTCCACCGTGCCGAGGACCTCGCCGGAGCCGGCGTCTATCACGGACACGCTGTGCGCGGATGCCGAGCGCAGCGAGAAGCGGCCAGCGGGGTAATCACTGCCGTGGCGCGGAACATAGGTGTTATCGGCAGCCCGCTTGCGCAGCTCACCGGCGCTGACCAACTGGTCGGCCGCCTGTGTCCAGT
Source organism: Chlamydiota bacterium (assembly GCA_903970125.1). Classification (GTDB taxonomy): domain Bacteria; phylum Actinomycetota; class Thermoleophilia; order Solirubrobacterales; family Solirubrobacteraceae; genus Palsa-744. Next base: position 9,517 of record CAJCHW010000199.1, read on the forward strand.
CGTCACCGAGCAGCTGGTCGTCGGCGCCCCCCAGTGGCTGCTCGTGCGCGGCGCAAAGCAGGTGGGCGGCGCGAATTTGCGGACTTGCGTAGTCGAGGATCACTGCCTCCACAGGCCGCTCCAAGAAGTCGCCTGGGTGGCGGCAGAAGAACTGGTCCAAGGCATCCTCGCCGGCCATGTAGACAGCCAGCCCGTGGCCGCGGCGCCCGGCCCGTCCCCACATCTGGCGCAACGACGCCACGGTGCCGGGAAACGTCACGACGACCGCGGCGTCGAGCTCGCCGATGTCGATCCCGAGCTCAAGTGCGTTGGTGGTCACGATCGCCCGTAGCTCGCCCGCCAGCAGGCGCTCCTCAAGCTCGCGCCGCTGGGCGGCTGTGTAGCCTGCCCGATAGGGCGCCACGCCTTCGGCAAGCTCGGGATCTGTCTGCCCGAGGTTCGCCCGCACCGACTGGCACATCAGCTCAACTCGCTTGCGTGAGCTCATGAAGCAGATCACGCGCGCACCGCAGCGCACGAGTCCACTGACCAGCTCGGAGGCCTCGCTGAGCACGGGCCTCCGCGTGCCCGCGCGTTCGTCGATCAGGGGGGGGTTCCAGACCGCGATCTCGCGTTCGGGCGCGGGCGCGCCGTCGTCGTCGATCAAGCGGACATCGTCGAGGCCAGTCAGCCGCTGCGCCAACTCCACGGGATTGGCGATCGTCGCCGACGCCAGCAAAAAGCGCGGTGCTGTGCCGTAGGCGTCGGCCACGCGCCGCAGCCGCCGTAGGACGTTGGCGACGTGAGATCCGAACACGCCGCGGTAGACGTGGGCCTCGTCGATCACCACCACGGCGAGGTTCGCCATGAAGTCCCCCCAGGATGAGTGGTGGGGAAGGATCCCCAGGTGCAGCATGTCCGGGTTGGTGAGCACGAGATTGGCCGACCGGCGGATCTCGGCCCGCGCCTCGCGCGGTGTGTCGCCGATGTAAAGTGCGGGCCGCACACGCTTTCCGAGCCCGAAGCGCGCAATCGCTCGTGCCTGATCCTGGGCGAGCGCCTTGGTGGGATAGATGTAAAGCGCCCGCGCTTTGCGATCGCGACAGAGAACGTCGAGGGTTGGCAGGTTGAAACACATCGACTTGCCCGAGGCCGTGCCTGTGGTCACGATCGTGGGCCCCTCCCACGCCGCGTACACGGCTTCGCGCTGGTGGCAGTAAAGGCGCCCCATGCCCATGCCCTCGAGTGCGCCGAGGACGTCGGGGTGAAGCTCTGGCGGCGGCTTGGCCCAGCGCGCCGGTCCCGGTCCCTCGATGCTGCGCGACACGAGCCTTTCGTCGTGGGCGCCGCTGTCAACCACCGCGCGCCAGGGGGCGCTGTGGTTGCGCTGTCGCGGTTTGGTCCGCCGCGCCGGCGCGCTCGTGGCTTCGCTTGCACGCGGGCCCCCCGCTGCAGGCTCCGAGCTGGACTTGTTCACTGCCCGCGATGGTAGGCGCTCGGCGAAGTCGCCGCGTCGGCGGCCGCGAGCGCTCAGCGCTTCGCTGTCAGCGCGCGCCAGACTGAGCGCCAGAACTCGACAAAGCGGCCGTCGGAGCGCGCGCGCCCTCGACCTCGCCGACGCCAGCGGGCGGGCGGAGGCACGGTGGTGCGCACCAGGGACACCCACTCCGGCAACGGCAGCTCGCCCGCGATCAGGCGTCCCAGGGCGCCGGTCACGGGCGCGTGCACCCCACCGCGCTCAAGCGTGCGTGCCAGCAGTGCCGTGGACTGCAGCGCCTCGATCGCCTGGCCGATGCGCGCAGGGATCTCGGCGGCGGGCACCCCCGCTGCCAACAGCTCGCCGGCGCGCCTGTTGCGACTCTCGCTCGCAAGCACGGTGGCAACGAGGTCGCCGGTGCCTGCAAGTCCGATCAGCGACTCCGGCCGCGCCCCCAGACCTTCGGCGTAACGCCAGACCTCGGCGAAGATGTGTCCCGCGGCGGCGCCCGCGGCGTTCAGGCCTTGCGCTTCAGTTGCGCCGGCCGCGAGCGCTGCGGCGTTCTTGGCGGCGCCCGCGAGCTCGACGCCGACAGGGTCGTTTGAGACCTCGCAGACGACCCCCGCGCGCGTGAAGATCTGCGCCAGCGTGCGCGCAAGCTGCTCGTCGGTTGACGCCGCCACCAGGGCGGCGCCTGCATGCACCATCTCCTGGGCGTGCGCTGGTCCGCCCAGGCATGCGACGCGATGGGCGCCGAAGGCAGAGCGCAGCAAGATCGTAGGCGGCAGTCCGTCGCCGCTCGTGAGGCCCTTGGCAACCGAGATGACCGCCGCTCGCCGATCCAAGCCGGCGTGCGTGAGCGCGCCAATTGCCTCGTCCATGCACCGCGATGGCACCGCCAGGAAAACGTGGTCGGCGCGCGCCACGCCCTCGCTGACGCACTCGATCCGCAGGCTTGCTGGAAGCTCGATGCCGGGCAGGTAGACGAGGTTTGAGCGGTCGTCTCCCAACGCCTGCGCCTGCTCCTTGGTTCGTGTCTGCAGCGTGGTCCGCATGCCGGAGCGCGCGAGCACAACGGCCAGCGCGGTACCGAAGGAACCGGCGCCTATGACCGTGGCACGCCTGGCGCCTGCGCCCGAGCGCCCCAGCCCGCGGCTCTTGCGCACCGCGAGATCCTCGGCGCCGGCTGCGTGGGCGGGGGCAGCCTCGGCGCCGGCGATCTCGACAGCCGTCGCGGGAACGTCCGCGGCGTCTGGGGCTGTGAGCTCGGACCCGGTCATCCACGGGCGAGCGTAACCAAATACGGCGCAAAGCAGTACCAAAAGCAACTAGCAAACTGCAAGTGGGAATCCTAGAATGACCGCGTGCCCTACCGCCAGTTTGCCGACCAGAACTGCTCGATCGCGGCCGCGCTCGCGGTGATGGGCGAGCGCTGGACGCTGTTGGTGATGCGCGAGGTGCTGCTGGGCAGGCGCCGTTTTGCGGAGATCCGCGAGCGCGTGGGCGTGGCGCCCAACATCCTCTCGGACCGTCTGCAGACGCTCGTTGAGCAGGGGTTGCTGGAGCGGCTCCGCTACGGCAAGCACCCCGAGGCGCTTGAGTACGTGCCGACCCGCAAGGGAGTCGATGTCACGCCGGTTTTGATCGCGCTGGGGCGCTGGGGAGACGACCATGCCGCTCCGCTCGGGCCACCGCGGGTGTACGTGCATACGAGCTGCAACCACGATGCACAGCCACAGCTGCACTGCGGCCACTGCCAGCGGCCGCTGGTCCCACAGGAGCTCAAGGTCAGGCCGGGGCCCGGTGCCGACGCCGCCCAACGCGCCGAGGGACTTTTGCCCATCGGGCCTTTGCCGGCGGCCGATTCCGATCAGATCAGTGTGGCCAGCTGCTGACCGGCCGCCTCGAGCTCGCTTTCGGACCGGG
>CAJCHW010000200.1 GCA_903970125.1 Chlamydiota bacterium
GGCGAGGGCATGACCTGGCGCGAGGTCCGCCATGCCGTAAACGAGGAGCGAACGCAGGTGACACTCGAGCCGGTCGATTCCGATGGCGCGCCGGAAGAGGACGAATCGCCGCTGCGGTCGGCGGCAGTCGGCGAGGACTGACCGAGACGGCAGGCCCGAGCGCGCTCAGCGCGCGATCGCGCGCAGGTACTGGCGCGGCGAGCGCATCGTGTCAAGCACCGCCGTGGGCTCATAACCGCAGTGCGCCATGCAGTTGTCGCAGCGCGGATCACGACCGCGGCCGTACTTGCTCCAATCCGTGGTCTCCAACAGTTCCTTGTAAGTGCTGGCGTAGCCGTCACCCATCAGGTAACAGGGACGCTGCCATCCGAAGAGCGAGTAGCTGGGGATCCCCCAGGGTGTGCACTCGTATTCGACCTTGCCTTCCAGGAAGTCCAAGAACAGCGGCGTGTGGTTGAGTCGCCAGCGCTTGCGCCGGCCATCCGCGAAGGCCTCGCGGAATATTTCCCGAGTCTGCTTGACGCCGAGGAAGTGGTCCTGGTCCGGGGCCTTCTCGTATGCGTAAGCGGGCGAGATCATCATTTCATCGACGCCGAGGTCGTCGTTGAGGAAGTCGAGTACATCGCGCACGTTGGCGGCCGAGTCGTTGGTGAAGAAGGTCGTATTGGTGGTCACGCGAAAGCCCCGCGCCTTTGCCGCCTTGATCGCCGCGACGGCCTTGTCGAACACCCCCTCGCGTTCGACCGATTCGTCGTGGCGCTCGCGCAGCCCATCGATGTGGACGGCCCACGCGAAATAGGGGCTGGGCTTGAAATTGTCGAGTTTCTTCTCCAGCAAAAGCGCGTTGGTGCAGAGATACACAAAACGCTTGCGGCGGATCAGTTCGGAGGCGATCACATGGATCTCGGGATGGATCAGCGGCTCGCCGCCGGCGATCGAGACCATCGGTGCCCCGCTCTCCTCGATCGCGCCAACCGCCTGCTCGACGGGCATGCGCCGGCGCAGCTCGTGCTCGGGGTGCTGGATCTTGCCGCAGCCGGCACACGCGAGGTTGCATTGAAACAGCGGCTCGAGCTCCACGATCAGCGGGAACTTGTCGCGTCCTGCCACTCGCTGGCGAAACAGATACCAACCGAGACGGGCGCTCTGGCGCATTGGGACAGCCATCGTCGATCCACAGACTAGATCATCGGCAGGCTGCTGTCCGTCAGCCGCTCCCCGAGCGCTTGAGCAGCGCGGCGCAGCGCCACCGAAGCGGTCACCAAGCCCGTCATCGTCAGCCACGGGCGCCAGACCTCGCGGGCCGGCGTGTCGGCCACAACCCGCACCACCCCGAATGGGCTTCCAGCGGCGCCATCGGCGAGCCACACCGACTCCATATCCACTGCGATCGCCCCCAGTTCGCGCAGGCGCACGCGCTCATCGCCAACGGCAAAGCGCGAAACCGAGACGACCGTGCCACGCCGCACCGCGACGCCACCATCCACCAGCGCGCGCGCGAGCGTGTCGGCACCTGGGCAGGCCAGCTGCATGCCCTCCCCGTCCAGCAGCTCATCGGCGACGATCACTTCGCCGGGCTGGCTGCGGTCGTCCAGTCCACCGGCCAGGCCCATAACGATAAGCGGGGATGGGCGTCTGGCCGCAAGCGCCGGGACCGCTGCCCGGGAGCGGTGCGGGCCAATGCCGGTGCGATGAACCGCCAGGCTCCGGGCGCCCCGGGCGACCAACCACGCCTCCAGACGCATGGGCGCGGCCACCAAGGGGTCGCCCGTCGAGGTCATACCGCAGCCTCCGCTGGGGGCGCCACGGGCTGCACAGCGACCGCCGGGGACACGCCGGCCGACTGGACCTGGACACTAAGCGCGTGCAGCGCGCCCTCAGCAGCGACATGACCGGAACGCACAGCCCCCTCCAGCGTCGCCGGCCAACCGGTCGCGGTGAAGCTGCCGGCGAGCAACAGACCGGGCACGGGTGTCTGGGCTGCGGGTCTAAGCGCGCCGCTGCCCGGGCCGGCCCGAAACGTGGCGGCGTGTTCACGGGTCACGATGAACCGCTCGACGAGCGCGCCGTGCGCATCCGGGAAGAGGTCCGCGAGCGCGGGCAGGTAGAAGTTGCGCAGCGCTTCGGGGCTCATCCCCATCTCGCGCTCGGCCCCGGACAGCGATACAGCCAGATAGCGGCCGGCCGCAAGGCCCACCGACTGCGAGCGGTCGAAGACGTACTGCACGGGCGTACCGACCCCCGCGGCGAACGCAAGAGGACACACCGGCCGGTCATACACGACGTGCAAGTTGACGATCGGCGAGCTCCCAAGCGCGCGCAGCCGCGCGGCCACTTCCGCGGCGCCCGCCGGCAACAGCTCGGCAGCGCGCCGGTGTGGCACCGCCACGATCACCGCGTCGGCATCAATGACCTCGTCGGGGAGCTCGATGTCGAAGCCACCGGCACGTTGTCGGATGGCTTGGGCCCGCCGTTGTAGCCGCACGCGCACCCCGGCGTCGCCCAATGCTCGTAGTGCCGGCCGGCCGATGATGTCGCTCAGAGGCGCTACGTGAAAGCCGATGTCAGCCGCGCCGGCATCGCTCAGCAGGCCGGTCTGAAAGACGAAAGCGGCGACCGCCAAGGAGGCTTCGGCAGCGGGCAGATTGATCGTGGGGAGCGCGATCAGGTCCCACAGGCGGGCGATCGCACGCTCGCTTTGCCCATGCTCCCCCAGCCACGCGCCGAAGCTCTGGGCGTCGATCTCGGGATCGCCGGGATCGACCGCCTCAAGCGCCCGCGCGGCGCGGGCAACGCCAACGCGCTCGGCGACGGTCAGCGGTGAAAACCGCAGCAACGCTGCCGCCAGATGCGCGGGCGCAGGCAGCGACGAGCGCCGCAGCCGTGCAAGCTTGCCCGCTGGTGACACGACTGGTATGTCCAGCCGCCGCTGCACGCGCACACCCCCATCTGAGCCCAGGCGCGCCAGCAGGCTGCGGTAGGCGGTGCAGCACCGCAGAAACACGTGCTGACCATTGTCGACCTGCATCCCATCGCGCTCGAAGGAGTACGCGGCCCCACCCAGTTGCGGCCTGACCTCCACGAGCGTCACGCGGGCGCCCGCGGCGGCACAATCCAGCGCGGCTGTGATCCCCGCCAGGCCGCCGCCGATCACGGCGACATGGCCGTGTGCGGGATCGGAGGCTGGACCAAACGTCAAGCGCCCACCCCGAGCAGGCTTTGCGTGGCGACCCACAGCTTCTCGCGCACCGGCAGCGACACGCGCTCCTCCAAGATCGCACCCGGGCAGGCGGCGATCCGACCCAACAGCCGACGGTAGATCCCAACCATCGCCAGCACACACGCCGCGCTACGCCAGTCGAGCTGCTCGAGCAGCGACATGCCGCGGCCAAACCATTCCTGCGCGCGCGCCACCTCAAACTCCATCAGCGCTTCGAACTCGGGCGACGCCTCCAGCCCCAACAACGCGCCGGCTCGGTCGCTCGGATTGCCGTCCGAGCCCATCTCGGCGCTGAGCACGCCAAAGCGCACGAGGTCCTCACGTGGCAGGTACACGCGCCTGCGCTCCGCGTCCTCGCGCACGTCGCGCAGAATGTTGGTCAGCTGCATCGCGACTCCAAGCTCATCGGCGGCCACCGGCGCCCAGGAGTCGGCGCGCGAATCCGTGGACCCGAAGATGGCAAGGCAGAGACGCCCCACGCCCCCCGCCACACGCCTGCAGTAGAGCACCAGCTCGTCAAAGTGCTCGTAGTCGACCCCGACGATGTCCATGCGCACACCCTCCAGCAGCTCGCTGAGGGCATCCTGGGGTAACGCGAAGCGCGCGCTTGCGTCAGTCAGCGCCAGCATCACGGGGTCGGGCGCCGACCCGCGGTCACCGCCATCGCCGCCGCCATCGCTGCCGCCATCGCCGCCGCCGGCAACGCCGATGCGGCCCAGAGCGTCGGCGATGCCATCCAGCGCCGCAAGTTTCTGCTCGGGCGTCATCGAACCGTCTCCGACGTCGTCGACGCGGCGTGCGAAGGCGTAGACGGCACACATGGCGTCGAGCTTTGCAGCGGGCAGCAGGCGGATGCCGTAGTAGAAGTTGCCGGCCTCCGTGCGCGTGATCTCCCGGCAGTGCCGGTAGGCCGCTTCCATCGCGCTCGGCTCGCTGCTCATTGCTGAGCCGGCGCCCGGCCGGTGCCGGCGACCAGCACGGCCACCGCAGCTGCCAGCCGGCGCGGCCGGCTGGCCACGGGAGCGCCTGCCAACACGTCGTAGCCGGCTCGGGTAATCGCATCCAGCGCTGCCCACCCTCCGCCGATAAACCCGGCAACGGCAAGCCGGGGGCGTCCGGAGAGAGTGTGCAGCAGCGGTCCTCCGGCGAGCAGCAACGCGCGTGCGCGTTGCACCTCAAATGAGATCAGCGCACGCACGTTGGCACCGGCGTGAGCGTGTTCCAGATCGGCTTCCGTGACACCAAAGTGGCGCATGTCCTCGGCGGGCAGATAGATCCTCCCAGAGTCACGGTCCTCGGCGACGTCCTGCCAGTGCTCAGCCAGCTGCAGGGCCGTGCAGATCGAGTCCGAGAGAGCGACGCGCTCGGGTGTCGCGACCCCGAACACGCCGAGGACCAGCTCACCGACGGGGTCGGCCGAGAGCGCACAGTACGCGCGCAGCGCCTGGAAGTCCTCATAACGCGCCACCCGCTGATCGACCCGGTTGGCCTCGATCAGGCGCACGAACGGCCCGCGCGGCAACCGACACGCGTGCAGCGTGTGCGACAGGCGCACCATCAGCGGATGCTTGGCGTTGCCAGCGTAGGCCCGATCGAGTTCGCCTCCGAGCCAGTCGAGTGCGGCCTCGCGATCACCCTGGTGGCTGTCCCCCAGCTCGTCCACCAGCCGTGCAAAGCCGTAGACGGCAAAAAGGTGCGTACGCACTTGCGCGCTCAACAGCCTGCTGGCAACGGGGAAGTTCTCAGTCCGTGCACGCGCCATCACAGCCGCTGACTGCGGCCAGTCTGAGCTTGACGTCGCCGCGTCGTGCTCGGCGCGGGCGTCGGCTCCGGACTCCTGCTTGGGGGGTGCGCTCCAAACCGGCACCTCCCGATTGTGCCCGCTCAGAGCGCCGGGGGCGTACATCAGTCGATGACGCCGTCGCGCAGGCAGCGACCTAGGGCCATCACCGGAAAGACCAGACGGTAGAGGTGGTAGTTGATGTAGTAGTCCGACGGGAAGCCCGTGCCAGTGAACTGCGGCTCATCCCAGCTGCCGTCGGGGCGCTGGGCGCCGAGCAGCCACCCAATCCCGCGGCGCATCGCCGACGAGCGCTCGCCGGCGGCGTGCAAGGCAAGCAGAGCCCACGCGGTCTGCGACGCGGTGCTTGGCCCGCGTCCGACGTAGCTCGGATCGTCGTATGAGCGCGGATCCTCACCCCACCCGCCATCGTCGGCCTGATGATCCTCCAGCCAGCGCACAGCGCGCCGGATGGCTGGACTGCCGCGGTCGACCCCAGCCGCGATCAGGGCGGGCAGCGCGGCGCCGGTGCCGTAGATGTAGTTGACCCCCCAGCGCCCGTACCAGGAGCCGTCGGGCTCTTGGGCATCGAGCAGCCAGCGCAGGCCGCGACGCGCCGGCTCGGTGTCTGCGAGCCCCAGCACGGCGAGCATCTCCAGCGCGTGCGCGGTGACATCGGCGCTGGGATCGTCGATGACCTCGCCGAAGTCCAGAAACGGCAGCGTGCGCGCGAACGTGAGGGTGTTGTCGACATCGAAGGCGCCCCACCCGCCGTCACTGCTCTGCATGCCCTCAAGCCAGACGCGACCACGGTCAACGGCGCCGGCAATCGGCACGAGGATGCCGGCCTTCTCAGCACTGTCGCCGCCGATGCGTTGGAGCGCCAGCACAACCTCGGCGGTGTCGTCCACATCTGGGTAGTTCACGTTGGCAAACTCAAAAGCCCAGCCGCCGGGCTCGAGGCTTGGGCGCTTCACCGCCCAGTCGCCGCGCACGCGAACCTCCTGCTCCAGCAACCAGTTGGCGCCCCGCACGAGCGCGGGATCGCTGCCGGAGATCCCGGCGTCTGAAAGCGCAACAACCGCAAGTGCGGTGTCCCACACGGGCGACTGACACGATTCCAGCCGTCGATGGTCACCGTCGTCGACCATGAACGTGTCGATCCCGCCAAGGCCTGCGCGCATCACGGGATGCTCAAGTGGGTAGCCCTGCAGGTGCAGCGCCATCAGCGAGTAGACCCACGGAGGCTGGATGCCGCCCCAGGAGCCGTCGGCCTCTTGGCGCGCCACGATCCACCGCTCGGCGCGCCCCAATGCCAATGCGCGCAGCCAGCCCACTGGCCGCCTTTCGTAGGCACGCAGCGCCCGATCGCCGGCTGCCAGCCAACGTCCCACGCGCGACTTCGCCGGCGCCGACTGCGGTCGGACCGGCGCACGCAGCTCATCCAGCGCGAACGGCAGCTCGTGGCGGGGCCGGTGAGCCTTGACCACAGCCAGGGCCACCACCGTCTGCCGCGCCCAGCAAGCAAAGTCATAAACGTTCAAAGGCACCGCGGGCGGCAACAGGATCAGCTCGACGGGAAGCGCGGGAATCCGATCCCAGGACCACAACCCGAACAGCGCCAGCCAGACATGGGTAAAGACCCGGGCCCGCTCGATGCCGCCGCGCTCACGTATGAAGCTTGCCGCCGTGAGCATGTGTCCGGCATCCGGCGGATCGCCGGCCAAGCGCAGCGCCCAATATGCCTCCACCGTGGTCGAGAGGTCTCCGGGGCCGCCGTGGAAGATGGCCCAGGTGCCGTCCGCGCGCTGCTGGGAGCGGATCCATGCCGCCGAACGCTCGCTGTCGGCTGCGTTCCTTACGCCCAAGAACTCGCGCAAGAGCATGTCCTCGGCGTCCATCGTGACGTTGCTCTGCAACTCGCCCTGCCACCAGCCCGCGTCGTCCTGTAGTGAGAGCAGATGCTCGCTAGCGCGCGTGAGGGCTCCCACGGCCTCGCTGCGCTCCTTTAGGACCGCCGACGCCATACTTGATAAAGCCTATTGGGTTTGGTCGCCGCGCGCCGGTGTCGGCGGCTCACCGGCGCCGCCCGCGACCGCTGCTGGCCTAGGTAGCCGAGGGCATCGCGAGCAGTTCCTGATGGCCCTGTTCGAGCGTGATCTCGTGGCTTACAAGGCCGGCCACCGGCACGCTGCGCGCAATCGACGAGACAAAGCGGTAGACCATCAACCCGTTGACATCGCGCTTGGCCACCAGCGCAAAGCCGGGCGCGGGCGGTTCGCCGGCGCCGGGGCTCAGGGGCGCGTAGCCGACCTCGTCGACCTCGCGCACGCTCACCGAGCTCACCGAACCCACGCCCCGCAGCCCGGGCATGTAGTACTCAAGGGGCGCCGTGCCCAGGTGCACGGTGGCGATCACTCGTTGCGGCAAAGCTGCCGGGCGGGCGGTGTGCAGTACCCGCGCCACCCCGCTCCAATCACCGCGCTGCAGGCGCGGGCTGAGGTCTGTATCCACGGAGACCGCCAGCAGCGCGACCGCGGCCAGGCAGCCGACCGCCATTCCCAGCCAGCCCGCTCGGCGCGCCCCCATCACCACGGCCAGAAGCACCGTAACGGGCACCATCGCCCCGATCAGGTTGCGCGGCGCGAAGTAGTCGGCGCCGAGGACGGCCATCACCAACGGCACCAACACGCCGCACGCCGCGAGCCCCAACGCCATGAGCGCCGCGTGACTCTCGGCGGCGTCGAGAACCTGCCAGACCCCCAGGAACACGCCGGCGAGCAGTGGCAGTGCCACGAGCAGCTCGATGCCATGCCCAAGCGCTGCGCCGTTGTAGCCGGTCAGGTAGTACTGGGGCACCGCTTCGATCCGGCTCGCCAGCGCCCAATGGCCGATCCACTGTGCGCCGTGGCCGCCCTGAGTGAGCACGAGCGGCACCAGTGCACCCCCCACGGCCACGATCACGGCAGCCGCGCACAGCGCAGCGAAGGCACGTTCGCGCCGGCGCATCAGCCACAGCGCCATCGGCACGATCAAGAACACGGCGAAGTAATGCGACAGCAACGCCAGCGAGCTGCTGAGCGCAAACGCGGCCATCCAGCGCCGCGAAGGAGTCCTCTCTGCGTGCACGCAGCACCAGATCGCAAGCGCGCAGAAAAACGTGAACAGCGCATAGGCACGGGCCTCCTGCGAGTACCAGACAAACAACGGACTGGTCGCCGTCATGGCGGCCGCGAGAATCGCAGCGCGGCGCCCGGAGAGCTGATTGCCAATCCCCCACACCAGCGGCACCGTGGCGATGCCGGCAAGCGCCGAGAGCGACCTAAGCGCCACCGCACCGTTACCGGCGATTTGAATCACGATCCACTCCAGCAGGTACCACAGCGGCGGCGTGTTCTCGGTGTGTCCCACGTGCGAAAGCGTGGCCGAGAGACTCGAGCTGAACACGTGCACGGGCGTGAAGGCCTCGTCAAACCACAGGCTCTGCAGGCCAAGCGTCGACAGCCGCACTGCCGCGGCGAGCACCACGAGCGCAGCCAGTGGCCACCACGGCGCGATCCCACGCGCGCCCAGCTGCCCTGGCTGCAGCGGCGTTGGCGCGATCCCGCCGGCGTCGGTAGCGGCGGCCGGCACGGTGCCCTGGCGCGGTGTCACGCGGCCAAAGGAGGCGATGAGAAGCCGTCCACGTAGGGCTTGGTCGGAAACCGCGGCGGCGCCTTGGCTTCGCAAAGCCCTTCGGCGACCGCCGTGCCCCAGCACGCGTAGCGATACTTCGGCACATCGAGCACTGGCTCATGCACGTCGGTGCCCTCAGCCAGCAGGTGGAAACCGCCGTAGGCGACGCGCCGGCGATCCCGGACCGGTCCGGTGAAGATGAGGCAGACCTGCGGCTCACCGAGCGGCTTGCCGATTTCCAAATCAGCACAGACGATGTCACGCGTGGTGTAGTGCTTGACGTCCTGTTCGATCAGGGGATTGTGGTACGGCACGCCCACGATCGCGCGCCAGCTTTCGAGGTCGGCGCTGAGGCGTTCGCCCATGGGCACCTGTCGCGCCACATCGTGGATTGTGGCGACGGCCAAGAACACGCCCACGAGCACCAGCACAACGGTCTCGATCAGACGGACCTCGCCACGGCCGAGGCGCTCGTCTGAGCGCGGTCGGAGCCACTGCCGCCATCCCGCCACCGCAGCGGGCGGATGCGGCGCGTTGGGAGCCGGTGTGCTCATCCCAGTTCCCGTCCAAACAGCGGCGCCGTCTGATGGATCACGAACAGCGACTGAATCGCCAGCACCGCCCACAACAGGCGGCGATCGCGCGAAACGGCCGCCAGCGGCAACGGCCAGATGATGTACCAAGCCAACAGCCACGTGGTGGTCACCGCGACCGCGAGTAACGCCCAGCCGGAGCCGGCCACCCAGTCATAGCCACGCCACGTCCGCCACAACACGTAGATCCCGATGATCACGAGCATGCCCTTGAGGATCGTGTGGTCAACGGGAAAGACGCCGGGCTTGCCCAACAGATGCGCGATCTCTGTGGCGAAGCTGTCGGTGGAGACAAACGAAGAGTCGCGATTGAGCGCGCTGACCAGGTTTATGCCGTGGATGCCGAATACCGCAAAGCCGATCAGAAGCCCGCCTGCGACCATCGCCGTCGCGCCGGCAACAGCCGACACGCGACGCCTGCCGACGACCATGAACGGGAGCATCACTGCAACTGTCGCCTTCACCATCGCGCCGGCCACGACGGCCGCACCGGCCCAGGCTTCGCGACCGTCGAGCCATCCGATCCGCCCTGCTTCGCCCGCGCGCGCCTTGCGCAGCGGCGGAGCGATCGTGAGCGCGACGGCTGCCATCATCAGCGCGACCATCTGTAAATCGTTGTGCTCTCCTCCCAAGGTGTAGATGACCACCAGCGGATTGGCGCCAACCAGCACGAGCGCGAGTCTGCGATCCAGCCCGCGCACCTGCGCACAGCGCCAGGTCAGCCAAAGGATCACGACCAGTGACGCCAGCGCGACGACCTTCATGCCCCAGATCCCACCGACGACGCCAAGCAGAGCCAGCGGATACGACAGCAGCGTGTAGACCGGGCCATAGGCGGTGGGGGTGTGGATCCAGTCCGTGCCCACGTACTTGTAGATCGCGTCGGCGCTTGCGTCAAAGGGCGCCCGCGTATAGGGATTCAGGCCGTGCAGCACACCCATGCGCGCATAAGCGAGGTAGCTGAAGACATCCGTCGAGATCAGCACCGGGCCGATGAACACCAGTAGATAGATCACCGCCAAGAGCGCGATCACCCAGCGCGTGGGAAGGCGACTGGCAAGTCCCACCAGCATCCCGTAGCCGACGCAAAACACCAGCAGCGCGTACAAGAACGACTTATAGGTCAAACGGCCGGGACCGACGTGCCGCAGCCAGCCCGTGAAGTACGGCGAATACGGCAACAGCGGCGAGGCCCCCTTGGCGCCATCGAACACGATCCACGCGAGCGCGCCCACGAGCGCGATCGCAGCGATCGCAGCCAGCGCGCCCATCCACGCGGGCAGACGGGAATCGTCGGCGGGCGCGACCGGTCGCGACGTCCGCGATTGACGGCGCGACATCCAGGCGCGTGCGCCACCGGGGGTTACCGTAGCCGCCGGTGGCTGGCCGGAAGTTGCTTCTACAGCGCGGTCCAAACCGTCTTGGTCTCGAGGTAGGCGTCGAGGCCGTCGTGGCCGTGCTCGCGGCCGATACCGGACGCCTTGTAGCCGCCGAAAGGTGCCGCCGGGTCGACGCTTCCCCAGCGGTTGATGTAAATCGAGCCCGCGCGCAGCATGCTCGCCAGACGGTGGGCGCTGGAGAGCTCACGCGTCCAGATCCCTGCCGCCAGTCCGTACTCAGAGGCGTTGGCCCGCGCG
>CAJCHW010000201.1 GCA_903970125.1 Chlamydiota bacterium
GACGGCATACGAGATGATCTGGTGACTGGAGTTCAGACGTGTGCTCTTCCGATCTGCCAACGGATCGCTGTGCGAAGGGTCCGTGGACCTCTCAAGCAGCATCCGCGCTCAGAGCGGCAAGGTCGTCAGCCATATCGCCAAGATCGCCGTGACGGGCTGCCCGCAGGTGACTGCACACCGCACGACCTCCCGCCACGCCACGATCACGGTCAAGACGCCTGCTGCCGGGATCGTCAAGGTCAGCGGCCGCTACCTCCGGGCTACGACAGTCCGATTCGCGGGGGCGATCAGCCGCAAGCTCCGAATTCGGCTGACCAAGGCGGGTCGCGCCCTGGTCAGACGTTTGCACGCCGAGCACCGCACCCTGCGCGTGCGCGTGAGCGTGAGCTTCACTGCACGGGCACGCGGCAGCGCGGCGGTGCCGATCTACGTGACGCTGGCCTTCCGCTGAGCGCCGGCGCCCACGCCGCCCCGCACTACTGCGACTTTGCGAAAAGCTCCCGCGGCGCGCCCCACTGCGAAAGGCATTGCGGCAGGGCCACGCTGCGATCCTCGCGCTGGCCGCTCTCAAGCAGCGCAATCAACGTGCGCCCGACCGCCACTGCAGTGCCGTTGAGCGTGTGCACCGTTTCTGTGCGCTTGCCACCCCCGCTGCGTACGCGGATGTCAAGTCGGCGCGCCTGGTAGTCGGTGGTGTTTGAGCACGACGTCAACTCGCGGTAACGGCCCTGGCTGGGAATCCAGGCCTCGCAGTCGTACTTCTTGGCCGCCGAGTTACCGAGGTCGCCGACGCCGATGTTGACCACGCGGTAGGCAAGCCCGAGCTCTGACAGGATCTCCTCCTCGATCGCCAGGATGCGCTCGTGCTCCGCGGCCGATGCGCCTGGATCGGTGAAGCTGAACATCTCGACCTTGTCGAACTGGTGCACGCGGAACATGCCGTGGGTGTTCTTGCCCGCCGCGCCCGCCTCGCGCCGAAAACAGGGCGAATAGCCCGCGTAACGCAACGGCAAACTCTCTGCGTCGATGATCTCTGAGTCGTGCAGCGAAGCGAGTGCCACCTCGGATGTCCCGGTCAAGTAAAGCCCGTCCTGTATCGGCCCGTAGAGCTGCTGCTCGGTGTCGGGTAGAAAGCCCGTGCCGTAGAGCGCGCGCTCGCGCACCAGCACCGGCGGGATCACCGGTTGGAAGCCGTGAGCGCCAAGCTTCTCAAGCACCCAGCGAACGAGCGCAAGCTCCACGAGCACAAGCTCACCGAGCAGGTATCCAAAGCGCGAGCCGGCGAGGTTTGCGCCGCGTTCCATGTCGATGCCCCCTCCCGCCAGAGTCAGGTGGTCAAGTACGCCGAAGTCAAACGTCGGCGGCTCGCCCACGACCCGCACCAGTTCGGAGTCGGTCCCGGCGGGTGCGTCCGGGTCGGGCAGGTTCGGCAGACGCACAAGCAGCGCGTCGAGCTGCTGGCGCCCAAGCGTGGCCTGCTCCGAAAGCGTCTTGACCTGTGCCGAGAGCTCCTGCAGGCCGGCGAGCTCCGCGCTGACGTCCTCGCCTGCACGCTTGCCCGCCGCAACGTTCTCTGACTTCTGGCGCTGCGCGGCGCGCAAGTTCTCGGCCGCCTGAGTGGCCGAGCGCCACTCGCCATCCTTGGCCAGCACATCGTCTACGGCCGCCACGAGCCCCGGATCGCGCCGCGCGAGCGCCGCCTTGACGTCGTCGGGCGACTCCCGGATGACCTTGATGTCGAGCACGAACCGCGCTACTTGTGCGCGCTGGCCCGGCTTGCAGCGTGCCCCGTAGGCGCAGCGGCACCGCCGGATGCCGCGGCGGTCGACGCGGCGGGGGCGTCGTACGTCGGAGCCGGAGCCGAGCGGGGCGTCACCGCTTCCGTGCTCGCGTGAGCGGGTTCTTCCTGGGTGATTTCGATGCTCGGCACCTTCGGCGCCTTGGAACCCGCGTAGTGCGCGAGGAACGCGGCGATCTGCTGCGCTTCGGCGCCAACGACAATGTTCTGCGGCATGATCGCACCCGAGAAGCCGCCGTTACGAATCGCGAAAAGCACGTTTTCGACGTTCTCGTGGCGGAAGTTGAAGTTCGGTCCCTGGTTGCGCAGACGGTCCTTGACGTTCGTGGCAGATCCCTCCGCACCGACAACCGCCAAGCTGTGGCAGCCGGAGCAGTGTTCGCGGAACAGTTCGGCCCCCTCGTGGTAGACACTCGCGGCTGGAACCGAGTTGCTCTGCGTGCCGCAGGCTGCCACGCCGAGGACTGCCCCCAGGGTCAACACGCACGCGCCTGCGCGTGCACGGGCGCGTACGTTGCGGGCGCCAACAGGTTGACTCTGTGTGCCGATGGGGCTCAAGCGGCGATGGAGCACCGGCGCAATATATCGGCCTCGCCCCAGCGATCGACGTGCGTTGGCGCGGGGGGGCTCAGAATCCATGCGCCGTGGACGCTGCGCGCAGCGCCAGGAACACCACAACCAGCGCCGACAGGGTCATCACCCCCATCTCTCGCCGGAGGATCGCAGCGACCAACTCGCGCTGATCGGACTCGGGCAACTCGCCGACCGCGGCGGCGCTCTCGAGGTCTCGTTGATCGAGGATCGACTGTGCCGCGACCGCGCGGTACTGCTCGGCGATAAACGCGACGACCACGGGCAACAGCGCGTACAGATAGAAGAGCTGTTCGCTTGAGTAGCGGCCCGCCGCAGCGAGCACGCCGACACCGAACACGAACACCGCCACAGCAGCCTGGCCGGCTCGCAGCAGCCACCAAAACGCGCCGCTGGGCTGCGCGAAATACCAGCGCCATGCGCCCATTAGCAGGGGTAATGCGTTCAGCGCCGCGACGGCGATGGCGGCGATGGCGACGACGCCGCTCATCGGCCGCGCGCCACCTGCTGCACGCGCCCGGTCAGCAAGGACGCTCCGCCGGCGATCTCGCACCAATTGCCACTATGTAACACGTTGCCACATGCGTGATATAAACGCTTAAGTGCCTGTTCTTGGAAGCCGGGTCGAGCCAAGCTGGAGCCTGTAGATGCTGCGCAGCTACCTTCCCGCAATCGTCTTCCTCGCGCTTGGTGGTGCCGTGGGCGCGACCTTCGTGGTGCTGAACTCGTTCATCGGCCCGCGCCAGCAGATCAAGCACAAGCAGGACCCGTATGAGTGCGGGCTGCCATCGGAGATCAAGCGGGGCATGCGGTTCGGGATCAGCTTCTACCTGATCGCGATGCTGTTCTTGCTGTTCGACATCGAGGTCATCTTCCTCTACCCAATCGCGGTCGAGCTGCGCGCCTACGGCAGCTACGCGCTCGCCGAGGTCGTCGTATTCATCCTGCTTTTGTTTGTCGCCTTCGGCTACGTCTGGCGCAGAGGAGCCTTGGAGTGGAGGTGACGCGCCAGCCGCTGGGGCCCCCGGGGGATCCGTCACGGGCCGCGATCAACACCCACACCGCCCGGCAGATGCTGCGCGGCGGCGAGGTGCTTGGCGCCAATCCCGGGATGCACCCGGGGATGACCGACGAGGAGCTCGAGCGCTACGTGCACGAACGCGTGCTCACGACCACGCTCGACAAGGCTGTCGCATGGGCACGTTCGAACTCGTTTTTCCCGCTCACCTTCGGGCTGGCTTGCTGCGCGATGGAGTTCATGCACACGGCTGCCGCGCGTATGGATATCGCCCGCTTTGGCTTTGAGGCGGTGCGTGCCTCGCCCCGGCAGGCCGATCTGATCGTGCTCTCCGGCCGCGTGTCGATCAAGATGGCGCCGATCATCCGCCGCCTGTATGACCAGATGCTTGAGCCCAAATGGGCCATCGCGATGGGAGCGTGTTGCTCCTCACAAGGAGTTTTCAACAACTACGCGATCGTGCCTGCGGACAAGTTCATGCCGATCGACGTGCACGTCCCCGGCTGCCCCCCGCGCCCCGAGGCGCTCATGCACGGAGTGCTGCGGCTACGTGACCTCGTGCAGCAGCGCGAGCAGCCAGGCTGGCGCGAGCGCTACGGCGCAATCGGAACTGAGGAGGTCATACCCACCGCGGACAGCGGTCCTTCCCTGGGCACCGGGCACAGGGACGGCTAGGGGCGATGCCTGACGCAACAGGACTGGAGCTGATCGCCCAACAGCTCGAGGGGTCAACTGACGTCGGTGAGGGCGCCGTGCTCGACACGCTGTACTTCCGCAACCGCGCCACGCTGACCGTGGACCCCGAGCGGATCGTCGCGGTGCTCACCCAGCTGCGCAGCTTGGGCTACAGCTTCCTGGCCAGCGTGCACGGGTCTGACTACTACCCCGAGCAGCCGCGCCTGGGAGTGCACTACGAGTTGCTGGACATGAAGAACATCGATCGCATCTCCGTGCGGGTGCGACTGCACACCGATGCCCCCGAGCTTGACTCGGTGACGCCACAGTGGCCGACCGCCAACCATCCCGAGCGTGAGGTCTATGACATGTTCGGGGTGGTCTTTCGCGGGCACCCGGACATGCGCCGCATCCTCATGCCGGAGGACTACGAGGGCCATCCCCAACGGCGCGACTTCCCCATCGGCGGCGAGCCGGTGCTGTTCACGTACAACGACCACAACCACCTCGGATCGCCCGAATGAGCACGACTTCCGACTACCGCAAGGGCGAGGACTCGATCGAGCTGACCTCGGTCGCGCAGCAGCTGTCTGAGCAGGCCGAAGACTGGGGCGGCGGCCGCGACAGCCAGGAGCTTTTGACGCTGAATCTGGGGCCGCACCACCCCGCGACCCACGGCGTGTTGCGCCTTGTGGTGACCCTTCAGGGCGAGGTCGTGCGCGAGGTCAAGCCGATCATCGGCTACGTGCACACGGGGATCGAGAAGACCGCCGAGGACAAGGCCTATTGGAAGGTGATCCCCGTTGTCGAGCGCATGGATTACCTCTCCTACTACTTCAATTCCATGGCCTACTGCGGCGCCGTGGAGACGCTGCTTGAGGTCGATGTCCCCAAGCGCGCCCAGTACCTGCGCGTGATCCATCTCGAGCTCAACCGCATCGCGTCACATCTGCTGTGGCTTGGCACCGGCGTCCTCGACATCGGCGCGATCACGCCGTTTTTCTACTGCCTGCGAGAGCGCGACAGGATCCTTGATCTGTTCGAGCAATCCTCGGGACAGCGGATGCACACGCGCTACTTCCAGGTGGGCGGCGTGATGGAGGACATCCCCCGCGGCTGGGAGGCCAAGCTGCGCGAGTTCTTGAAGGTCATGCCCCCCGCCGCCGATCAGTACGGCAAGCTCGTCAGCGCCAACGAGATCGTGCTGCAGCGGCTGCGCAACACCTGCGCAGTCGACGCGCAGACGCTGCTGTCGCTCGGCGTGACCGGTCCGTTGCTGCGCGCCGCCGGCACCCCTTGGGATCTGCGCAAGGCCACCCCGTACAGCTCTTACGACGACTTCGACTTCAAGATCCCGGTGGGCACGGTGGGCGACAACTACGACCGCTTCGCGGTGCGCCTCGCGGAGATCTATGAGTCGGTGAAGATCATCGAACAGGCGATCGATGGGCTGCCCGAGGGACCCCACATCACAACCGACCGCAAGGTCGCGCTGCCGCCTCGCCATGAGCTTGCAACCTCGATGGAGGCGCTGATTCACCACTTCAAGCTCGTTACCGAGGGCTTTCGCGTGCCACCCGGCGAGGTCTACTTCCCGATCGAGTCCGCGCGCGGCGAGCTCGGCTGCTTCGTGCGCTCCGACGGATCCTCAAAGCCCGCGCGGGTGCACATGCGCGACCCCTCGTTCGTCAACCTGCAAGCGCTGGAGGCGATGGGCGAGGGTGCATACCTGGCCGATCTCATCGCCGCAGTGGCCATGCTTGACCCGATTCTGGGCGGGATCGACCGCTAAATGGACATCCCCTCGATACCCCCGGTCACCCGCTTTGCGCACGGCTCACGCGTGCCCGGATGGGACACGGCGGTCGACCTCGAGAAGGATCCCGCGGCGATCCCGGACGGCGCGACGACGCCCGTGCCCGCCGAGCTGCGCGCCGAGATCGAAGTGCACATGGCCAAGTACCCCGATGTCCGCTCGGCCGCCTTGCCGGCGCTGGCTGCCGCCCAACGCGTGCACGGCTGGTGCTCGCCGGAGGCAATCGTTCAGACGGCATGCGTGATGGGCGTCACGCCGGCCTCCCTTGAGGCCGTGGCCACCTTCTACGACATGCTCGAGACCGACAAGCCGACGCCGGTCGAGCACCACAGCATCTACGTCTGCACGAACATCTCCTGCTCGCTGCTCGGCGCCGACGCGCTTTACGCCGCAATCGCGCAGGCCGCGGGCGAGGACCCCGCGATCAATGTGCGCTCATTTGAGTGCCTGGGGGCATGCGAGCTTGCACCGATGATCTCCGTGGACGGCGACTACCTCGGACCACTGCAAACCAGCGACGTCACCGAGTTGCTCGACGACGTGCGCGCGGGGCGCCCGCCGCTGCCCTCAAAGCAGCTCGCGACAAAGCCGTGCGCCGATGCGGCCGCCGCGCCGGGTCAGCCGGGGTCGGCAAAGGGCCGCGTGACGCTTCTGCTCGACGGCATCGACGAGCCGGGGCTTGCCACGCTTGACGTCTACCGGCGCCGGGGCGGATACGACGCGCTGCAAAAGGCGCTAGCGATGACGCCCGAGGACGTGCTCGACGAGCTGAACTCCTCCGGCCTGCGCGGCCGCGGCGGCGCCGGTTTCCAGATGGGCAAAAAGGTGTCGTTTTTGCCCAAGGGCGCCATGGCCAAGTACCTCGTGTGCAACGCCGATGAGTCCGAGCCGGGCACGTTCAAGGACCGCGAACTGATGCAGAAGTCCCCGCACATGCTGATCGAGGGCATCGTGATCGCCTGCCACGCCGCCGGCATCGACACCGCGTTCATCTACATCCGCGGCGAGTACTCGCTGCAGGCCGACGTGCTTGAAGCGGCTGTTTCCGAAGCGCTTGCGGCAGGCCTTGTGGGCGAATCGATCCTTGGCTCGTCGCACTCGTTGAAGCTCGTGGTCCACCGCGGCGCTGGCGCCTACATCTGCGGCGAGGAGACTGGGCTGTTGGACTCGCTGGAGGGCAAGCGCGGCAATCCGCGCCTGAAGCCGCCCTTCCCCGCGCTGCAGGGCCTCTACCAGTCGCCGACCCTGATCAACAACGTCGAGACACTGGCCACGGTGCCCGCGATCATGCGCATGGGCGGTGCCGAGTACGCAAAGCTCGGCAGCGAGGGCTCGACGGGCACCAAGGTCGTCTCGGTATCGGGCCACGTGCAGCGGCCGGGCAACTACGAGATCGAGCTCGGAATCCCCTCGCGCGAGATCATCTACGGGCTGGCGGGCGGACCGCCGGAGGGACGCGAGGTCAAGTGCTGGTTCCCCGGCGGGTCCTCCGCGCCGGTCCTCACTGCGGCCGAGCTGGATGTGCCGTATGACTTCGAGGCGATGGCCAAGGCCGGCTCGATGCTCGGCTCGGGAGCGATCATCGTCGTCGATGACTCAACGCCGATTCTCGACGTGGCGCTGAAGGTCGCGAAGTTCTACGCGCATGAGTCCTGCGGCAAATGCACGCCCTGCCGCGAGGGCACCAACTGGACCGTGAAGATGCTCCAGCGGATGGAATCCGGCGACGCCACACCGATGGACCTGGAGATCATGGCGGGCGTGCAGGAGAACATCATCGGCAATTGCCTGTGCGTGCTCGGCGACGCGATGGCGATGCCAATCGGCTCGATCATCGAGCGCTTCCGCGACGAGCTGCAAGAGCAGATCGAGCGCTCCCGATTGGCGGAGGTCGCCTGATGGCGCGGCCGCAGCCAAAGCTCATCACCTTCACGATTGACGGCCGCGAGGTGAGCGCGCCCGAAAACATGATGCTCGTGGACGCCGCCAAGCTCGGCGATGTCGAGATCCCGGTGTTCTGTTACGAGCCCAAGCTGGGCCAGCCCGTGGGCGCCTGTCGCATGTGCCTGGTTGAAATCGAGGGCATCCCCAAGCTGCAAACCGGTTGCTCGACGGCGGTCAAGGACGGCATGGTCGTCAACACTCAGAGCGAACCCGTGAAGACCGCACAGCGCGGCGTTGTCGAGTTTCTGCTCGTC
This sequence comes from Chlamydiota bacterium, assembly GCA_903970125.1. Taxonomy (GTDB): domain Bacteria; phylum Actinomycetota; class Thermoleophilia; order Solirubrobacterales; family Solirubrobacteraceae; genus Palsa-744. The sequence continues at coordinate 8,097 of CAJCHW010000201.1, forward strand.
AACCATCCGCTCGACTGTCCCGTGTGCGACAAGGGCGGCGAGTGCCCGCTGCAGGACATCACCTTCGGCTGGGGCTCGGGCATATCGCGCGTCGTTGAGCCCAAGCGGCACTTCCGCAAGCCCGTGGAGCTCTCGCCGCTGGTGGCGATCGACCGTGAGCGCTGCATCCTCTGCTACCGCTGCGCGCGCTTCTCCCAGGAGGTCGCCCAGGACCACCAGCTCGTGCTCGTCGAGCGCGGCGCGCACTCCTACATATCGACCTTTGACGGACACCCCTACGTGGCCCCGTTCTCGGGCAACATCGTCGAGCTGTGCCCTGTGGGGGCGCTGACATCCATGCCCTACCGCTTCCGCGCGCGGCCGTGGGACAACGAGGGCGCAGGCTCGATCTGCACGCTCTGCCCGGCACAGTGCAACATCGGCTTCACCGTGCGCGATGAGCGCGTGATGCGGGTGCTGGGCCGCGACCACGCCGAGGTGGACGACGGCTGGCTCTGTGACAAGGGACGCTTCGCCTACCAGGCCGTGCATGCCGACCAGCGCGTGACTGCGCCGATGGTCCGCGACGGCGGCATGCTGCGCGAGGTCTCCTGGGAGCGCGCACTGACGCAGGCGGCGGCGGCGCTTGGCCGCTCGCGCGGCAAGGTGGCGGCGATTGCCGGCGGCCAGACCACCTCCGAGGAAGGCTTGCTGCTGGCGGGGCTGCTGCGCGACGCGCTGGACTCCGAGAGCCTCGACACCCTCGCGTGCGTCGACCCTGCCAAGGCCCATCGTCTGGCGCTACCGGAGCTGCAGGCGACTGTCAGCGACCTCGAGCACGCCGACGCGGTGCTGGTCATCGGCACCGAGCCCATCGACGACATCCCGATCCTCGATCTGCGCATCCGCAAGGGCGTTGACCGCAGGGGCGTGAAGCTCGTTGTGGCGACGCCCCGGCCGTCGTCGCTGGATGGACTTGCAACGACCTCGCTGCGCTACGCGCCGGGCGGCGGCGCGGCTTTCCTTGAGGCGCTCGCGCTCGCCGTCGAGGGCACCGATGCGGCGGCCACAAGCGCTGCGGCCACCGCCGCGGGCACCGAGTTCGAGCTGGTCACGAGCATCGCCGAGCTGTTGAGTGGCGCCGGCGACGATGTGGTCATCCTCTACGGCCAGCGCGTGCTCTCAGAGCCCGGCCCCGCAACCTCCGCGCTGGAACGCCTGGCCAAGAGCCTCAAGCTCGCAGAGCGCCCACTCGGAGCCACTAACGCCCGTGGCCTGCTCGCGGTCCCCGCCGGGGCGCAGACCAACGCCCGTGGCCTGCTTGAGGCCGGCGTGGCCCCTGGGTACGGGCCCGGGTATGTGCCCATCGCATTTGGCGTGGCCGCGCGCGCACGCGCGCGCGCGCGCGTGCCATCGCAAATGGAGGACACCCAACCGTCCTCCCGGGAGCCGGTGGCGGTCGGCGACATGGCTGCTGCGCTGACCGCGGGCAGCCTCGAGGCGCTGTATCTGCTCAACGCCGACCCCTCCCGCTCGCAGCTGCCCCAGCGTCCGTGGGAACGCGCGATGGACAGCGCGCGCGCTGTGATCGCCCACGCCGAGCTCTTGAGCGACGCCCTGCGCGAGCACGCCGACGTGATCTTCCCCGTGGAGTCCTACGCCGAGAAGGACGGCACCATGGTCCACCCCGACGGGCGCCTGCAACGCGTACGGCCGGCGATCGGCCGTCAGGGCGCGACGCGCCCGGGCTGGTGGGTGCTCGCAGAGCTGGCACGGCGTCTGGGCACCGACATCACCGCGGCGCCCGAGGGGCCCATGGCGGCCGGCGCAGAGACGGCCGAGGGGACCGACTCGCCCGGTGTCGCGGCAATCATCGGCGGTCTGTCCACCGCGAGCGTGTCACGCCAGCTCTTTGAGACCGTTCCCATCTACGCGGGATTGACGCCGGATGAGATTTCCGGCCGCGGCGTGCGCTGGCAAGAGCGGGACGCCGCGAGCGCGTTCCCAGAGGCGCCCGCCCAGGTCTCCACCGAAGCGGCGCTGCCACAGCTGCCCTCGCCCAACGGCGCGCTGCGCCTGGGCCGCTTCCGCTCAATCTGGGTGGCGCCCGAGGTCGAGCTGTCGCCGGCGCTGCATTTCGTGCGCCCGCGTCAGCAGGCCGAGATGGCCCCTTCCGACGCCGCACGGCTGGGGCTTACACAGGGCCAGGCCGTGCTCGTGGGCCCAAGCGAGAGCCCAGTGCGCGCCACCGTGGCGCTGCGTGACACCTGCCCCGAAGGCGCTGTCTTCTTGCAGGAGGCGCTGGGAGCCGACAGTGCCTCATCACTTGAACACGATCTCGTCGAGATCCGCCCGGATGACTCAGCGCAGGACACCGCCACGGACACCGCCACAGCCACAGTCGTGGTCGCCGCTGGAGGCGACGAGCAGTGATCACGAGCGCGCTGGGGATTGGAGCCACAGTCGGCTACTACGAGCCCTGGTGGATCCAGATCATCAAGGCGATCGTGATCTTCGCCGTGGCGCTGAACCTGGTGCCCGTCGTGCTGCTGATCGAGCGCAAGCTCCTGGGCCGCTTTCAGATCCGCTACGGCCCCAACCGGGTGGGCCCCTACGGCGCGCTGCAGCCGCTGGCTGACATCCTCAAGCTCTTGACCAAGGAGCAGTTCCGGCCGCGCACGTCGGTGGGCTTTCTGTTCGCGCTCGCACCCACGATCTCGATCCTGACCGCTGTCGCCGCGTTTGCGCTGATCCCCTTCGGCAATGTCCAACACATCTTCGGCACGCGCGTGGGCCTTTACGGCGTCGACCTCTCGATCGGGCCCCTGTACCTGTTCGCATTCGGCGCGATCGCGTTCTACGGGATCATGCTCGGCGGCTGGTCGTCCGGTTCGAAGTACTCGTTCCTGGGAGCGATGCGTGGGGCCGCCCAGCTGATCTCCTATGAGGTCTCCCAAGGCCTAGCGCTGGTCGGCGTGATCTTCACAGCGCAGACACTCTCGCTGACGGGCATCGTCCGCGCGCAGGGTGGCATGTGGTACTTCATCCCCCAGTTCGTCGGCTTCATGATCTTTCTCGTCGCGAGCTTCGCCGAGACCAACCGCACGCCCTTTGACGTCACCGAGGCCGACGCCGAGCTCGTAGCCGGTTACAACACCGAGTACGGCGGCGGACGGTTTGCGTCCTACTACTTCGCCGAGTACCTCAACGTGCTGGTCGTCTCCGGGATCGTGACCACGGTCTTTCTCGGTGGCTGGCTGATGCCGTTCGGCATCCATCCGCCGGGCTGGGTCGACCCGATCGTGGTGCTCACGAAGATGTCGTTCATCGTCTTTCTGTTCATCTGGATTCGCGGCACGGTGCCACGGCTTCGCTACGACCAGATCATGACCCTGGGGTGGAAGGTGCTGCTGCCACTGGCGACGCTCAATGCACTCGTGACCGCGGTGGTCGTGGTGGTGACCCACTGATGGCCGACGCGCCCAAAGAGACCGTGGCCCAGACAGCGGCCGAGACAGATTCAAGCGACGCCATGCCGGCCCCCGCCGCTTTGCACGTGGAGGTGTGGAATCCAGGCGACGACGTCATCTCCGTTCAGCGCGCCCCGGAGCCGGGCGCTGGACGAAGCTTTCTGCGCTCTTTCGTGGAGACGTTACGGGGAATGGTCACCACGCTCGGGCGTATCGCCGACGGACCGATCACGGTGCAGTACCCGGAGGAGAAACTGCCCGTATATCCACGCTTTCGCGGGCGCCACAAGCTGCACCGCTTCGCGGAGTCCGGTCTTGAGAAATGCGTCGGCTGCTCGCTATGCGCGGCCGCGTGCCCGGCGGATTGCATCCGCGTAGTGGCCGCCGAGAACACGCCCGAAAACCGCGTCTCGGCGGGCGAGCGCTACGCGGCGGTCTATGAGATCAATATGTCGCGCTGCATCTTCTGCGGGTACTGCGAGGTGGCCTGCCCCTTCGACGCCATCACCATGGGCCACGATTACGAGCTCTCCGACTACGACCGTTCGGATCTGATCTTCAC
>CAJCHW010000202.1 GCA_903970125.1 Chlamydiota bacterium
GTTGCGCAACTCGTCTCGGAGTCCGTCGATCAAGCTGAGCACCTCAACCTCGATCGGTTGCAGCGCAGGCGTTTGGTAAACGACGTTCACGATAGAACCAATCTATCATTCTATTGCGGGTAGGCCAGAATATATCTATCATTAGTGCATAGCTCCTCGGCTCGGGAGAACGTCCGGTGCGGCGCCCTGTGGGTGTACCCTGCGCCGGGTCATGGCAGAGCTCATGCCGGCGAACGCGGTGCGGGTCGGGTCCGTACGGGGCCGGTACTTTCGCGAGAACTTCGCCCAGGGCGGCATCGACCTGGTGCAAATTGTGCCCGAGCTTGTGACCAACGCCGATGCGGCGATCGCTGCTAGCGATCACACACGCGGGCGCATCGAGCTGCGGTTTGGCACCCCCAGCGCAGCGCTGTTGGCCGCATGGCGTGCCCAGATGCGTGCCCTGCGAGTCCCCGCCGAGCACTCGTGGCGCTTCGAGGTCAGTTGCACCGACGACGGGGTCGGGGTCAACGCCGCGGCGGTAGAGCGCCGCCTGGGTGCGCTTGGGGAGCTGCCCGAGCACGGCGGACAGCGCGGACTGTTCGGGCGCGGGCTTCGCGACGTCTGGCTGGCACAAGGAGGAGGCCGCATCGAAGGCGAGCGCGACGGGCGGACCGTGGAGTCCTGGTTTTTCCCAGCCGCCGGCGACGATCCGTACGCCTACCTGCATGTCCGCGACGAACCGATCCAGAGCGGGCGGCAGTCATGGGCCCGCGTCACGGTGCCACTGGCGCTGGAGCGCCTCCCGCCCGACGGACGTCTGCGCACGCTGGTCTCGCAGCTGGTCCAGATCAGGCCGGTGCTCGAGGACGCTGAGCGCGAGCTATGGCTTGAGCTCCCATCGGGCGCCGTCGAGATCGTGCGCCTACCGGTGCCAGAGCCCGATCCAGAGCGTCCGGTGTTGTTTGATGACGAGGTCATAGTCAGCGGTGACATCACTGCGCGCGTGACCGTGCGGCGCAGTGCTGCGCCGATGGCGCCAGGGACTTCGCGCGCCACACGCCTCGGCGGGCTGGTCGTGCGATCGGGGCGCGCGGCGCACGAGTCGACGCTTGGCGGCCTTGAGGGCATGCCCGGCGCACGGCATCTGTATGGCGAGGTCTTTTGCGACGCACTTGAGACACTTCAGCGCACCGCACTCGGACGGCCGCGGCCGCAGGTGGTCGTCAAGGTCGATCGGAGCGGACTCAACGAGAATCACCCCGTCGTCAAGGCGTTGTATGCCGCGATCGATCGCGTGCTGCGGCCGATCGTCGCTGCCGAGGAGCGTCGCGCCGGAGCGCATCTCGTTCGACCGGGGGGCGCGATTCGCGCGCGCGACCAGGTGGGTCTGCGCGCGCTGAACGACGCACTGAAAAATGCCTTCGACACTCCCGGCAGCTCCGGTTTTCAGGCGGGCGGACAGGTGGCCGGACAGGCCGCCGCGGGGCCACCGGTAATCGACGACGACCGTGAACTGACGACGACCAACGCATCGGTAAACAGCGGCAACGAGCTGCCCACAGCGGAGACCGTGCCAGCGGCCCAAACAGCCCCGTTGCGTTTCAAGCAGGCGCTCGTGCGGCTGCACCCGGGTGAGCGTCGAGGTGTCTCGCTGCTGGTGGACCCTGCGGTGATCGCGCCGGGGACACCCGTGCGGATAGCCGTCGATCCGGCGCTGGGGGTCACCATGGGAACAGACGCCGTGCCGGAGCCCAATCGCGGCGGCTGGTCGCGTATCGATGTCAACCTGCGCTGCCGCGTCTCGGCCGAGCCCGGGGCTCGCCTGAGCGTTCTCGCCGAGGCAAGCGACCACGCCGCCGAACTGGTTGTGCTGGTGGTACGCCACAGCGGCTCCGGGTGGGTACGCGAGATCGCGCGCAAGGACGAGGATTCTGAGACAGAGGCGCACTTCGATCCTGAAAGTGGCGTCGTCACCGTGTACGAGGGCCGCCGGGAGTTCAAGGCACTGGAGCGAGCGGCGCGGCGCGCAGGACTGGCGAAGGCGCGCATGCGCGAGTACCTCCCTTACCGAATGCTTGAGGTCGAGGTGGCCGCGAACACCCTGTACGCGTGGGCTGCCGAGGAGATACTCGCGCGCCGTCTTGCCGAGGAGCGTCCCACTGACCCAGCGGACTACGCGGCAGCGGTGCAGCGCGAGGTGCAGGCACTGCGCTACCGCGCGCACGACAAGCTGATGCGAGCTTTCCTTGACGACGCCGTCTTTGACGGCCGCGTGCGCGTCGCGCCCGAGGCCCCGGCCCCGCAGCTGCAGCAAACGCTGATCACGGACTGACACCGCGCCAGGGCACTCAATTCGCTTTACCGGGATATACTTCCCATGAATGCGAACATCGGCGCCTACGGTCCTGCCCATCTTCCGGTCCGAGATGCAGATGCGGCTGCTCGCTCTGCTCCTCCTGCAGGCGGAGCGCCAGTGGGCCTTGCACGAGCTCGCAGACGCGCTCGGCGCTCCTATGTCTTCGGTTCACCGCGAGTTGGAGCGCGCCGAAGCCGCGGGTCTTATTCGACGCGACTCGACTTCGCGGCCCCATCGTTTCCAGGCCGCGATCGATGATCCATTCTATGAGCCGCTTGCGACCCTGTTGCGTCGCTCGGTCGGTGTAGAGGAGGATTTGCGCGTCGCGTTGGATGCTTCCGGCGTGCACGCAGCCGCCATCCACGGCTCTTGGGTGACGGGGCAGCGCCGACCCAATAGCGACATCGACGTACTCGTCGTAGGAGACGCCGAGCTTGCCGACCTGCGCCGTCGCGTGCGTCCCGTTGGCAAGCGGGCTGGACGGCGGGTCGAC
>CAJCHW010000203.1 GCA_903970125.1 Chlamydiota bacterium
TCCACCTGGCGTAGATAGGCGCGTCCGTCGGGAATGCTCGCCACGACGCGGCCAGGGGTGATCCGCGCCGATGGGGAAGAACTCCCGCCGAGGGCTACAACGAGCGCCACCGCGCAGGCCGCGGCGACGGCGAAAGCGCCGCCCAGCGCTGGGAAGCGAAACGACTGCCACCGTGGCGGGGGGGCCGGCGCGCGGTCCGCGCCGATTCCCGCCGCCCGCAAAAGCTCGGCCTCGGCGTGGACCGTCGCGAGCACCCGCTCGCGCAGCGCCTGGGGCGCGACCATCGCCGGGACGCCCGCCGGCAGCGAGTCAACTACCGGCTGAAGCTCAGCGACCTGGGCGCGGCACGCGGCACAGCCGGCGAGGTGTTCGCGGTAGGTGCTGGGCTGATCGAGCGCTCCCAGCACGTAGGGGGCGGCATCGACCGCGTGCTCACAGGCCTGGTCGTGGTCAGCAAAGCTCATGCGCTCACCGCCTGCCAACCCTCAACGTGGCCACGCAGCTTTTGCAGCGCGAGGCGCATGCGGCCCTTGACCGTACCGATCGGCGTTTCCAGGATCGTGGCGATCTCGGCTTGGGTGAAGCCACCGAAGTACGCGAGCTGGACCACGCGCCGCTGATCCGCTGGAAGCTCGGCAAGCGCTGCGCGCATATGCTCGGCTGTCGCGTTGTCGATGACCTGCGTGTCCGTGCGCTCGGGAGCCTCCAGGCTCTCCTCGATGCCCTCGGCACTGGCCCGTCGCCGCTCGTGCACACCGCTGCGGCGAAGCGCATCGATTGCGCGGTTGTGGACCATGCCGAGTGTCCAGGTGCGCACGCTCCCGCGCGCCCTGTCATAACGCGCGCCGCTGCGCCATAGCGACAGCAGCGCCTCCTGCACGACGTCTTCGGCGAGCGATTGTCGGCCGCATATGCGGTAGGCGAGTGAGAAGGCTGCATCTGCATGGCGCTCAAAGACGACCTCAAACGCGTCGCTGTCACCCGCCGCGACGAGTCCCATCAACTCCTCGTCGGCACGCCGTCGGAGCCCGTCCTTGGTCTCTCCCGCCTGGCGGCGCAAACGCGACATCGATCTACTGTACGCACGCGGGGCCACCGTGGATCACTAAAGCGAGTGCGGCCCATCGGCGGGTTCGAGCCCGTTCTGTCACACGACAGTCGCGGGCCACGACAAGCGGCGTCGAAACTGATCCACCACCGGGCGCCGGCCGTATAGGTGCTGATCGCGCAACCCGGGAATCCCCGGTGCGTCAAACGTACACAGAAGGAGAACCATGAGCTACTCGATCAATCTCGACGAGGTGGACGTCGATGGCGCCGTGCGCGAAGCCGCACACGAGGTCGCCGGCGACACCCGCCTGAGCTTTCTGAAGAAGGCGGGCCTCGCAGGCGGCGCAGCGGTGAGCGGCGGCGCAGTGCTTTCTGCACTCGCGCCGAGCGCCCTTGCCGCCGGCAGCGGCCGCCCACCGGCCTCTTTCGGCGCCGGTGACGTCGGCATCCTCAACTACGCGCTCACGCTTGAGTACCTGGAGGCGGCTTTCTACAACGGAGCCACCGCTGCCAACCTGTCGCTGAGCTCGCAGGCGGCGTCGTTTCTGAAGGTCGTCACCAAGGACGAGAACGCGCACGTCGCGTTCTTGAAGAAGGCGCTGGGCTCCAAGGCCGCCAAGCAACCGAAGTTCGACTTCAAGGGCACCAACACCAACGCCGAAATGATGCTCAAGACCTCCTATGTGCTGGAGAACACCGGTGTGCACGCGTACTCCGGCCAGGCGCTGAACATCAAGAATCCCGCGTACGTTGCCGCCGCGCTGTCGATCCTGACGATCGAGGCACGCCACGCCAGCGTCGTCGGCCTGCTGATCGAACCGGAAGGCAGCGACATCGCCCCCAACGGGCCCTTTGACACCCCCTACACCGCCAGCAAGGTGCTCGCGGCGGTCAAGGGCACCGGCTTCATCACCGGCTGACCCTTCCAGGCTGGCGCCGCCCGGGCGATCGTGCGCCGGGCGGCGCGCAGCTGTCGCGCTGCTCGCAGCCAACCCTCCGGGCCATGACCCATAATCGGTGGCCATGCTCTACGTCGTTGCCGCTCTGGTCCTGATCCTCGTTGCCCTCGTCGCGCTGCTGCTCGTCCGCCAGGGCCAGGCCGCACGGGCGACGCTCGACCCCTCCGAGACCACCAAAATCGTCGCGGCGCTGCACAGCGACGTGGCACGCCTGCAGGGCGACATCCAGAAGGCCGGCGTCGAACAGCTCGTTGCGCAGAACAAGAACGTGCTCGAGACCGAGACCGCGCGCGGCGAGGAACAGCTGCGTGCTCGCCAGGGCGAGATCGACAAGGGCCTTTCGGAGGTGCGACAGGAGCTCGGGAAGCTGCGCGACCTCGTGCGCGAGGTGGACTCAAAGCGCGGCGAGAGTCTGGTCAAGCTCGGCGAGGTCACGAGCGAGACCAAGAAGCAGACGGAACTGTTGCGGTCCGAGACAGGGCGGCTGAACGAGGTGCTTTCCGGCAGCCAGAGCCGTGGCCAGTGGGGCGAGCGCATGGCCGAGGACGTGCTCCGCGTAGCCGGCTTCATCGAGGGCGTGCAGTACCAAAAGCAGCAACAGGTTGCCGGCGGCGCCTCGCGGCCGGACTTCACCTTCTTCGTGCAGGACCAAGTGCTCAACATGGATGTCAAGACGCCCATGGTCGAATACCAGCGCTACCTCACCGTTGACAGCGACATTGAGCGCGAAGCCGCCGCCAAGGCGTTTCGCCAAGACGTGCGCGCGCGCATCAAGGAGGTCACCACGCGCGACTACATCGACCCCGAGGGCGGGACGCTGGACTACATGCTCGTGTTCATTCCCAACGAGCAGGTGTACGGGTTTCTGCACGAAAACGACCCCGAGCTGCTCGACGCGGCG
>CAJCHW010000204.1 GCA_903970125.1 Chlamydiota bacterium
CCGTCCAGTCGCTCGGTGGGGAGGTCATCTTCGCCTCCGAGATCGACGAGGCAGCTGCCCGCGTGTACGAGCGCAACTGGGGCCTACGCCCCCATGGAGACATCGTCCCGCTCACCGACGGCACGATGGACGTGCCCGCTCATGACGTCCTCGCGGCGGGGTTTCCGTGCCAGCCGTTCAGCAAGTCCGGCTTCCAGAGAGGCTTGGGCGAGACGCGCGGCACTCTGTTCTTCAACATCTGCAAGATCCTGCAGGCGCGTCGACCTCCGGTGATCGTGTTGGAGAACGTTCGCAACCTCGCCGGCCCACGCCAGCGAGGCACCTGGGCGACCATCGTGCGCTCGCTCCGTGAGCTCGGCTACCGCGTCTCCGACATGCCGACGGTGTTCAGCCCTCACCTCCTGCCTCCTGAGCTCGGGGGTCGGCCGCAGGTTCGAGAGCGCGTCTTCATCACCGGCACGTACGTCGGACGTCGCCGCGCGGAGAGCGAGACCGATGTCGGTCCTGCGGTTGCGAACGCACCCGTCGACGGATGGGACCCGCGATCCTGGAACCTGGAGGCCCATCTGCCGCTGGATCCTGACGTCGACATCGAGCGCGGGATCGACCTCCTCAGCAGGTACGGCCTTTCCGAGTCCGAGTTGCGGTGGGTCGAGGTGTGGAACGACTGGCTTGCGAGCGTCGACGTCGAGAAGCTTCCCGGGTTCCCGATCTGGGCGGACGCCTTCACCTACCCGGCCCTGATCCCGAACGGCACTCCTCTCTGGAAGCGCGACTTCCTGATCAAGAACGCCGAGCTCTACCGAGCGCACCGACCGCAGATCGACGCTTGGCTTGACCGGCACGACGGCCTCCGAGACATCCCTCCGTCCCGTCGCAAGCTCGAGTGGCAGGCCCAGGACACCGAACGCAACCTCTGGAGCTGCGTTCTCCACTTCCGACCGTCGGGCATCCGTGCGAAACGGCCGACGTACCTGCCGGCACTCGTCGCGATCACACAGACCTCGGTCTTCGGCCCGCGGAAGCGGCGTATCTCGCCTCGGGAGGCAGCCCGCCTGCAGGGGCTGCCGGAGTGGTTCGATTTCGGTGGTCAGCGCGACGCGCTCACGTACAAGCAGCTCGGCAACGGAGTCAACGTTGGGGCCGCCAACCACGTCCTGCGGGCGCATGTGCTCGGCGATGCCTCCGAGATCAACGCGATCGCACCTCACATCGTCGCTGCCGTGGAGAAGGCACCCACCGATCCGATCGTCGTCTCCCACGTAGGACGGACAGCAGGCGCAGCCGCGTGAGGGACAGGGCTCTCGGCGCGGATGAGCGAGGCCGCAACTTCGTCGACACCGCCCGGCGGATGCTGGCTCGGCCGGACTTCCTGCTTCCGCTCGCTGCTGCCGAGCACCAGTTCCGGCGCCACTACTACCAGCTCAACGCCGCCGCTTTGCTCGAGGACCTCTTCTTCGATGCCCTTGGGAGCTATCTGAGGCAGTTCGACCCCGCCGTCGCGCTCGAACGGCCGCCTACCGGGCAGAAGGGTTGGGACTACTCCTACGACGGCCTACGGCTCTCGCACAAGGTTGGCTCCGGCCCGCAGGAGATCGCCGCGATCTGGGACGCGACGATCACCGGCCGGGACACCTGGACCTTCGACGAGCCGATCGTTTACGTCGCGCGAGGAAACGGAAGGCGCACCGGATCTCTCGGCGATGGGGCCGGCTGGAGCGCAAAGGCAGAGACGCTTGGGGAACTTGCAGGAGTTGGCAAGGCCACGCCGTACGACGTGTGGGTCGTGCACTGGCCCGAGAAGAGCCAGAACGAAGTGGCTTTGCTCGCCCATCGACGCTGCGACGCGCCGACGCCGATCCGCACGCTCCTTCCGTTCGAAGAGCTCTGGAAGGTACTTCACGAGGCGGCCGGGCGTCACGTCGGCATCAATGAGGTTGAGGTGCTCGTGACCCGTCAGGCTCCCCGAACTCCACCCATTGGGGCGACACTCAACCTCGAGTTTCCGCATCGAAGCGGCGTTCATCTGTTTGATGTGGACCTCCTGACCGATGTTCCCGTAAAGGCAAACAACCGTGGCCTGCTGGTGAGCAAGGAACGGGTCGGCGAGCTCATGCGGGAGGCGAGAAGACGGCACCTCTACGCGCCGTATCCGCTGTGGTTCATGGCCTATGCCAACTCCCGTCCTCCGGATCTCTTCGCCGTCCAGCGCATCGAGTACGACGCGCTCTTCAGCCCCAGACGATCCGACTAGCGCCGCGAATGGGTCCGTGGTGCTCGGACCACTGCGAATAGACGGAGGCTGTCGGGTTCCCCACGTCCGGTTGACGGCTCGTCACACACCAACGAGAGGGACGTCACCGGCCTGGGCGTGAGTCGGTTCAGCTCGCGGCAAGGCTCTCCGCTATGTCGCGGGCAGCGGAACCGTTGTCCACGAAGCCGGCACCCCGAGCGGCGGTAGGACGAGGGGCCCTGATCCGCCAGAGACGAAGACGCTGTCGGCCGTGAGGTGGCCGCCCGAAGTTACAGGGGTCAGCGACATCACGATCCGAGTTCCAGAGAGGTTGGCGGCCAGATCGCAGATCGATCCGAGCTTGACGTGGCTTGCGCACGAGGCAGTCACCTGCTGCGCGTTCAGTCGAAGCAGGATGGAGCGGACCTCGACGGTCGCCTGTATAGGTGAGATGGCGCCTTGCCAGCAGATGAGGCCGTGGCTCTCCTCCCGTTTGGTCTCCACCGATGGCTGCTCGCTGATGATCGAGCCGTCACACTGGGACAAGTGGGCGGGCATTCCTAGCTTGGAGACCTGCCGCCCAGCTCGGTGTACCGCCAGATCTGTGCGCGCGGATGAGACCAGGGGCACGCCCATCTTCCAGCCGGCGGCCGCAACGATCACTAGGCCTACGGCTGCGTATGGGATCCGCGCTCGTCGCACGCTCAGGTTTCGGCTCGACAAGGCAACGACTGGAACGGCTTGGTTCAGCCTTCGTCCGGAGCATGCCAGTCGTCGAGGGTGAGCTCGCCGCGTCCTCGCATGAGTTCTCGGTAGCGGGCAGCGGCTCGTGCCACCAGCGCGTCGATGCCCACACCGACGTAGCGAACCGTCAAACCGACGGTGACTCCGAATCCGACCAGCTCGACTGCTCCACGAGTCTCGGACGGCGGCAGATAGTCGACGTCGAGCCCTTCCTCGCGCAACATCTGTGCTGCGGCGCTGGCGAACTGCGGCGGCCCGGTGTACGTGAGCATTCGGACGTCGACATCGGTCACACAGCAAGGGTGCCATCCGCGGAACCCACTGGCGGCTAGGCCCACGGCGACTTCGGCGTGCCCTTCCGCCAGGCGCCGTTGTGCCCGTCCGGCCGTAGAGCGGGGGCGCCGTCCCGAGGCGGTCTCACCTCGAAGGCGCGTCGCAGCTCGACGATCCGAGCTCGCCGCGTGTAGAGGGTCTCGGACCAGCCGATCAGGGAACAGGGTGCCCTCGGTGGCGCTGCACGCTGCTCGGGCACAGCAGTCACGGAGCGCCGCCGTGCTGCTGGCCGTGCTGCTGGCTGCAAGATCAACATACTGACCGGCCTGTGATCAGGCCCGATCTGGTGCACTCGGAGGTGTCTGAGTTCGCGACATAGTTTGCAGGTGTCTCGCGACATCGTTGCCACTCCACGGAGGGTGGTGACCGGCGATGTCGTTGGCCCGGGTCGTGATCACAGCAGTGCTCATCGAGGGACGGTCGAAGAGCGAGGTCGCCCGCGACGTCGGGATGTCTCGCCAGTGGGTTCGGACGCTGGTCCAGCGCTATCTCGCCGAAGGCGACAGCGCGTTCGAGCCGCGATCGCGCCGGCCGCACTCCAACCCGCGGCGGGTCGTGACCAACGAGGTCGAGGAACAGATCGTCGGCCTGCGTAACCAGCTGTCCGACCAGGGACTCGACGCAGGCGCGAGACCATCCGCTGGCACCTCCAACAAGCCGACCCACCAGCCCGAGTTCCTCGGTGGCAACGATGTGGCGGACCCTGGCCCGCCGCGGCTTCCTCGTCCCGCAGCCCCACAAACGACCCCGGTCGTGGTGGAAGCGGTTCGAGGCCGAACTGCCCAACGAGCGCTGGCAGGCCAACATCACCCACTGGCCGCTGGCCGACGGCACGGAGACCGAGATCCCTCGATGTGATCGACGACCACTCCCGGCTGCTGGTCGCGTCCACCGCACGAACGATCCTCAAGGCCGGCGACATCGGCACCGTCGGTGACTCCTACGACAACGCCCAAGCCGCGTCCCTCATCGGCCTCTACAAGACCGAGTGCGTCCGACCCGACGGCCCCTGGCGCGGACCGGAGGATCTCGAGCTCGCGACACTGAGCTGGGTCGACTGGTTCAACACCGCCCGGCTGCACAGCAGCCTCGGGCACGTCCACCCCTCGAGTTCGAGGACGCCTACTACCGTCAGAACGACCCCCAGCAGCAGCCGCTGCCGGGAGAACTCACCCGTCACTAAACCGCGGGCGGTTCAAAACCGCGGGCGGTTCACCGCTCGCGGCATTTGCCGCCACCAGATGTCGTGAATGGGCCGCAGTACGCGATCACTTCAGCGACGTGCGGCTGTTCACCCGCGGCCGCGGCGATGCTGCCGCCGCGATCCGCGTCGGCGGGTGGCTACCAGCAGGCCCCCGCAGATGAGGACTGCCGACCAGAGGAGCGCGGTCTGGACGTTCATGCCGGTGAACGGCAGCGCGCCTGATCCGGTATGGGTCGGCGCGCTTGCGGTGACGGTGAGCGGGATGCTGACGGTGCGGCCGGAGGTGAGCCCGGTCAGCACGACGTGGTGCAGCCCGGGTGCGAGCCCGGCGGGGACGGTGAAAGTGAAGGTGACAACACCGTCAGCGTTAGCGGTGTAAGTCCCGAGATAGATCGGCTGGGAGTGAAGGTAGGCAACGACGGGTTCGCCGGGCTGGAAACCGGTACCGGTGACGGTGTCGGTGCTTCCGGCTTGAACGGTCGAGTTGCTCACTGAGCCGGTCGCGGTGGTCCCGTAGGTGGCGACGCACGTGGACCAGGTGCTGGTCTGGCCGCTGATGGTGATCGTCGCGTTGATGAACGTGCCCGGTCCCGGGGTCGTTCGGGTGGCGATGCTCCACCCACCGGGTGAGCTGAGGTTCCCGAAGCTTGCGTGTGCGAGTGGCGTTGCGCCCTGGGGGACGGTGCCGCATGCGCTGGTGGCGTAGAGGTCGATGCGGTAGCTGAGTGCGTTGTTCTTGAGATATGCGGTCGGGATGCCGCCGGTGACCGTGAGCTCGTCTCGGGTGAACTCGCCCGGTTGGTGGCTGGTTCCGGCGATGACCGGTGGTTCGAGCACTCCGCCTGTGCCCGGCATGATGCCGGGCTCGTACAGCGTGTCGGAGGAGTCGAGCGGCCCATAGACGATGCCGTCGCTGTTGCCGTAGACGCTGTTGCCGACGACGGTCGCTCCCCCGGCGATCCCGGAGCCGGCGGTGGGCTCGGTCAGGACGTAGACGGCGGGGCCGGCGTTGTCGGCGATGC
>CAJCHW010000205.1 GCA_903970125.1 Chlamydiota bacterium
TGCCGGCGGGCGAAATGACGTACCACAGGCCACCGTTTGCGTTGACTCCCTGGCCGGCGTCGGTGCCAGGACCCGAGTCGGCGAGGTAGGTGTACAGGGGCCAGCCGGCGTAGGTGACCACCTGCCCGCCTTCGGGATCGGGATCGCTGCCAAGCAGCGAAGCCTTCACTTCCCCCGACCCCCCAGCCTTCTGCCCGCTTGCGAGCTTGGCCGGTGGCCAGAGCTCCGCGCAGGCCGAGACACATGTCTGCTTGGAATGGTCGTCGGGAATGAACACGTACAGAACATGACCCTGCGCGTTTACGAGCACCGGACCAACGCCGGAGAGCGTGGCCGTCGAGATCTTTAGACCTGCAGTCGCGGCGGCTGGGGTGCTTGCGGCCGCGCTAGACGAGGTGGTCGTGGCGGCAGCACTTGGCGTGGTAGTCGCAGCGGGGGGGGCGCTTGCTGCAGCACTCGGCGTCGAGGACTTGCCGGTTGCCGGTGAGGCCGGTTCGACGCCTTCCTGGTGGTGAATCAGGTAGACCGTGCCCGTCGCCCAAGACGCGATCAGCAGGTTACCTTCCGGCAGCGCGTGAACCGGGCCCGGGTGCGCTATCCCCGTGAGCAGGACTTCCGGTTTGGCCGAGACGGTTCCATCGCTCTCTTTGACCGCGAACCGCAGCACCTTGCCGGGCAGCCACTCAGAACCGAATGCCGAGAGCCCGTAGCCCGAACCCCAGGTGCCGTTGATGAAGGCCAACCCGATCGACGCCCCGTCCATTTCATCGTAGGTGAGCGGGTGCGCGACGCCGCGGCACTGCTCCCCACCCTGCTGCCAGCACCACGGATAGCCCCAGAACGATCCCCCTTGCACAAGCCCGAACTCATCCGGCGGTGTCTTGCCGTCCACCGCGTCGCGCTGATTGGTGCTCATGAACAGCTGGTCTGTGCCCGGGGCAAACGCGATCGCGCTGTTGCCACGGATACCTGTGGCGAAGATCTTCAGATCGCTGCCGTTGGGAAGAAACGACACGATCGTCGCGGTCAGCGTGTTGGTTGGCGCGCAGTGATCGCAGCCTGAGGCGATGCCCATGTAAAAGCGTCCTTCGGGACCCATGCGCAGGTCGTCGTTCCAACCGAGCATGCCGCCGGGGAGGCCTTCAAGCACGGTCTTGTGGCTGGTGAATTTCGTGCCTGTGAAGCCGGAATAGGCGTCGACACGGCCAAAGGAGGACACGTAGAGCGTGTTGTCGTACCATGCCACGCCCTGCGCTCCGAGCAGGCCACTGACGACCTCGACGGGTGGAGCGTTTGGACGGACCAGGTAGACGCCGTCAACGGGCTTGCCAGTCTCGCCGGCAGTGCTTACAAAGATCGAGCCGTTTGAGCTTTCGGCGATGTCGGCGGCGTTGACCGGCCCGTGCGCCCATGCCGTTGCGGTCAGGCCCGATGGCCCGTCAACACCGGCCCCGATGGAACCGAGGCTAGGCGCTTGGCTGGGCAGCGCCACGGGCGCGGCTAGCTGCAATTCATTGCCGGCCTTGGCCGAACCCGGCGCGGTCACCGTGCGCGTGATCGTGCGCTCGGCGACGGTTTTCGTGCGGACGTGGGTGTAATGGCCCAGCAGATATCCGGCAAGAACAGCTATCAGCAGTGCTGTTGCGCCAACGCCCGCCGCGATGATGCCCCAGAACACGGCTGCGCCGAAGTCGGTTTCGCGGTTCATATTTTCTTCTCCTTACTGGTCTTCCAGTTGGTCAGGTCAAGCTTGCGTTTGCGGCGGGGCAATCACCGTGGTCATCGCCTATCCCTCGTCGCTGTCGTTCTCGAATACCCCTGAGGAATCTGTACGGTACCGTTTCGTTTAGATTAGCACCGCCGCCCTGCGTCTGTCCGGGTACGGGTGGCGCGTGACGTCTGGCAAGACCTACCCGCCTGAGATGTTCCGCCGGCGCGATCGCACGTTGACCGTCTAGCGGACGGCTGCACGCCTCTAGTCCGTAATTTGCCGAGCCGTTGGCACGGACTGTCCGCCGGCGGCCGTGGTGCACCGTCGACTAAACGACGTCACGCAAGCTGCGGTGTAAGCAGCGGGACGAGCACATCGTCGACGAGGCGGCGCACAAACTCATCGTCGCCGGGCAGTCCAAGGATGATGATGTGCATGATCATCGTGCCCGGGAGGACCTCGGTGATGGTCGACGGATCAACTTCGGGGCCGATCTCGCGGCGCTCGCGCGCACGGTCAAGCAGTTCAGTCAGCGTCGGCAGCTGCTCGGCATGAAACTGCTGAGCCAGCAAAGTCGAAAGCTCGGGGTCGCGCGCCGCCACCGCGAGCAGACCGACCATAAGCGACCCGTCGGCGCCCTCTGTGGACGCTACTGCCTCGCGTACGTACCGCTCCAGATCGCCGCGCAGACTGCCGGAGTCGGGCACGTGATGCACAAGGCTGCCGCGGTGTCGCAGGGCGTCGAGTACGAGCGCTGTCTTGTCCGGCCATCGGCGGTAGATCGTGGCCTTGGACGCACTCGCGCGAGCGGCGACGGTGTCCATGGTCATGCGGTCAAAGCCGACCTCGGCGAGAAGCTCAAGCGCCGCATCCAGAATCGCCCGCGTGCGAGCTTCGCCGCGCCTGGGACTCGCGTTGTTCTGTGCGTTGGTTGGGGACATCACCACGGGCCCGAGCTGCGAACCACCTGCGAATTCAGACTAGCACTTCGGAACGACATCGTTTCGATTGGTAGCGCGGGCGTCGCGGCGCGAGCGGCCTGGGCGACGTCAACGGCAAGCGCGTCAGCGGCGCGAGAACTTCAGCGAGCGGAGCCGACGGATAAGGTGGCGTCGTGGCGACAAACGCGAAGCCCGACGTGGAGGTCCCGCTGGACCAGACACCGTCCGACCAGCTCGTGCTGGAGGACATCGGCGTCGGCAGCGGCAGGAAGCGGTCCCGGGCCGACTCGTAGAGGTCCACTACGTTGGCGTCTCCTGGAGCACCGGCAATCAGTTCGACGCCTCCTGGGATCGCGGCGACATCTTCAAATTCCAGCTCGGCAAAGGTAACGTCATCGCTGGCTGGGACCAGGGCGTTGCCGGAATGAGGGTCGGCGGCCGGAGGCGGCTGACGATCCCGCCTGCACTGGCCTACGGCAGACGTGGCGCCGGCGCGGCCATCGGCCCGGACGAGACGCTCGTGTTCGTCGTCGACCTTATTGCCGTGAGTTGAACGAAGCCAGAAGCCGCGCCCGACCCTCGCGCCGGATGCCTAGGCCTAGGCCTGCTCGGCCAAGTACGCCTCCGGGCCTTGTTTTGCTGCCTGCGGCTCCATGTACATAAAGGACAGGACGTTGCCGTCCGGGTCTTCCAGGTCACGACAGTACATGAAACCCTGGTCCTGGGCCGGTCCGTGCTCGGTCCCACCGGCGGCCAGACCCACCTCCATCACCATGTCGACGTCATCCCTGGAATCGCGCGTGAACGCACTCTGGACCTGTGCAGTGGTTGCCGGGTCGGCTACCTGCTTGTCGGTGAAGGTGGCGAAGAGCTCGCGCGTGAGCATCATGAAGTAGATGTTCTCGTCCCACGCCAGGCAAACGGCGTTCTCCCCGGTGAAAAGCGGATTAATGGTCGCGCCGAGCGCGGTGTAAAAGGCCTTGCTGCGATCGAGGTCGGCGGTCGGGTAGCTCACGAAGATGTTTGTAGGCATGAGGGTCGCTTCCTTGGTGGTTAGTACCGCTTGCCCTGAAAACCTGCCGATTAGCAGGGCCTTCCAAAACGGGAGCGACGGGACTCGAACCCGCGACCTCCGGCGTGACAGGCCGGCGCTCTAACCAACTGAGCTACGCCCCCATGAACATATGCGTGACGGCTCCCGGCCTACGGAGCAGACAGGCGCATGCGTATGTTAGGAGCACCCGCCATCTTAGGCACCCCGGCGCGCAGCACCGCGTCCGTTGCCGAGCTTGAGCTAACCGGCGGGCCGTGCGTGCACGGTCAGCAAGACCTCTTCGCCCTGGGGCGTCGCCGTGACGCTCTCCACGTCAATGCGTGGGTCTGAAAACACGCTGACCGCGGCCAGACTGCCGAAGGGGATCCCCACGGGTTCGACGATGATCTTGCCTTCGCTCACAGTCACAAGCCCACGCGCCGACAGCCGCGCCCCGAGAACTTCACCGGAGATCCCGACTTCCGGGCGCCCGGATTCGGCGTAGAAGCCCTGCGCCTGAAAACCCGCGATCAGCGTTGCGTGGACGTTGGCAGGCCGCACGAGGCCCGTCGCAAGCAGGGACTCGCCGCGCTTGACCAAGCGTGCGTTGTAGAGGGGGACTTCGGCCGCGGCGATGCCCGCCAGCGACACCACCAGTTCAGGCGTCGTCAATTCCGCACTGCCCACGCCACCGAGACTCTGCTCCAGGTCCACGAGGTCCGCGGGGGTCACGTGCAGCGGACCAGCGCGCACGCCGATCCTTTCCGCGTTGTTCCAAAGAAGCTCAAGCGCAGGCTGTGCGTGCACGCTCACCGAGCGCACGCTGCCGTAGCGATCGACGCGATCGCGCACGCGTTGGGCGGCGATACCGGGCAGCACCAGCTCGGCCACGATCACGGCGACCAGGACGACTGCACACGCCGCAATCGCCGCCGCGATCGCGCGCTGCCGGGTGGTCATAGGGACGGGGCCTGTTCCAGCGGGCAGGGTCGCACCCGCCCAGCTTGGCACGCCATCCTGATCGCCGGGTGGCTCTCAGGCGTGATCGGCTGGGCTCGCTATAGCCTCTTGCCAGCAAATTCCAAGCAGCAAGCCCTACCCTCATGGTCTGTGGGGCGCGTAGCTCAGTTGGTTAGAGCACCTCGCTTACACCGAGGGGGTCGCCCGTTCGAGTCGGGCCGCGCCCATGTTTAAGGCCTGTATCTACCAATCTCGGTGCAAATGAACGCCACGACTGCCTCCTCACCCATCCGCATCGCCGTCATCGGCTCAGGGCCGGCGGGCTTCTACGCCGCCGGCCATCTGCTCGGCCACGCAGCGAATGTGGTCGAAGTCGACATGTTTGAGCGCCTGCCCACTCCCTGGGGGCTCGTGCGCTCCGGTGTGGCCCCCGACCACCCCAAGATCAAGTCCGTCACGCGCATCTATGAGAAGACGGCAGCCCATCCGCACTTTCGCTACTTCGGCAACGTGGAGCTGGGCGCAGACATCACACGCAAGGAGCTGGTCGAGCACTACCACGCAATCGTCTACGCCACGGGCTCGCTGACCGACCGCGCGATGGGCATTGCCGGCGAGGATCTTCCTGGAAGCTGGGCTGCCACGGACTTCGTGGGCTGGTACAACGCGCACCCCGACTACCGCCACCTCGAGTTCGACCTCAGCCACGAGCGCGCCGTGGTGATAGGCAACGGCAACGTGGCGCTGGACGTCGCGCGCATGCTCGTGCTCTCCCATGAGGAGCTCTCAAAGACCGACACAGCCGACCACACGCTGGACGTGCTGCAGCACTCAAACGTTCGCGAAGTCGTGGTGATTGGGCGCCGGGGGCCTGCGCAGGCGGCCTTCACCAACCCGGAGCTGCGCGAGCTCGGCGACATGGACGATGTGCATGTCGATGTCGACGCAGCAGAGCTCCAGCGCGCGCTGGCGATCCCCGATCCCAACATGAGCCCCACAGCCGAGCGCAACGTCGCTGCCCTGCGCGCCTACGCCGAGAGTGCGGCCTCGGGGGGCCGCTCGATCGCGCTGCGATTCCTGATGTCACCGGTCGAGCTGCGCGGCGACGCGAACGGCGTGCGCGAGATCGAACTGATGCACAACGCCCTTCAAGCAGACGCCTCAGGGGCCCTGCGGGCGACGCCAACGGGCGAGACCGAGGTGATCGAGACTGGTCTGGTCATGCGCGCCATCGGCTACCGCGGCGTGGCACTGCCGGAAGTGCCCTTCGACGAGCGTCACCACGTGATCCCGAACGCCAAGGGACGCGTGCTGGATCCCGAGGACGCCGCGCACAGGCCCGGCGAGTATGTGGTCGGGTGGATCAAGCGCGGGCCGACAGGCGTCATTGGCACCAACAAAAAGGACGCTCAGGAGACCGTCGATGCGCTGCTTGAGGACCTGGAGGCGGGCCGCCTGGCCGAGCCCGCTTGGCCGGATCCCGGCGCAATCGAGCGCCTGCTGCGCGAGCGCAAGCCGGCGCTCGTCGACTACGCGGGGTGGGAACGGATCGACGAGCACGAGCGTTCTCGCGGCGAGCCACATGGCCGTCCGCGCGTGAAGGTCACGGACATCGACGAGATGCTGCGCATCGCTGCTGCCGAAAAGCCAAATGGGAACGACGGCGCTGAGGATGATCGCGCCAGCGACGGTACTGCGAGCACGCGCTATGGCACACTTGGCACGCGCGGCTAGCTCATCGGGTAGAGCACCGGACTTTTAATCCGGCGGGCTGGGTTCGAGTCCCAGGCCGCGTATCCGAAAGTGCCTGCAAATCGCCATCTTTTCTTTGTGCGATATGCCACGTTCTCCAATTTGGTCCCCATTTGGTCCCGAGAATTGCACGCGGTTTTGCATGGGAGGGCCTCTGAGCGACCCCGGCACCGAGCCGTTGCTCGTGGGATGGCCGGCGGCAGATCCGAGAGCCCGACCGGCCCGCAGAGCAGCGAGGGGCTGCGCACCGTCTCGCCCGCTGCCGCCCGTTGATGGCCGCACGGGGCTCTAGTAGCATTGTCCGTACCCCCTCCGTTCGCTTCGTCGGCGGAGATGCGAGGCCGCCTACGGGCGGCCTTTGCGCTTCTTTGGCGGTTCTCCCCACGCCACGGGCTTGGAGAGATTGCCGCTCGCGTCCGGAACCATGTCCGAAAACTGGCTCGCCCGGAGCACCGCGCGCCTGATCGGTTTGTAGAACGAACCGGCAGGCAAGTCCTTCGGCGAAAGCGCATAGCTCCGCTTGCGGTGTGGGTTGAGAACGCCGACCGGCGCCTTGAGGGTGTAGCGCACGTACTCCACGGGAAACTTCAGATCGCTGTCGTTCGAGATCACCACGGCGAGGTCGTAGCGAGCGTCCTTGCCGTCAATCAGGAGATGGCTCGCTAGGTTCACGTCCGATCCTTTCTCCTCCGTGATCCATACGTTTACGTACTGGGGCTTGGCGTCTCGCTTGCTGACGCGGATTCGCGTCGCTTCCTTGGTGATAAAACGGCCGTATTGGATCGTAAGGTTGGGCACCGTCCTGAGCGCCCGCAGATAAACCTGTTGACGGCGCCCGTGGTCGGGATCGCCATCATGGCCTTTGACTTTCGCTGTGAAGTACTTGATCGCGACGATATCCGCGTCATCGCGGAGCATCCGCCGACAGAGCTCGCCGATGTCCAGCCACCGCTCGGGCGTGCCCTTGAGGCAGCCGTAGTACAGGTTGAAGCCGTCCACGTAAACG
>CAJCHW010000206.1 GCA_903970125.1 Chlamydiota bacterium
GCCACCTCGCACGCGATCCGCGAGGCATACAGCTTGGCCATCGAGATCTCGCGCACGGGGTACTCGCCGTTTTGGTAGCGCCACGCGGTCATGTACACCATCTGGCGCGCCGTTTCGATCTTCGTGGCCATCTCGGCGAACTTGTGGCGGATGACCTGAAACTGACCGATCTTGCGACCGAACGCTGAACGCTCGAGCGCGTATTTGAGCGTGCGATCGAAGCAGTTCTGCGCGCCCGCGACGCACCCGCACGCGCTTGTGAGCCGCTCGCACTGCAGCTCCCACATGATGTGGTAGAAGCCCTTGCCCTCCTGCCCGAGCAGGTTCTCGGCGCCCACGCGCACGTCCTGAAACGCCAAAAGCGCGGTGTCGGATCCGTGCATGCCCAACTTCTCCAGGCGCTTCTCGCGGATCACCCCGGGGCTGTCCATGGGCACAAGAAAGAGACTGAAGCCGTCGTAACCGGCGTCCGGGTCGGTCTTCGTGACCAGCAGGATGAAGTCCGCCCTGTGGCCGTTTGTGATGTACGTCTTTGAGCCGTTGATGACGTAGTCGTCGCCGTCACGGACTGCGCGGGTCTTGATCGCAGCCACGTCGGAGCCGGCGTCGGGCTCGGTGATGCCCAGGCACGCGACGAGCTCGCCGCGGATGGCGGGCACCAAAAAGCGGGCCTTCTGGTCGTCGGTGCCGAAGCTCTCAAGCGGTGGCATGACCATGTCGGTGTGCACCGCCACGCCCATCGCCATCCCCGCGCAGTTGGCCTTTGCCATCTCCTCGGCGAGCACAAGGTTGGCGTAGTAGTCGCCACCCTGGCCGCCGTATGCCTGGGGCATGGACAGCCCCAGAAAGCCAAGTTCGCCCATGCGCGGGAAGACCCACTCGCCGAAGGTCTCGCGCTCGAAGCGTTCGGCCTCGGGCGCAAGCTCCTTGGCCACGAAGGAGCCGATTGACTCGCGCAGGCGGTCGTGCTCCTCGGTGAAGATAAAATGGCGCTTTGAGCCCTGAAAGTCGGGCTTTTGCACGTGTTCGGAAAGGGGGGAGGCGCCGGCGGCAGTGGCCATTGCCCTCAGCGTACCGCGCAGAACGTTACGATGGGCACGTGTCGGCCGAGCCCGCCGAGTCGGTCCCCGAGTCAGTTTTTTACGCGCTTGCCCCAAAGGGCGTGGCGACGATCACGCTGAACGAGCCGGCGACGCGCAACGCGCTCTCGCCGGCGCTGCTGGATGGCTTGCACGCTGCTTTGACGCGCGCCCGCGACGACGATGGGGTGCGCTGCGTGGTGCTTGCCTCCTCGCATGCCACCGTGTTCTGTTCCGGTGCAAACCTGGGCGGCTTTGCGGCGGACGCGCCACTCGTGGCCAAGCACTTCGCAAGCGACCGCCTGCTTGCGGTCTTCCGGCTGCTCGCCTCCTTTCCCAAGCCCACGGTGTGCGCTGTGGGCGGCCACGCGCTTGCCGGCGCGATCGGGCTCGTGCTTGCGTGCGATCTCGTCGTGGCCTCCGAGGATGCGACCTTTGGCACGCCGGAGATCGCCGTGGGCGCCTTCGCGTTCATGGTGATGGCGCTGCTCTACCGCAACGTGCCCCGCAAGCGGGCCAACGAGATGCTTCTGCTGGGCGGGCGCATGAGCGCGTCGGAGGCGTGCGCGGCGGGGATCGTCAACCGCGTCGTGGCAGCGGGCGAGCTCGACGGCGCGGTCGCTGAGTGGGCGGACAAGCTGGCGGGCTCCTCGGCGGTGATCATGCGCCTGGGCAAGGACGCGATGCGCCGTCAGGCGGACATGGACCTCGACGACGCCCTTGACTACCTGCGCTCGCAGCTGACGCTTGCGCTGTCCACCGAGGACATCGTCGAGGGCGTGAGCGCGTTCTTTGCCAAGCGGGAGCCGGTGTGGCGCGACCGATGAGCACGACCGTGGGAGACCGATGAGCACGCCTATCGACGACCTGCACGCGCGCAGGGAGCGCATCCGCCTCGGTGGCGGCGAGGAGAAGCTCGCCCGCCAGCATGCGCAGGGCAAGCTCTCGGCGCGCGAGCGCATCGCGCTCTTGATCGACGAGGGCACGTTCGTCGAGCTGGGCATCCACGCGCGCCCGCACTACTCCCACGCTGCCATGGCCGAGATCGAGGCGCCCGCGGACGGCGTGATCTGCGGCTACGGCGCCATCGACGGCCGCCTGGCTTGCGTGGCCGCTTACGACTTCACCGTGATGGCGGGCTCGATGGGGACCACGGGCGAGCTCAAGGTCACGCGCTTGCGCCAGATGGCGCTGACCAAGCGGATCCCCTTCATCTGGCTGCTGGATTCCGCCGGTGCGCGCATTCAGGAGGCCGCGGGCTCGCTCTTTGCCGGCAGCGGGGCGCTCTTTCGCGAAGAGGTCGTGGCGAGCGGTGTGATCCCCCAGGTCGCGGCGCTGATGGGGCCGTGCGCTGCCGGCACCGCCTACATCCCCGCGCTCGCTGACTTCGTGCCCATGGTTGCCGGGCGTGGCTCGATGGCGCTCGCGGGCCCCTATCTGGTCAAGGCGGTCACGGGCGAGGACGTGACCCAGGAGGAGCTGGGCGGCTCAAAGGTGCATTGCCGCGTGTCCGGCGTGGGGGACATGGAGGTGGACTCCGACGAGCACTGCATCGTCACGATCAAGCGCTACCTCTCCTTCTTTGGAGCGCACAGTGAGCAGGGCCCACCGCTGGCGCAATCCACCGACCCCGCCGATCGCGCAGACGAGGAGCTGCTTACGATCCTGCCGCAGTCAAGCCGCAAGGGTTACGACATGTACGAGCTGATCGGCCGCATTGTCGATGGCGGCGATTACCTCGACATCAAGGGGGCGTGGGCGAAGTCGATCATCACGTGCCTCGCGCGCATGGGAGGCAGGCCCGTGGGCATCGTTGCCAACCAGCCCAAGCACCTTGGGGGCATTCTCGACAACGACTCCGCGGACAAGGCTGCGCGTTTCATCAACATCTGCAACGCATTCTCGATCCCGTTGGTGTTCCTGGTGGACGTCCCGGGGTTCATGGTGGGTACCAAGGTCGAGGCCGCGGGCATCATCCGCCACGGGGCAAAGATGCTCTACGCGGTCTCAAACGCGACTGTGCCCAAGATCACGGTGATCGTGCGCAAGGCCTACGGCGCGGGCTACTACGTGATGTGCGGCGCAGCCTATGAGCCCGACTTGATTGTTGCCTGGCCGAGCGCCGAGATCAGCGTGATGGGCCCCGAGGGGGCGGTGAACATCATCGCGCGCAAGCAGATCGAGGCCGCCGAGGACCCCGAGGCAAAGCGCGCGGAGTTGACCGAGGCGGTGCGCAAGACCATCGACGTGTACACGGCTGCCGGCAACGCCATGATCGACGACGTGATCGACCCGCGTAAGACCCGGCCCACGATCATCTCCGCGCTCGCGCTCGCGCAGTCAAAGCGCGTGCAGCGTCCGCCCAAACGCAGCGGCGTGGTGCCCGTTTGAGCCTCTCCGATCCCGTGGTGATCACGTGTGCTCTCTCCGGCGTGCTCGCCAATCGCGAGCAGTGCCCAGCGATCCCGTATACACCCGAGCAGTACGCCGCCGAGGCGCGCCGCGCTGTTGACGAGGGCGCCGTGCACATCCACATCCACGCGCGCACCCCCGACGGCTCCCCCAGTTACGAGGTCGAGGACTTTGAGGCGATCTCTGCGGCCATCCGTGCCGAGGTCGCAGACGCCGCGATCATCAACTTCTCCACAGGGACCGTGGGCGTGCCCGTTGCCAAGCGCGTGGCATACCTGCGCGCGTGCCGTCCGGAAGTCGCCGCCCTGAACATGGGCTCGATGAACTACGCCAAGTACTCGCGCTCGCGCAAGCAGTTCGTTTTCGACATGGTCTTCGCCAACCCCTTCGCCGAGATCATGGAGTTGCTGAAGGCCATGCGCGCGCTGGACATCAAGCCCGAGCACGAGTGCTTTGACCTCGGCCATGTGGGCTCGCTTGAGCCCCTGATCGACATGGGACTGCTCGATGCTCCCGTGCACGCCGACTTCGTCATGGGCGTCGTTGGCGGCGCACCAGCCACCGCCCGCAACCTCGCTGCCATGGCCGACAACATGCCAGCCACCCGCCATCACTGGGGCGTGATCGGCATTGGCCGTGTGCAGTGGACGCTGCTGTCCGCTGCGCTCTCGCTAGGTGGCTCGGTGCGCGTGGGCCTGGAGGACAACTTCTACCTCCCCAATGGCACGCTTGCGAGCTCAAACGGCGACCTTGTCGCGAAGGCCCGCGAGATGACACACGACAGCGGCCGCGTTGTGGCCACAGTGGCGCAAGCGCGCGAGCTTTTGGGAATCACTGCGCGCAGTGCGCCGCCATCCAGTGCTCCCGCCGCGGCATGAGCGTCGTGCCCCTGAGCGCTGTGCCCCGGAGCCGTGACCAATGAGCGCTTTGCCGCTGGCGCACTTGAAGGTGCTCGACCTCACGCGCCTTTTGCCCGGTGGCTTTTGCACGCTTTTGTTCGCGGACCTGGGAGCCGAGGTGCTCAAGGTCGAGGACACGGGCGCTGGGGACTACCTGCGCTGGATGCCCCCGCACGTAGACGGCGTGGACAAGAGCGCCGGCTCGGCGCTGTTTCTGTCGCTCAACCGCAACAAGCGCTCGGTCAGGATCGACCTGCGCAACGACGCCGGCCGCGAGGTATTCACCCGCCTGGCGGCAAGCCATGACGTGCTGATCGAGTCCTTTCGCCCCGGAGTGCTCGACCGTTTGGATGTCGGCTACGAGCGGCTGCGGGAAGTGAACCCGGGGCTGATCTACTGCGCAATCTCAGGCTACGGCCAGGACGGCCCCAAGGCGGCCGCTCCCGGCCACGACATCAACTACCTGGGCCTCGTGGGCATGCTCGCGCTCACGGGCGAGCGCGATGGCCCCCCCGTGCTATCCGCCGGCCAGATCGCGGACCTCGGTGGCGGCGCCATGATGGCGGCGTTCGCGGTCATGGCGGCGCTGCGCGAGCGCGATGGCGGCGCGGGCGTGCCCGGGTCCGGCAAGGGCCAGTTCGTGGACATCTCGATGGCCGACGGCGCGCTGTCATGGCTTGCGTTCCCGGCGGCCGAATACTTCGCCACCGGTGTACCGCCGGCGCGTGGCGCCCAACTGTTGGCCGGCGCAGTCATCTGTTACCGCCCGTATCAGTGTGCCGACGGCTGGGTCGCGCTCGGGGCGCTCGAGCCCAAGTTCTGGCGAGCGTTCTGCGCGGGGGTCGGCCGCGAGGACCTCGTGGGCGCCCAGTACGAGCACCCCCAGTCAGACGCCCACGCAGCGCTTGAGCAGATCTTTTTGGGCCGCACGCGCGCGCAGTGGCAGCAGTTTGCAGCCGAGCACGAGTGCTGTCTTGAGCCCGTGCTGGAGCTCGACGAAGCGCTCCAATCGGATCTCGTGCGCGCGCGCGAAATGGTGGTCACGGTGCCCCAGCCGGGGGCCGCACGCGACCTGCGCCAACTGGGCACTCCGATCAAGCTCTCGCGTACACCCGCTGAGCCTGCCCGGGCGCCTGCACCGGCTTTGGGACAGCATACGTTCGCGGTCCTGGGCGAGCTCGGATACACGCAAGCCGAGATCGAGGCGATGGATCAGGCGGGCGCAGTCGCGGGCGCGTGGGTTGCCAAGGACATATCCTGAGCGCATGCCCCGGTTTGCACTCTCTGTCATCGGCCGTGATCGCCCGGGCATCGTCGCCGCTGTCAGTTCCGACCTGCTCAATTTCGGGCTCAACATCGAGGACTCGCAGATGTCGATCCTGCAGGGTCGCTTCACGACCATGCTTGTGGTCTCCGCCGGGGCGGAGGTGGATGTGGCTGCGCTGCGCGGCGCCCTGCAAGCCACCGCCGAGAACCTGGGACTGGACGCGCTCTCGCTCAGCGAGCTTTCAGAGGCTGAGTCGGCGACGCTCGCAGAACCATCCGTGATTGTGACCGTCTACGGCGCCGATCACCCCGGGATCGTGCAAGCCGTTGCCACGATGCTCGCTCAGCACTCCATCAACATCACGGACATGCAGACACGCCTGCTGTCCGAGGACGGCGGCGAGGAGATCTACGCGATGATGCTCGAGCTGTCGCTGCCCGACGGCCTTGACCAAGTGCACCTGGAGCAGCTTTTCAGGCGCGTGCGCAGCGATCAGGGCGTGCAAGTGAGCGTGCGCGAGCTCGATCGGGACGTGCTCTAGGCACCCGCGCGTGCGGCTGTCCTGCCTGGGGGCTCCCAAATGGCTGTTCGAAAAGTCCTGCTGTACCCGCACCCTGCGCTCAAAGCGGTCGCACGCGAGCTTGCCGCCGACGCAGACGCCGCGCTGATCGAGCGCGTTGCCCAAGATCTGAAGGACACGATGGCCTCCTACCCCGGCTGCGTCGGCGTGGCAGCGCCACAGCTCGATGAGCCCGTGCGGATGATCATCGTGGACGTCACGGGGCACCGCAAGACGACGTCCTGCCACGGGCTCATGGTCCTGGTCAATCCCACTGTTGTGCGTGCCCAGGGCCAGGAGGTGGCGCGCGAGGGATGTTTGTCGATCCCGCACCTGACCGCCAACGTGCGCCGAGCGACCACGGTCGCGATCCAGGCGCAGAGCGCGACGGGCGACCCTGTGGAGATCGAGACCGAGGGCTTTGAGGCGCGGTGCCTTTTGCACGAGCTCGACCACCTCGACGGCATCCTCTTCTTAGACCGCGTCGACTCCCTGTCCACCGACGTCTTTCGCCGCAAGACCTATCGTTAGCGGTCCAATGAGGGTCGCCGCTGTACAGCTGAACTCGACCGCCGACAAGCAGGCCAACATGGCAAGCGCCGATCGCCTCGTGCGCGGTGCCGCCGACGCCGGGGCTCAGCTGGTGGTGTTACCCGAGAAGTGGACCGTGCTGGGCACAGATGAGCAGATGCGCGACGGCGCCGAGTTCCTTGACGGGCCCGCGATCAGCTGGGCTCAGGCAATCGCTGCAGAGCTCTCAATCGACCTCGTCGCGGGCTCGATCGTCGAGCGCTTGCCTGCAAGCGACGACCTTGCCAACACCTCCGTGTTTGTGGGCCGCGATGGCGCAGTGCGCGCGAGCTACCGCAAGATCCACATGTTCGACTGCGAAGTCGATGGCACCACCTACAAGGAGTCAGAACTCGAGCAGGCTGGGTCAGAGGTGGTGGTCTCAGAGACGTCCGATGCGATCAAGCTGGGCCTGTCGGTCTGCTACGACCTGCGCTTCCCGGAGCTCTTTCGCATCCTTGCGCTTGACGGCGCCCTGATTGTGTCGCTGCCAGCAGCATTCACGCTGGCGACCACGCGTGACCACTGGGAAGTGCTCTTGCGCGCGCGCGCGATCGAGAACCAGGTTTTCGTTGTTGCGGCCAACCAGGTTGGAGCCCATCCCGGCGGGCATCGCTCCGGGGGACGGTCCATGATCGTTGACCCCTGGGGGCTGGTGCTCGCACAGGCCCCCGACGCCGATGCCGTAGTGATCGCCGAGCTCGATCTGGACCGCCAGCAGCAGATCCGGCGCGAACTGCCAGTGCTCGACAATCGCCGTCCCGGCGCCTATCGCTGGCCGTGACTACACTTCACGGCCGTGGCTAATCAAGACTGGTTCAAACGTCTGGCGTGGTCGGGAATGCTCGCCGTGACTGGCACTGTGGCGAGCGTCGCCGCTCATCGCATGGCCGGCGTGCTGTGGCGGCGGGTCTTTGACGAGGAGCCGCCGGAGTGAGCGACAGCCCGGGCAACGGCGCCGCCGACGACGTGCGCGAGCCCGGCAGT
>CAJCHW010000207.1 GCA_903970125.1 Chlamydiota bacterium
AGGCCGCGCCGCCACCGAAGCCAGGGGCCCCGCCGAAGCCACCGCGGCCACCTGGGCTCCCGGGTGGCCCTGAGCCAAAGCCCCGCGCTCCGGTCCCGGTGCTCTGCGGGCCGCCGGTGGGAAACGTGGCGCTGGTCGCATAGTCGAGGGTCTGCACGGCCCAGCTCGCCGGCGCGATCGAAAGTGAAAGCAAGACGGCGCCCAGGGCAACCGTGCGCACGCGGCGGTCGAAGGCGATTGCCAGCGCCGCCGCACTGGCCACCGCGACCACGATCAGGATCGGCGTCAGCCACGACATTGTCGCCTCGTTGTGCAAGACCACGAGCTCACTGGCCAGGCCGCCACCGATCGCCAGCGGCGCCAACACGCGCGCGTGCAGGCCCTTGCGCGCAATCTGGCCCACGCCCGCGCCGACCAACGCGGCGCTGAAGGGAGCGAGAAACGAGACGTAGTAGGGGTGAAAGATCCCCTTGGCCAGGCTGAACGCCGCCGCTGTGGTCACAAATGCGCCGCCCACCACCAGCAGCCAGCCCGTGTCTGCGTGACGCCGACGCAGGCGACTGAGCACGAGCACTCCCAAGCCGCTGACCAGCGCGAAGCCCAGCAGCCAGCCGGCCTGGCCGCCCAGAATCGAGTTCAACAGGCGAAGCGGTCCCGGCGAGCCGCCGAAGACACTGCCGCCGCCGCCAACGCCTTCCGGTCCGCCCGCCTGACCGCTGAGCCGACCGAGGCCGTTGTATTCCGTGATCAACGACCAGATGCTGTTGTCCTTTGTGCCCGACACCCACGGCCGGTCAGCGGCCGGCGTCAGCGCCACAAGCGTCGGCCACGCGCCGCCGACAACGATCATCGCCACGGCCCCGGCAAGCAGCTGTCTGATCGCTGCCACGCGGCCTCGTGGAGCGACCCAGAGCCAGGCGATGGCGATCCCCGGCACAACCAACAACGCAACGGCCATCTTGGTCTCAAAGCCCAGACCAACGGCGATCCCTGCAAGCACGATCCAGCGTGTGCGGCCGTCCTGGAGCGCGCGCACAGCGCACCACAGTGCAGCCACACAACAGGCGATCAGCAACGAGTCCGGGTTATTGTGGCGCGAGATCGCCACCGTGATCGGCGTGATCGCAAGCGTGAGCCCCGCCGCCGCGCCGGCCACGCGGCCAAATCGGCGCCGCGTGAGGTCATAGATCAAGGCGACGCTGAGCATGCCCAGGAGCGCCTCGGGCACGAGGATGCTGTCGGAGTGAAAGCCAAAGAGCTTCACTGAGGCCACCTGGAGCCACAGCGCCAGTGGGGGCTTGTCAACGCTCATCACACCGCTTGGATCAAAGGAGGCGTAGAGGAAGTTGTGCCAGCTGAGGCTCATCGAGCGCACCGCCGCGCTGTAGTACCCGTTGGCCCAGCCGTTGCGCGACAGACCCCACATGTTCAGCACGCCTGCCACGCCGAGCAGGCCAACGAGCTCAGGCGGCACGCGGCGCAGGTTCAGCGTGCGCGCAAGCGTGACCCGCGTGGCTGCCGGCGCCGGCTCAGCGACACCAGCGCGCAGCGCAACCACGCTCGAAGGCGGGTCGCCCTGCGCATTGCCGTGCCAGATGTGCTGGAGGAGATCAGCCACTGACGGCAACCTAGGGATCCAGTCTGTGAATCCGGTGAGACGAAGCTGAGAGTGCCAGCGGGTGGCGGGTGACGGGTGGCAAATGGCGGGTGACGGGTCAGCGCTGGCCGGCGAACCGCTGTCATGCTTCGCTCGCACGACACGCAACGCCGGAGGCCAACCATGACCAGCACACCGCCGACCGCAGGGCAGCCCAGGAAACTGATCCTCGCCGCGATGATCTTCGCAGTCGCGATGACGTTCATCGACCAGACGATCGTGTCGATCGCGGCTCCGGAAATACAGCACGAGCTGGGCCTCACGAGCACCGGCGTGCAGTGGGCCGTAAACGCCTACCTGCTGGCGCTGGCGGCACTCTTTGCCTACGGCGGCAGGCTTGCCGACACGATCGGCCACCGCAGGATGGTCACGCTCGGGGTGATCGTGTTCGCCGCGGCGTCCGCGATGTGCGGCCTGACGCCGAAGGGCGGCGCGGCCGAGGCCTGGATCGTGACGTTTCGCGTAATCCAGGGGGCCGGCGGAGCGATCATGTTCCCTGCAGCCCTGGCGATCGTCGTGCAGACGTTTGCACTGCGCGAACGCGGCCGTGCGCTGGCGCTCTTCTTCGGCGTCGCCGGCGGGCTCACCGCCCTTGGCCCGATTCTCGGCGGCTATCTCACGCAGTGGACATGGCGCGCAATCTTCTGGGTGAACATCCCCGTCGCGATCATCGCCCTCGTTCTGATCGTCGTTTCCAAGCCAGTCACGGAGCACCGACCGGCGCGCATGGACTACCGGGGCCTTTCGCTGATCGTCGCCGGCATCGCCTTGAGCGTCTTTGGCTTTCAGCAGTCCGCACTGTGGGGCTGGAGTGATCCGGCGACGGGAGCTTGCATTGCTGCCGGCGCGGCCATCCTCGTCGTGTTCTACTTCGTCGAGCTGCGCACGCAGTCGCCCCTCATCGCGATGGGTATCTTCCGCGTCCGGGCTTTCCTTGACCAGAACGTGGTGCTTGGCATCGCCATGCTCGCGTTCGTGCCCGTGTTCTTCTTCGCCAGCGAGTACGCGCAGATCGCCCTGGGCAAGTCGCCCTCGGAGGCCGGCCTCTACATCCTGTACTTCTTCATCGGCTTCGTGATCGCAGCCCAGGTCGGTGGCCGCATGCTCGATCGGGGCGGAGCCAAGCGTCCCGTGGTGCTCGGCTGTGTCCTTGCTGCGGTGGGATTCTGGCTGTGGGCAGGCAAGGTCACGGACCTCAGCTTCGGCTCCCAGCAGGCCTACATCATCCTCACAGGCGCCGGGATGGGACTGCTGCTCGGTCCCGCCAACACCGACGCCATCAATCGCGCCTCAAGGCTCTCCTACGGCGAGGCGACGGGAATCACGCAGACGGTCCGTAACTACGCCTCAAGCCTGGGCCTTGCGGTGCTCGGCACGATTCTTGTGTCACAGGTGCGCGCCCGGATCGTGACCTCGCTGATCGCACGGGGCATGTCCAGCGCCGGCGCCCACGCCGAGGCCTCACGGATCGCCCAGTCGCGTGGGGGAGGCGGTAGCACTGCCTCGATCCCCCACTTCGTGCGCCTGGACTTCGCCTACGCCACGCGCTCGGTGCTGCACGTGATGGCGGCGATCATGGCAGCCGCCGCAATCGTTGCTGTGGTGCGGCTGCACGCCGGGCTGCAACAGGACGAGTCCGCGCCGGCGGCAGAGCCCTCGGCAGATCCCGCCTGAGCGCTCAGAGCCCCGCTTCGTACTCGCCAAGCTCCGTTTTTTCCGTCCCCCCCAAGATCGTGGAGTAACTGCCCAGGACGGAGTTGCTTGCGCCGCCGAGGATCGAGGCAAACGGCGCCGTGATGCTGTCGTCGAATCCCGCCACGATGCCCGCGTAGCTCGTAAACGTCTGTTCGCCCCCGAGCACCAGGTTGTTTGAGCCTGTCTGTTCGTGGGGCCGTTCGGTTTCGTCGTACCCGATCACGAGGTTGCCCTCGCCGTTGATCGTTTCCGTCTTGCCCGCGCCACTGACCACCTGCACGTTGACGCCGGAGAACTGGATCGTGGGCTTGCCCCCCACGCCGCTGGCAATGAACGTCATGTGCGGCAGAAGCAGCTTGAGCTTTTCACGCTGTTCGGCGTTGAAGGAATCGGCACCTTCGGGGCCCTGCGGCCCTGCCGGTCCAGGCCGTCCTTCCCCCCCCGGCTCGCCTGCCTTGCCGCGCTTGCCTTCCTGGCCCTGCTGGCCGATGGTCGTCAGCTTGTACCCCTTGGCGCACTTACCGTGATTGGGCGTGAGGAAGGCCGCCGCTGCCTTCGCCGGCACGCACGCCTGGATCGGGGTGGCGGCCTGAGCCGTGGCCGCAGCGCAACAGGGCGCAACGACCAGTGCAATGCCGGACAGGGTAAGGCGCCTCATGACCTACGCAGCTTAACCGCGCCTTGATCGCGCGGCGCCGCTCCCGCGGCGGCGGGCGGCTCGCGCGCACCCCCAAGCCCGACCCCTCATTCGCCAAGGTTGATGTGCGAGGCGATGTCGTAGGGGTATACGTACACCGCTAGGCCGTCGGTTCCATGGAAGGAGCTGGGCTTGCCCATGCCGGGGTCCGGCCCCGGGACGAGCACCGCTTCGGCCGGGTCAACCACCAACATCGATCGCGTCGGACCCGGCTTCGGCGTGTACCAGCTGCTGATGCGTTGCTCGTTGAAGCGGCAGAGCGTCGCGGAAGGCAACGTGGGCACGGCGCACCGGTATACGGGATAGATATCGAGCTTGAAGTAGGACAGCCAAGTCAGATCGGCGGCAACCCAGTAGCTGGCATAGCCGTAGGTGACGTGTTCCTTACGCGCCCAGCGCACGAGCGCATTGGCCTGCTGTGGGGTCGGCCACGCTCCCGGCGGCGCAGCCGTGACGGACGGTTCGCGCACGATCTGATACGACGCGATCAGCGCGAACAGGCACACGCCGGCAACCACTGCGGCACGACAACGCCGGTTGCGCGCGGCCAGCACCGGCAGCAGCGCGCCGATGGCGATATAGCCGGGAAGCACGTACCGCGAGGTGGTCACGTCAACCGGGGCATTGCTCAGCACGTACGCCGCTGTGGTACTCAGGAGGCACATGGCCCAGAACCCCACATACGCGAAGCGGCGGGCCTGTGTCGCGTCATAGGCCACGGGGGCGACCGGCGCTGCCTTTACGTGACGCGCAATCTGTGAGACGAGACCGGCGAGCGCGCACAGGATCAGCACCCCGCTGATGAACACCGTGATGCCTTGAAAGCCGATAGCGCCACCGAAGAAGTAGCCGCCGCCCAGGAAGAGGTAGGACGTCAGCCCCAAGACCACGTTTGACACCAGGCTGGACGCGGGCGCGAACACCACGCCGAGGGGAACTTCAAGCCAGTGCCGTTCCTGCATGGCATGGGCAAGCATGTGTCCGCCCACCAGCGCAAACACCGAGATGGCACCTGCGACACCGAGCACCCGCAGGTGCTCCAGCCGGCGCGTGCGCCAGAACAGCAAGGCCGAGGTACCGAGCATCGGCAACAGTGGCCAGTACAAAAAGGGCCGTTCGCTGGAAACCGGGGCGGCGCTCACGGCTCCCGCAACGATCGCCACCAATGCAAGCTGCCAGACATGCAGACGCTCCGCTCTGCCCACGAGCCACACCAGCAGCACACCCAAGAAGACCGTGTGGATCGCAGCCAGGCCGTGCGAGTCGAAACTGAGGAAGTATTCGCGTGCAGCGGCGCCCGCGCACAGTCCGGCACTGGCGACAAGCGCGCCCTGCCACGCCCCCAGCGCCTTGCACGCAGACCACGCCAGCAGGCCAAGACCGGACCAGACACCAAGCGACCGGCGTCGCCTCCCACAGCTGGCGGTAGTGCGGGAATCCCGCCGTTGCACGCAGGAACAGCAGCTCCTCGTAGTAGGCGTGGTGGCCCAGCAGAACTTCGGCCCCCTGCGGGGCGCTCCCGAGAAGCTTGCCAATGACCTGCGCACTGACGACGTCGGCGCTCATGTTGATCCCCGTGATCAACGCTGAGAAGTTGACGAGCACGACAAGTCCGTACGCAGCGGCGAACAGCACAGGCGTCCACGGCCACAGTGCGTTCCAGCGCTCCTGAAGGACGCGTCGCCAATGGACCGAGCGTGCGTCGGCAGGCGGATTCGGTGCGCTGCTCGCCGAGGCCTCCATCGGCGGGCAGCCTACTTGGGCACTACAATCCGCCGCTGCGTGGCTGGATCCCTTCAAGGCGAGGGCAACCAGGCCGGAATCGTCCTTCCTGCACGACGATCACACCGGTGCGGTGCTCTTCTGGGGCCGCCTGGCCGATCCAACGCCCGAAGCCCGGTAACCGCACGGCCACCAGGAGGCAGCGCCGTGTCCGCTTCGGTCAGCGACATCGCCGCAGCGCGCGAAGACGGACAGGTCCGGCTGTGGTGGGATCACACGCCGATCGACGTCAGGTGCGCTCAGATGACCTCAGAATTGCGGAGCTCGGGACATACTTGGGGACACGGTGCCAACGCGGCATCGCCCAGCGAGGCAGCTCCCCCGCCAGGCAACTGCGTGCCGATACCACTGTGGTACCGTTGTGGTATGAGTAAGCAGATCGCGGTCAGGCTTCCCGATGACTTGGTGGATTTCGTCGACGAGGTTGTTGCCACCGGTGGCGCTACAAGCCGCGCGGGCGTTGTCACTCAAGCTCTGGCGCGGGAACGCCGTCGCGCAGTAGCACAGCGAGATGCTGAGATCCTCGCGCGCACGGGACCGGACCCGGACCTCGCCGGTCTGGCCAAGTATGCGGCACGTATGGCCTCCCAGCAGGCCTAGTGCGCCCGATACACATCGCCCACCTCGACAAGGCTCGGCCAGTGCTCCTCCTGACCCGAGAGCTCGTGCGCCCACATCTGACAACGGTCACGGTCGCGCCCATCACAACGACGATCCGGGGCCTGTCGACTGAGATTCCCGTTGGCATCGCGAACGGCCTGAGCGGGCCGTCAGCCGTGAGTTGCGACAACATCACCACCATCCCCACCGACACCTTGGGTGAGCAGATCGGGGTGCTGCTCGATCACCAAGAGGCAGCCTTGGCTACGGCGATCGCCGCCGCCTTCGACCTCGACTGACCGCAGAACCGACGCGGGGACTCGAACCCCGGACCCCTTCATTACGAGTGTCTGGAAGTGCCCTGCTAGCAGTTGTTTTCAGAGGCTTTCCGGCATATGAGGTGCGCTCAGATGACCTCAGAATTGCGGAGTTGGGGACATGTTTGGGGACACGTAGTGCTCACGCTACTTGTGGCCCGACTGGCGGTCCAGGTCGATCCCTATGACGGCGGCGACGCGATCGAGGTCGACGTCCTGCGCCAGCAGCGTGGCCCCGCGGCGCCAAGCCACCGCAGCGATAATGCAGTCGA
Organism: Chlamydiota bacterium; assembly: GCA_903970125.1. GTDB lineage: Bacteria > Actinomycetota > Thermoleophilia > Solirubrobacterales > Solirubrobacteraceae > Palsa-744. Next base: position 7,021 of record CAJCHW010000207.1, read on the forward strand.
GCAATCCGCGCGGCGTTACCCCGGCGGCACGACAACGACGGTAGATCACCGCTGCGCCGTCGAAGTCGGAGACTGGGTCTAACGGCAACAACTCGAAACGGTCCAGCAAGCGGCGCAAACGCTCCTGCTGGCCGTCGTCGCGGGCACCAGCCAGCACCTCCATGATGATCGGCTCGGTCACGGCAACCGGAGCGCCGGTCTCAATCAGCTCGGTCAGCCGCCTGTCCACGGCGCTGCCCGTCGCCCGGTCGTACTCGATCCAGGCCGAGGTGTCCGCGAGGATCACGCCGAGCGCGGCGGGGCGTCGACAGGCACATCAGACATCGCCCGCGCGCCACGCATTGCGAGTGCTTGCTCGCGTGTGTACGGTTGGCCTGCCAGCCTGCGGAGCGCAAGATCGACGGCGGCCGTTTTTGTGCGCAGTCCGTAACGATCCATGATCGCCTGGACGTAGTCGTCCTCAAGCTCAAGGTTGGTTCGCACCATAACCATACACGTAATATACACGTCTCGTGCAGGATGCGTGTGCTGCGGGAATGATCGCCGCCCCGCGAACGCGCAGATCGGCGGCCAGCTCGGGCTCGCAAGCCCGGTGGCTACGTTCTCCGCCCGTATCGCATCGCCACTGCGCCTGAGCCGAACTCCAGCCTGCTCAGAAACCCCAAGTCCACGTGCTTCGACAGCCCCGCGAACAACGTCGGCCCGTGACCGGCGAGCCTGGGATGCACCACGAACTCGTACTCATCGATCAATCCCAGCTCCGTCAACGCCAGTGGGAGCTTCACACCTCCCACCAACAGTCCCTCGCCCGACTCCCGCTTGAGTCGCTCAACGGCCGTGCCCAGATCCCCGCGCACGAGCTCCGCGTTCCAATCGACCTGCCCCACGGTGCTCGACACGACGTACTTCTTCGCCGCGTTGATCGTCTCGGCGAAGTGTTCCATCCAATCAGGTCTCGCTCCCTTCGGCGCCTGCGGCCGCCACGCTGACTCCATCATTTCGTAAGTCACCCGGCCAAGGAGAAGGGCATCGGCCTGGTTGAGGTTCTCGACCGCGTGACGATGCAACTCTGCGTCCGCGGGGACTGCGCGATGATCGCAGCACCCATCCAATGTGACGTTGATCGAGAACCGAAGGAGTCGCATTTGGCAAGGGTACCGGCGGGTCCTCGACCAGCGCCGCTCAGCCCTATCCGATCAGCTCAGTCCGCACAAGCGGGATCGCCGCCTGTCTCACGTCCGCGGTCAGCAAGACCAGGTCGTGGGCAAGTGCAGTGGCAGCTATCCACAGGTCGTTGTGTGGCTTGCGATCCTTGGCCTGCGCCCGCAGGCGCCCGTAGAGCGTGGCAACGTGGCGATCGACTGGCAGCAACATCGCCTGCGCGAGGATTGCGGTCAGCCGTGCAAGACGCTCAGCGCGCACTGCGCCATCGCCGGCTAGCAGAACGCCCGCCTGAAGCTCGCCGACGCTCACCACGCTAACGGCGTACGGCTCTGCCGTTGGAGCCGGGACAACACCGCCAGTGAGAATGCTCGTATCGACGAGAAGCGTCAGGACGCCC
>CAJCHW010000208.1 GCA_903970125.1 Chlamydiota bacterium
GTTGGCGCTCGGGCTTCCGTCGATAACGCCGGCACTTGTGGCGCGCCTGTACGACGAGCCCAGCGGGCTGTTCTTGCCGGCGGTAGCGCCGGCGATAGAGGCGCGGATACCGGTCACCTGGACGGCGCTTGCTCCGCTTGCGTTGCCTGACCTGCCTGAGCACGTCGGCCGCCGGCTTGTCGAGTACCTCTTCGACGAGCAGCGCTTCTGGACGGCCGTGCCGGCACCGGCTGTGGCGTTGGATGAGCCGTCCTTTTCGCTGCGTGAGCACTTTGGCGGCCTGCGACGCTACTGGCGCGGGCCGACCTGGGTCAACAGCGCGTGGTTGCTGTGGCGCGGCGTTGTGCGGCTGGGCTACGAGCAGCAGGCGGCCGTTCTCGCGCGGGCGATCACCGAGACCGTCGTGCGCGAGGGGCTGCGCGAGTTCTATGACCCGCACGACGGACGTGGCATGGGCGCAAAGCAGTTCGCCTGGTCTGCACTGGCGCTCGAGATGTTGGATCCCAGCAATGCGAGTGGCGGGCTACCCGCGAGTCGACCTATAAGCAGCACACAGGAGCGTGCATGAGCGACCGTGAGCGACAGCGAATCGTCAGCTGGCAGGACCCGCTCGTGGGCGCCGCGCTCGGTGCCCAGCTCAGCGGGCTGGACTATCTGCGTGCGATGGCCGACGGGCGCATCCCGCCGCCTCCACTGGGCCTGCTGCTGGGCATGGGTGTCGCACAGGTCGACCCAGGTCACGTCGTCTTCAGCCTCGAGGTCGGCGAGCACCTCTACAACCCGATCGGCACCGTTCATGGCGGCGTGCTGTGCGCCCTGCTGGACTCGGCGATGGGCTGCGCGGTACACAGCACGCTCGCCGTCGGCCATGCGTACACGACCCTGGAGATCAAGGTCAACCTCGTCAAGGCCCTCACGCTCGCCACGCCGACCGTGCTGGCCGAGGGCGATGTGATCACCGCCGGGCGACGGGTTGCCACCGCCTCCGGCCGGGTGGTGGACGCCGGCGGCACCCTCTACGCCCACGCCACAACCACATGCCTGATCATGCAACCGCCACCAACTCAGCGCCCAGCCCCGCCAGCAGAGCATCGACCGGTATAGCCGGCCCACGGGCCGGTGACTTGTGGCCAGGCGGTCGCGGGTTGCAGTCCCGTCGCCCACCTTTTTGGAAGTGCCGCAAACGCGCGCGTTAGGCGAGCAGAACGGGTACGGCATCCCGCAATGCCTTCAAGTGCGCAGTGCCGTGAGAGGTACGGTCAAGCAGCAGCGCGCCCTCGATCGCGCTGAGCAGCACCCGTGCCTGAGCGGCGGCTACGTCGGCGTCACGGGTACGCCGCAGCGCCCGCTCGAAAACGTCTGACCAGCGCGCGAACGCCGCAGCCGCAGCGAGACGCAGTGGCTCGCTGATCCCGGCCGCGTCGATGGCGGTGGGTGCGACCGGGCATCCGTCGCGAGGATCGGCTTCAAATGCCGCGACCATGGCATCGATCGACCGCTGCGCGGCGACCACGACGTCGTCGGCCGCGTCGAACGCACTGGCTAGCGCGGCCTCGACCTGCTCGGCCGCCGCTTCGATTGCGGCGCCCGCGAGCTCCTCCTTGCCCCCTGGGAAGTGGTGGTACAGCGAGCCATTCGCGGCGCCCGCGGCCTGGAGGAAGTCGCTCACGCTGGTGCCCGAGTACCCGCGCCGGCGCAACAGCTGCCCGGTCGCGGCGACCAGGTCGGCGCGGTGGCGATCGGGACGGGGCACGGGAAGATGATAGTGGAGCGACTACTCTGATACGCTCTGGAGCGCTTGCTCTAGAACTAACGACAGGAGAACCGCCATGCCGATGATCGACGTCTACTCAGTCCCCGGGACCTTCGCCGACAGGCACTCGCTGGCCCAGGATCTCGCAAATGCTGTGATGCGTTGGGAGCAGGTCCCACCGATTGCGCTGTTCTCCAAGAACACGGCCGCATTCATTCACGAGCTACCAGCCGACTCGCTGTCGAACGCGGCGGGCGAGAGCAACTACGTACGTGTGCAGGTGCTCACGCCTGTCGGGGTCCTGGACCGGGACAAGCAGCTCGGCGTGGTCAAAGAGCTGACCGACATCGTGGCCGCAGCAGCGGGCGATCCGACGCTCGCGGCGCGCACCTGGGTGCTGATCACCGAGGCGCCCGAAGGCGGTTGGGGCATCAACGGACACGCCAACACGGGCGCGGACATCGCTGCGCTTGCCCGCGCCGAACTCGCCGGCAACTAGCGGACGCGCACGAACACGAGCTGGCGCCCTTCAAAACACCCTGCAAATCCGCATCCTTTAACTCAACGCTCGACGTCCGGCCGGCCTATTGTGGTCCAGGCGCTCGCCGGTTCGAGTCCCGTGGCTCACCCCGCGGCGGGGCGTCTCGGCCGATGCCTGACGTCTGGGACATCCAACGTGCCATACCCTTGCGGCAATGAAGCCGACACCCGGCGTCCTCATCGAGTTTCCAGCCGACGAGCCCGAGCGTGCCCGGCGCTTCTGGGAGGAGCTTCTCGGCGTCGAGCTCCAGGCACGTCAGGGTTCAGAAGGGGAAGGTTGGCAAACGCATGCAGGAAGCCCCGCGGTGGGCGTGCATGCGCGCGGACGTGGTCCGGGCGATTCGTTTTCGCTGCCTTACTTCACGGTGAGCGACGTCACCGCGGCGCTGGAGAGAGTGCAGGCGCTCGGGGGGAGTGTGGTCCACCCCGGGGAGCAGTGGGCAGTCTGCAAGGACTCCGAGGGCAGCCCGTTCGGCCTCAGCCTGCCAGCATGCGGTTGAAACGCCGCAGCGCGAGCGGCACCACGATCGCCAGGATCAACAGGCACCAGAGCGCCATCGCGATCTCGGGATGGTCGAGCTGCCACGAGCCGGAGGAGGGATAGCCCTGGGTCAGGGATCTGACCGCAGCGACCAGCGCGGAGATCGGGTCCCAGTCGGCGATCGCCCTGGGGACCGCGTCGAGCCCCGCGATCGGCACGAAAGTGCCCGCCATGAACGTCAGCGGCAGGATGATGATGAAGCCCATTCCCTGCATCGCGTCGGGCGAGCGCACGAGCATCCCGAACAACACGCCCGTCCAGGTGAACGCGAAGATCGCGAGGACCATCAGCGCGACCAGCTCGACGGCGTGCAACGCGGTGAGGTGCGGGTCCCAACCGAGCGCCAACCCCACGCCGACCGTGATCACAATGCCGAGCAGCGCCTCGCAGAACTGCCCCATCACCTGCCCGCTGATGATCGACAGGCGACTGATGGGCATCGAGCGGAAGCGATCGACCACGCCTTCGGTCATGTCGCTCGAGGTGGCCACACCCGCGCCGATGATGCCGAAGGCGAGCGACTGCCCGATGATCCCCGGGAACAGGTAGTCCTTGTAGCTGATTCCCGCGACGTGTATCGCCGAGCCGAACACGTACAAAAACAGCAGGATGAAGACGATCGGCTGGATCGTCACGTCCAGCAGCCGCTCGGGCACACGCGGAATTGATCGCAGGCTGCGCCCGGTCAACAGCAGCGTGTCGGTGACGTAGCGCCGGGCGCCGTGGGCACGGCTGTTGCGCACGGCGCGGGGTGGCGAGATCGTCGTGGCGTTCATCGGGCTACCTCGTGCGTGATCGGTTCGTGAGCGCTGTCCGCTTCACCGTCGAGATCCGCATTCACCGGTCGTCCGGTGAGCGCGAGGAACGCGTCATCGAGCGTCGGTCGGCGTAGCGCCACTTCATCCACTGCGATGCCGCTCTCACGAATCGCCTGCGCGACCCGCGTTAGATCGGCCGCCTCGTTGGGTGCCGGGACCGAGACTGTGCGCTGATCGCGCGCAACGCTCGTGGCGAAGCTTGCCGAGAGCGCTTGGTCGAGGCGCTCGAGCTGCGCTGCGTCGGTGACGACGGTGTCCACGCGCTGCTCGCCCACCCGGGCCTTCAGCTGCGCGGGGGTGCCCGCGGCGATCTCGCGACCGTGGTCGATCAGGACCACACGGTCGGCGAGCGCGTCGGCCTCTTCTAGGTACTGGGTCGTGAGCAGCAGCGTCACGCCTTCCGCTACGAGGTCGCGCACGGTCGACCACACCACCTGGCGGCTGCGCGGGTCGAGGCCCGTGGTGGGCTCGTCGAGGACCAGCAGCTGCGGCATGTCGATCAGGCTCGCCGCCAGATCGACGCGCCGGCGCTCCCCGCCGGAGAGGTTCTTGACGACGCGGTCGCCGATTGCCTCGATGTCGAAGCGCTCCATCAGTGCGCCCGCGATCGTGCGGGCGGCAATGCGGCCGTGGCCGCGCAGACGCGCCATCAGCCGCAGGTTCTCAGCTGCGGTCAGGTTCTTGTCCAGGGCGGCGAACTGCCCCGTGAGCGAGATCACCCGTCGCACCTTGTCGGGTTCTGAGACGACGTCGTGACCGGCGACGCGGGCACGCCCTGAGTCGGGGCGCAGGAGCGTCGCGAGCATGCGCACCATCGTCGTCTTGCCGGCTCCGTTAGGGCCCAGCAGCGACACCACCGTGCCGGTCTGCACACGGAGGTCCAGCGACTCGACGGCAGTGAAGTCGCCGAAGCGCTTCGTCAGGCCGATCGCTTCGATTGCGGGCGCGTGGGAGTCGGTCATGGCGGCGATCCTACAGTAACTAAAAGTTTTCTGCAACTGAAGTGTTATAGACTTGGTCCCATGGCGCACGCACCAGCCGGCCGGCCCGTCGAGCTGCTCGATGCGGATGCCGTCCCCGTTGAGAGCGACGGCGAAGACAGGGTCCATCGGCTGCTGGTGCGCGAACTGGGCGAGGAGGTGGGCGAGGCGTTCATGCGCGCGCGGGCGGTGCAGGAGCGCTGGGCCCGCCAGCGCCACCCACAAGAGGGCCTGCGCGAGCGCAAGAAGCGCCTCACGCGCCAGCAGATCTCAGACGTCGCCACCGCGCTTTTCGTCGTGCGAGGCTTCGACCACGTCACGGTTTCTGAGATCGCTGCGATCGTGGGAGTCTCGGAGAAGACGGTCTTCAACCACTTCCCGACCAAGGAGTCGCTCGTTTTCGATCGTGCCGAGGAGGGCCTCGAGCGGATGGTCGCCGCGTTGCAGGAGCGCGAGCCGGGCGAGTCGCCGACGCGGGCGCTGCTGCGGGCGCTTAACGAGGACACCGATGAGCTCGAAGAGCTCCCCGAGGCGATCCACCGCTTCACGCCTCTGTTCATGGAGATGGTGGAGTCGACGCCTTCTCTGCGCGCGGCCAGACTGGACCTGCAGCGCCACCTCGTCGAGGTCGCCACCGAGGAGCTCGCCGCACGCGCGGAGCTCGACCCGCGCGACCCCGAGCCGATGATCGCCGCGCGTGCGATCGTCGCCCTGCACGAGGTCGCCTTCTCTTCGCGCATCCGCCACGGCGAGGCGGGCCTGCGTGGCAGCGAGCTGCGCACAGCCGTGTCTGCTGACATCGAGCGTGCGGCCCGGCTGCTGGACACAGGACTGTGGTCGTTCACTCTGCTCGCCTATGGCGCGCGCGGACGCCAGCAGCAACGCGACGCGGCCAAGGCCGCAGAAGACGCGCGCGGACAGGTGATCGACACGCTCAAGCAGGCTCGCGCCGCGTGGCGGGAGATCCGCAGGCACGAGCACCAGGAGGTCAAGCGAGCCTTGAAGGAGTCCCTGCGCGACGTCCAGGCGAGCGCCGAGCGGGCGGCCTACGAAGCCTTCCGTCAGGCGCTCAGCGAGCGCCAGAGTAAAGTCCGCGCGCGCCGGCAGGCCGAGCGGGGACAGCGCAGATCCTGACCGGGCCGGCGCAACGCCGGGCAGGGGCTAGGATTGGATTGTGGACGAAGCCGACGATCGGATCGAGGAGTTCGAACTGCGTCGTCGCGAGGCGCGCCGCGCGGTCGACGAGGCTGGGGGAGGCGAGTCTGAGGGGTTCGAGCTTGCCGAGCAGGAGCTGATCGAACATGCCTCTCACGGCGACGAGCACACGCCGACGCGCATCATGCTCGACGCTGCGGCGCAGAGCGAGGCCGGCAGTTCCGGAGATGCCGGGGTCGATGGCGGCGTTTACGGCGATGCTGACGCCGAGTACAAGCCGGACTGACGGCGCCCGGCAAGAGCTCTGAGCCTCGGTAAGGCGAGCCGTCAGCCCACCGGAGAGCTCGCCGCCCCGGGGTGGACCACTGCGCGACCGAGGCCGATGATCTCCATCTCTGTTGCCGGAACGCAGACCGCCAGTTGATCGGCCTCGTTGCGGAGGGTGCGGCGCAACACGCCGAACGCGATGGCGCCTAGGGCCGACGGGACCAGCAGGGCGATCGCGCGGTAGGCGAGCACAGCGCCGGCCGCCGAGGTGATTGACACGTGGTAGACGAGCAGCGTGCCGACGAGGCCCGCATCGATCCCGCCAATGCCGCCGGGCACGGGGATCAGGCCGCCTAGCTCGCCGATCAGGTACGCCATCGCGAGGATCGCCAGCGGCGGCGCCGAGCCGAGGGAGTGAAACGCGGCCCACAGGATCAGGACGTCGAAAACGAGGTAGGCGAGCAGACCGGCGATCAGCACCGCGTTGCCCTCGCGCAGCAGCGCGACGGACTCCTCGACCCCGTCGGCAAGCGCGGTGAGCGTCTTTGCGAGCGCGCGTGAGCGCTTGGAGGAGCGCTCCGTTGTGTCGTTCCCAAGACGTCCGCTCAGGCGGCTGGCTGCAGGTCCCGCAAACAGCGTGGCCAACACCGCTGCGGCGGCCACGGCCGAGGGCAGGGCGGTCAAGAGCAGGTTGTGCTCGCCGCCGAGTATCCCAACCGCAAGCCCGGCCCCGATCAGGATCACGCCAAGGACGTTGGGCACGCTGGTGAGCAGAAAGAACGCGACCGTGCGCCGAGCGATCTCGCTGCCCGGCATGCCGCCGCGTTTGAGCGCCCACGCGCCGAGGGCCAGCCCGCCGGCCCCACCTGTCGGCAGAACCGCGTTGGCGCCAAGCTCGGACATGCCGATCTGTGTGCTCACACGCCAGCTCATACGCCGGCAGAAGATCATGCGGAACACGGCTACGTAGCCGAGACCCGACAACACCTTCAGCCCCACGCCAAGCACCAGCCATGCCGGCTGCGCGTGCGCCAAGCGCGAACGCAGCCCTGCGAGCCCGGGGACAAGCGTCACGATCACGATCGCGAGGACGACGAGCGCGAGGATGAAGAGCACACGCGAGCGCAGCTTGCGGCGACTCAGCTCTGCGGGAGCCGCGAGGTCATCCGCGTGAACCACGGGCACGGTGTGCTGGTTGGCGGCCACGAACCCATCCTGGCACTCAGGCCGGCGCTCGGCGCACCGCATCGAAGCTGCGCGAGGCAAAGCTGCCGGCCTGAGGCGCCGACTCGATCAGGTCGCGGTCGTGCGTGGGACCCGTGTTGACCGGCAATTGCGCACGCGTGACAGGCTGGCTACAGTGAATGCAGTGGAAGGCGCGTGCTTGTGCTCGGTGCTGGGCTGTTCGCCGCATCCGCGCGCGGCCCCGGCGTCGCCCAGAGGGCGGATGCTGCCGTGGGCATGAAGATGGGTCGCGGCTCGTCGATGGCTCACATGGGGTCTGTCGGCGCCTCCCACAGCGGCGGCGCGCACTCTGTGTCGATGGGGAGCATGTCGATGACGGTCGGCAGCCACGTGACGAACATCCTTCCGACCTGGCTTGCAGTCGTCGCGACGCTCCTGTTTGTGGTGATCATTGCGACTCACGCCCGCCATGCGGCCGAGAGCGATGGTCAGCGCCGCTACTGGCACTCAGGCCACGTGCTCATGGCCTTCGGGATGGCGTTCATGTTCGCGCCCGCGTCGATCGACCCCATCGACATTCCGTCTGGATTGTGGTCGCTGGTCTTTGCCAACGCGGCCGTCGCGATCCCACTTTGGATCATCGTCCAGGCCTATACGGGACGCGGAACGAATCCGCTATGGCTGCTGACCGCCTTCGATTTCGCCGCGATGGCGTACATGTGGTCGCCGAGCGGCTATGAGGCTCCCGTCACGTGGTTGCTGGTCGCGTACTTCGCGTGGCAAGCCGCGCTGTGGGGCAGCAACTGGATGCGCAAGCTCGACCAGCACACGATTTTGGGCGGCGCCGTCTCGGTCACCGCCGAGGGCGCGGTCGTGGCGGCCGTCGCCGAGCCGCTGATCTGTTACAAGGACCTGCGTGTGTCGATGTCGGCGATGATGCTGGGCATGGCGTACATGTTCGCCGCGATGCAGCTGTTGATGTAGTGATGCGGGAGTCGTCTTGAGCGGTGCGCGGACCCTCCAAGCGGACAGTGAGGTCTCGCTGGCGATCGGTGGGATGACCTGCGGTGCCTGCGTTGCCCGTGTAGAGCGCGCGCTGAACGGTCTCGACGGAGTCCAGGCGCAGGTCAACTTCGCGACAGCGCGTGCGACCGTCGAGCTTGCACGCGAGCTGCCCGTAGAACGCTTGCTGGAGCAGGTCGCCTCGGCCGGTTACCACGCTGAGCTTCTGGACCAGGGGCAAGCGGCAGGCCAGCTCGACCTTTCAGAACTCGAACGCCGCATGCGCGCCTTGCGCCGACGCCTGGTCGTTGCCGCGGTGCTGTTCATGCCGCTGTGCGACACGTCGATCGCGTTCTCGCTCTACCCGGCGCTTCGCTTCGCCGGGTGGCAGTGGCTGATGGTGGCGCTGGCCGCGCCCGTGGTCACCTGGGCAGCATGGCCCTTCTACGACGCTGCTGTCCGCAACGCGCGCCACGGCGTCGCAACGATGGACACGCTCGTCTCGATGGGCATCGTGGCGGCGACCGGCTGGTCCTTTTATTCCATGTTCGCTGTGGACACCGGCGCGCACGGCTCGACACTGCTGGGCCTTGCGCATGGCGCCGGTGGCGGCATCTACCTCGACGTGCCCGCAGGCGTGACGACATTCCTGCTGGCGGGGCGCTTCTTCGAGGCGTGGTCTCGCCGGCGCAGCGGGCAGGCTCTGGGCGCGCTCGCGGCGGTGGGCGCGCGCGATGTGGCGGTCCTCGACGCCAGTGGGCATGAGCAGCAGCGTTCGGTGTCCAGCCTCGCCGTGGGTGAGCTGTTCGTGGTGCGTCCCGGTGAGACGGTGGCGACAGACGGCGAGGTCCGCACGGGCCAGGCGGCCGTCGACCGCAGCGTCATGACCGGCGAGTCAAGGCCGGTCGAGGTGGCTGCCGGTGACCCTGTGCTCGGGGGCACCGTCTCGCTCACAGGGCGAATCGTTGTCGAGGCGACGAGCGTGGGGCGCGACACACAACTTGGCCAGATGATGCGCCTGGTCGAGCACGCCCAGAACCAGAAGGCGGCGATTCAGCAGCTCGCCGACCGCGTCTCAGGCGTCTTTGTCCCCGCCGTGTTGCTGATCGCCCTGGCAACGCTGATCACCTGGTTGGGGACGGGCAATCCTGCAGCCGTCGCATTCAACGCGTCGGTCTCGGTGCTGATCATCGCCTGCCCCTGCGCCCTCGGGCTCGCGACACCTGCGGCGCTGGTCGTGGCGTCGTGGTCAGGAGCGCGCCTGGGAATATTCTTCAAGGACTACCGTGCCTTGGAGGCCTCGCGCGCCGTAGACACGGTTGTCTTTGACAAGACAGGCACGCTCACGGAGGGGCGCATGGCGCTCTCCGATCTCCAAGCCGTCGGCGAAGTCGATCAGAAGACCTTGTTGCGCCTGGCAGGCGCGGTGGAGTCCGCCTCCGAGCATCCCGTCGGGCGGGCGATCGCTGCTGAGGCCACGCGCAGTGTGGGCGAGCTGCCCGCGGTCGACGCGTTTGTGGCGCTGCCCGGGATTGGCGCGCGCGGGATCGTCGAGGGGCGCGCGCTGTACGTCGGTCGTTTGGGGGGCGATGACGGCGCTCACGGCTCAGACCTGCTCCCGTCTGCGCTTGGCGAGCGCTGTGAGCAGTGGGAGCGTCTGGGGCGCACGGTTGTCGTCGTGAGTCGTGACGCCGCGGTCATAGGCGCGCTCGCACTGGCCGACACAATCCGTCCCTCGGCGGCGAGCGCGGTACGTGAGCTCGAGGCGCTTGGACTTCGCTGTGTGCTGTTGACCGGGGACAACGAGCAGACCGCCGCGGCCGTTGGGGCCACGGTCGGCATCACAGAGGTGCTCGCGGAAGCGCTCCCGACAGAGAAGGTCGCGATCGTGCGAACCCTGCAGCGGCAGGGACGCCGCGTCGCGATGGTGGGCGACGGCGTCAACGACGCGCCCGTGTTGGCGGCGGCGGACCTGGGCCTCGCGGTCGGCTCGGGAACCGACGCGGCGATCAATGCTGCCGACCTCATCATCCTGCGCGATGATCTCACCGTGGTGGCCTCCGCGATCGGCCTTGCGCGCAGAACGCTGAGGACGATCAAGGGCAACCTGGCGTGGGCGTTTCTCTACAACCTCGCCGCGCTTCCCCTCGCTGCGTTCGGGCTGCTCGATCCCCTGGTGGCTGGAGGCGCGATGGCACTGTCGTCGAGCTTCGTGGTCTACAACAGCTCCCGCCTACGCATCGCCCCACCTGCGTTTGACCGCTCGCCGATGTCCGTTTCGCCGGCGCCCGGCGGTGACACGGTGCGGGGCGCTGAGCCAATCTCGGCTCCCAGCGGCGGAGGCTGACCCATGAGCGACCTGCTTCACCACTGGTCCTATGAGCCGTTCTTGTTGTGCGCGCTGGTGCTTGGCGCTTGGCACGAGCTCGGCCTGCGCAGGCTGCTTCGCCGTACCCGCCGCGACCGCGTCACGCGCCGGCGCGCGCGCACACTGTGGTTTTACGCGGGCATCGTGGTCGCGTTCATCGCGCTGGGCTCGCCGATCGACTACTGGGGATACCGCTACTTCTACGTGCACACGGTCCAGCACCTGTTGCTGATGTTCGCGGCGCCGACGCTGATTGTTGCCGGTGCACCCTGGCAGCCCCTGTTGTTGGCCGTGCCCTTGCGGGTGCGCCGCAGCGCGCTGCCGGCGATCGTCCATGACCGCTGGGCGCGCCCTGTGCGTAGGACCGGCCGGCTGCTGTTGCGTCCGCTGGTCGCAGTCGCCACATTCAACATCGCGATGGTCGGCTGGCAGATCCCCGGGCCGTTTGACTTTGCCGAGACGGACCGCTTTGCGCACGTCTGGCTGATGAACGTGGGCATGCTGATCATCGGCGTGTTGTTCTGGCTCCAGATCATCGCGTCGGCACCGCTGCGGGTGCGCACCTCGTTGGCCGCCCAAGCGGCGGGGCTGCTGGTCACGAACGTCGTCATGTGGGCAATGGCGATCTCGATGAGCCTGTTCTCCGATCACACTTGGTACTCCGTCTACAACCACGTTCCGGGCGTGGGTATGTCGGCGTTCGCCGACCAGCTGCTCGGCGCCGGGATCCTGTGGGTCTGCGGCGATTTCTGGGCGGTGCCCGCGCTGATCGTGGTTGTGCGCAGGTTGATCGCGCGCGAAGACGGCGAGGTGGACTCGGCGATCGAGCGCATGCTCGGCCAGGGAGCGGCCGGCCGGCTCAGGTCCCGTGCGTCCGGCTGGACCTAGCGGGTCGCCTCAGCGCCGCGCGCCGGCCGTCAGCGTTGTCCCATGCCGCCGCGCCATATCCGCACGTACCAGACGGCGATCACGATCAGCACGGCCAGGGGCACTACAAGTGTGAGGATCCCCTCAAGCAGGAAGTGAGTTGCCGCCAAGGCAGGCAGATGGGTCGTGAGGGCGGGGGCGGACGCGGGCGCAGGCATCAGACCAAGTACAGCACGACGTAGGTTGCTACTCCGACGCACCCCAAAAACGTCCAGTAGAAAATCGCCGCGTCCAGCGCCGGCGCGATCAGGCGATCGGCTTCAAGGACGTCTCCGTGTTTGCCGGCCGGCGTGCGGCGGGCACGGATCTCCGTCGCCAGTTGGGTCTCAAGCCAGTACATCGCCGCAAGGATCGCGATCATGTAGAAGGCGGTCCAGGCACAGAACACGCTGGCGTATGCACCGTTGGTAGGACCGAAGTCCTGAACGGTGTACTCGACGCACTGCACGCCGACCGCCGCCAGGCCGAGCGTCACGGTTACGATCCCCGAGATCAGCCAACTGGGTGAGCTGGCCTTCATGCGACGTCCCGTGACGATCGCCGCAAGAGCGCTGAGCACGACGCACGCGACGAACGCAGCCCCCAGGCCCTGACTGGGCTTTACGTGCGCCGGGTGCCACATATGGTCCTGGTTCAGCGAGCGCAGATAGAAGTAGGCAAAAGCGAAGGCCGCGAAGAAAAAGGCCGTGCCGCCGCAGAGCAGCCTCGATGCCAAGGTCAGCGCGCGCGCGCTGATCTCGGGCGGCTCGGGTGGGATCCGGACATGCTCGCCGGGCACGCCGATCACCGGGCCCAACGGCACCTCCTCGCTGCTCGCCGAGGCCATCGTCACGCGCTCGCCGGCAGCGACCGGCCGGCGCCGATCGCGACAGGGGCCCCGTAGTCGTAGGGGTCGGAGTCGATCACCGGGATGTCGTCGAAGTTGTGGACAGGGACCGGCGTCGGCAGCTGCCACTCTGGCGACTTCGAGCGCCACGGGTTGTCCTCGGCGGGCACGCGCGCGAAGATCATCGAGTACACGACGTCGACGACGAAGATCAGCATCGAGAAGCCCAGCACGAAGGCCGAGATTGACACCCATCTGTTGAGCGGAACCAGGCTTGCTTCGTAGCTGCTGACACGTCTGGGCATGCCCATGATTCCGAGCGCAAACAGCGGTAAAAATGTGGCATTAAATGAGATGAACATCAGCCAGAAGTGTGCTTTGGCAAGCGCCTCGTTGAACTTGAAGCCGGTCATCTTCGGAACCCAGTAGTAGATCGCGGCGAAGAAGCTGAACACGAGCCCGCCCATGATCGTGTAGTGGAAGTGCGCCATCACGAAGAAGCTTCCATGCAGCTGCGTATCGGTTGCCACGTCGGAGAGCACCACGCCGGAGGTGCCTCCGATGAGGAAATTGAACGCCCATGCCAGGCAGAACAGCATCGGCACGGTCAGCGATATTCGGCCTCGCCACAGCGTCCCCATAAAACACAGGAAGATGAAACCGGTGGGGACGGAGATGAGCTCCGTGGAGAGCATCGTGAAAGGCCGCAGGTCGGCGTTTATGCCGCTGACAAAGAGGTGGTGCTGCCAGACGAAGAAGCTGAGCAGACAGACCCCCAATATGCCGGCGATGGCCAGCCGGTAGCCCCACAGCGGCTTGCGCGAAAACACGGGCAGAAGCTCGAGCACGATGCCCATCCCGGGCAGGGCGAGGATGTAAACCTCCGGATGCCCGAAGAACCAGAACAGGTTCTCAAACAGGTAGGAACTGCCGCCGCCGGCGGCGATGTAGAACGAGGTGTCGATCGAGCGGTCCATCGCAGCCATCAGCAACGCCGCGATCAGCATTGGCGGCGCCAACGCCATCAGAATGCCCGTCGCAAAGGCCGCCCAGACAAAGATCGGCAGACGCGACCACGTCATCCCGGGAGCGCGCAGCGTGATGATCGTGACGACGAGGTTGATCCCGAACAGGAGCATGGAGATCCCGACGAGCGCAAAGAAGCAGATGTAGGAGTCCATGCCCATCACGGCCTCGTCGTTGAGCGGCTGATAGCCGGTCCAGCCGGTGGGGAACCCGCCGAAGAAGATCGTCGAGACGAGGATGAAGCCCGCCGCCATCAACATCCAGAAGGTCAGTGACTCTATCCTGGGGAAGGCCATCCGCCGCGAGCCGATCATCAGTGGCAGGAAGTAGTTTGCGAACGGGCCCAGTATTCCCGAGGTCATGATCCCCATCATCATCGTGCCGTGAATTCCCACGATCGTCAGGTACTG
>CAJCHW010000209.1 GCA_903970125.1 Chlamydiota bacterium
CCAGCGACTTCGGCGGCGATCTCAAACCAGCCTGTGCCCGGCTGCTCGGTGCAGAGCACGACGCTTCGTTTCAGCTGTGCCTCCGCTGGATGGGCGTCCGCATGGACGAGGGGAAAGTATTCGTGCGGCACATACAGGTACACAAGCTCGTCCTGCCACGGTGGGAAGCGGTCGATGGAGTGCTCAACGTCGAGCCCTGCCCCTTCCAATGCGCTGCCGACGGCGTCGAGCAGCTCGGCGAAAAAGACATTCTGGCCGGACGCCGACACGATGCATACGCGAGGGTTCACTGCTGCTGATTGCTCCCGTCTCGAAATGGCGGCCGAGCCTACCATGAGCCCGAGTCCGGCGGCCGGCGTTTCGGTGCCGATCCAGAAGCGTCCCATCCGCGCGCCAGTGCCGGACGGCCCGATCGCTGCGATCGACGGAGTCCGCCGCCCAGCCGGCGGCCGGCCGCCGCTCTGCCGAGGGCTGACAGGCCACGTGCGGCGCTGCTTCGGTTACCTTAGACGGCATGCACGCGCCCCGCGAAGGCAGCCGCGTGCGGCTTGCACGGCCGCTGCAGCAGCTGCGCAGCTTCACGATCACACCGCAGCAGTACACACGCGTCGCCTACGTGGCCTTGGGGGCGCTCACGTTGATCGTGCTCACGGGGGCTGCCGTGCGGCTGACCGGGTCCGGGCTGGGTTGCCCGGACTGGCCGAGCTGTTACGGCAAGGGTTACCCCCCGCTGCGCACCCACGCGGTGATCGAGTTCTCAAACCGCACGCTCACGGCCCCGGTGTCGCTGGCGGCGCTCGCGGCCTGGGTGCTCGCCTATCGCCGCCGCCCGTACCGCCGCGATCTCACGCGCCTGGCACTGCTGCTGCCGCTCGGCGTGCTCGCCCAGGCGATCCTTGGCGGCCTTACCGTCGACGGCAAGCTCGCCTACGGCTGGGTGATGGCGCATTTTGCGTTTTCCATGCTCCTGCTTGCCGCGGCCTGGGTGCTGGTATGGCGTGCCTCGCACGAGCCAAAGGCAAACGCGCGCCAGACCGCGCCCGATCGCGGGCTGCTCTGGGGCGCGCGCGCGCTCGTGGGACTCGGGGCGCTGACGATCTTTGCGGGTACCGCGGCGACCGCTGCAGGCCCGCACGCCGGCGGCGAACCCGGTCAGCCCATCAGCCGCCTGACCTTCGAGGGGCACGGGACGATGGACTGGGTGATCCACCGGCACGCCGAGTTCGCAATCCTCTTCGGCTTGGCTGCCGTCGGGCTGTGGGCATGGGCGTGGTATCTGCGCGCCGGCCCACAGGCGCAGCGCGCACTGACTGCCGTGTGCGCGCTTCTGGCCGTGCAGGGCGTCGTGGGGGCAGTCCAGTACGAGACGCATCTGCCCACTGAGCTCGTGTGGGTCCACGTTTTGCTCGCCTGCCTGTGCTGGATCGCCGCTCTGTGGGCCAACTCGGCGGTGTCGACGGGGCCTGTGTCGGTGGGGCCTGAGCCGCTGTCAGGCCTCGAATCGGCCGTCGACCCGAACGCGAGCGCCACCGCTGTCCGCGAAGGCGCACTGAATCCGCACGCACCGGCTTCGGCTTGAGCTGAAAGCTGCCGCAACGTCCGATTTGGGCTTGCGGGCGACCTAAAATAGAGGTGCGGGCGCAGCCTTTGGGGCAACGTCTGCACAGGGCTTTCTGTCCGGACCAAGGAGGACACTCACGAGTTCCAGTGACCCGAGTCGATTGAGCGTCCCGGACCCCGTAACAGAGAGGAACACCATGGCTTCTGCTCCCCAATCCGCAGCCCCATCCGCCACCGCCGTGTCCGACATCGTTTTCGGATTGGGTGTCGCTGCGGCGCCCGCTGAAGGTCGCGCAGGGTTGTCCGTCAGGCGCGTGTTCACGAGCGGCTCAGCGAGCCCGTTTGACACCGTGGAGTGGGAGCTGCGCGACGCGCGCATCGGCCACGGCGACAAGGTCGCATTCGAGCAGAAAGACGTGGAGTTCCCCAAACACTGGTCGCAGAACGCCACGAACATCGTCGCCCAGAAGTACTTCCGCGGCCAGCCCGGCTCCCCCGAGCGCGAGTGGTCCGTCAAGCAGATGATCGCGCGCGTGGCGGGCACGATCGCGGGCTGGGGACGCGAGGGCGGGTACTTCGCCACCGAGTCCGACGCAGACGCCTTCGAGGACGAGTTGACGCACATCCTGCTGCACCAGCTGGCCGCCTTCAACTCGCCGGTGTGGTTCAACGTTGGATGGCACCCGGTTGGCGACCCCAAGAACCAGGCATCTGCCTGTTTCATCCTCTCCGTCGATGACACGATGGAGTCGATCCTGGACTGGAACACCAAGGAGGGCATGATCTTCCGTGGTGGCTCCGGCTCGGGGATCAACCTTTCAAAGATCCGTGGCTCGATGGAGCCCCTGAGCCGCGGCGGCACCGCCTCAGGTCCGGTCTCGTTTATGCGCGGCGCCGACTCCTGGGCCGGCTCGATCAAGTCCGGGGGCGGTACCCGTCGCGCGGCCAAGATGGTCGTGCTGGACGTCGATCATCCCGACATCCGCGAGTTCTTGTGGTGCAAGGCCAAGGAGGAGGACAAGGCCCAGGCCCTTCGTGACGCCGGCTTTGACATGTCGATTGACGGTGACGGCTTCATCTCGATCCAGTACCAGAACGCCAACAACTCGGTACGGGTCAGCGACGAGTTCATGCAAGCCGTCGAGAACGATGAGCCGTGGCATTTGATCGCGCGCAACGATGGCAAGCCGGTCGGTGAGCCCATTCCCGCGCGCGAACTGATGCACGAGATCGCGCAGGCCGCGTGGCGGTGTGCCGATCCGGGCATGCAGTACGACACGACGATCAACCAGTGGCACACCTGCCCGAACTCGGGGCGCATCAATGCCTCGAACCCGTGCTGCTTTGTTGGCGACACGCAGGTCAAGGCGACGCTCGGCGATTGGTCGTTTTACAAGCTGTATGAGATGTCCGCCAAGGGCGAGCCGCTGCCGATGGTGGAGACCTTCGATCTGGACTCAAAGGAACGTGTGGTCTCCAGCATTACGAGGGTCTGGGTCGCAGGCATGGCCAGCCGGCTGAGCACGGTGGAGATGGTCGATGGGACCACGATCCGCTGCACGCCCGAGCACCGCTTCCTGACGGTTGCGGGCCAGTGGACGGCAGCTGAGGCGCTCGTGCCGGGAATGCAGCTGCGCACACTCTCCGACAGCGCCGACGGCGACTCTCCTTACGCGGTCAGGACCGTTACTGCGCTGGGCGTCCGCAGTGTCACCACCGCGGACCTGGCGGTGCCGCTGCCTGTCTTTGACATGGAGGTCGAGGGTACCCACAACTTCACGGTCGCCTGCGTCGAGCATGAGGCCGGCGTGGTGGTTCACAACAGCGAGTACATGCACGTTGACAACTCGGCCTGCAACCTCGCGTCGCTGAACCTGATGCGTTTCCGTCGCGAGGACGGCACGCTCGACGTCGCGTCCTTTGAGCATGCGGTTGACGTAATGCTGCTGGCGCAGGAGATAATCGTTGGGCCCTCGAGCTATCCGACCGAGGAGATCGCCGCCAATGCGCGCTCCTTCCGCCAGCTCGGCCTTGGCTACACCAACCTCGGCGCGTATCTGATGGCAGACGGCGTGCCGTACGACTCCGACGACGGCCGCGGGACGGCTGCGGCGATCACTGCGCTGATGACCGGCCGCGCCTATCTTGCCTCGGCACGGATCGCTGAGGCCATGGGTCCCTACGACCGCTACGCCGAGAATCGCGACGCCCACAACGCGGTCATGCGCATGCACCGTGACGCAAGCCACGCGATTGCCGACGATGCATGCGCAGACGGTGGGCTGCTTGCCGCTGCGCGCGCGAGCTGGGACGAAGCTGTTGCGGTTGGCGCAGAGCACGGCTACCGCAATGCGCAGGCCACGGTGCTGGCCCCGACGGGGACGATCTCGTTTCTCATGGACGCCGATACCACTGGCGTTGAGCCCGACTTCTCGCTGGTGAAGTTCAAGGAGCTCGTGGGCGGTGGCCAGATGACGATCGTCAACGGCACCGTGCCACTGGCGCTCCAGACGCTTGGCTACACCCCGGCCCAGATCGAGCAGATCGAGGCCTACGTCGCCGAGCACGGGACGATCGTGGGAGCACCGGAGCTGTCCGAGGAGCACCTGCCGGTCTTCGATGTAGCGGTGGGCGAGCGCGCGATCTCACATATGGGTCATCTGAAGATGATGGGAGCGGTGCAGCCGTTTCTGTCGGGCGCCATCTCAAAGACGGTGAACCTTCCTCAGGATGCCACCGTCGAGGACATCGCCGATGCCTACATGCAGGCGTGGCACTTGGGTATCAAGGCGCTTGCGATCTATCGCGACGGCTCAAAGACCGCCCAGGCACTGCGTACCGACGCCCAGCAGGCCGCACCGACGGCAGCTGCAGACACGCAGGCATTGATCGATGAGGCGGTCACGGAGGCGCTGGCGACAGCGCCACCGCAGCGCAGGCGCATGCCGCGCGAGCGCCGCTCGATCACGCACAAGTTCTCGATTGGCGGCCACGAGGGTTACATCACGGCGGGCATGTACGAGGATGGCTCTGTCGGTGAGATCTTCCTGACCGATATCGGCAAAGAGGGCTCCACGCTCAGGGGCATGATGAACGCGTTTGCCACGGCGATCTCGATCTCGTTGCAGTACGGCGTGCCGCTTGAGACGCTGGTACGAAAGTTCAGCTACATGCGCTTTGAGCCCGAGGGCATCACGATGAACCCGGAGATTCCCTTTGGCAAGTCCATGCCGGACTACATCATGCGCTGGCTGGCCTCGCGCTTTCTGGATACTGACACCCAAGAGGACCTTGGCATCCTGACCAAGGAGGTGCGGGCACGCAAAGCGGCCGAGGAGGCCGCACAGTCGCTGACGTCTTCCGATACCGCTGGTCCATCCGTCACAGCCGACAGTGACGGTGGCGCCGTGGGATCAAACGGCAAGTCCAATGGCGCCAACGGCGCCGCGAAGGGCACCGGCGCGAAGGCGTCTGTGGACGGCGAGGCGCGGATGGCTGCTACGAGCGCTCTGACGGACACGCCACCGGTGGTGCCGGCGCGGATGGAGGGCTTGGATCTCGGCCCTGCTTGTGGTCAGTGTGGCGGCATGATGCAGCGGACTGGGTCTTGCTACACGTGTCCTTCCTGCGGCAACAACACCGGCTGCGGCTGAGGGTCGAGGGCCGGCGCAGCTCGGCGTCCTCGGTCGCTCGCGTGCCGAGCACGCCACGCTCCCTGAGTCCTTGATCTGCTTGGCCCTCGACCCTCAGGGCGTGGTTGGGGGGAGGGGCTGCGGCGCGCATAGCGGCGTCCTCGGTCGCTGGTGTGCGTAGCACACGGCGCTCCCTGCGTCCTTGCCCTGCTTGATCCTCGGCCCTCAGGGCGTGGTTGGGGGAAAGGATGCGGCGGCCCGCGGCGCATAGCGGCCAGCCGTGCCACACCCAACAGGCGCATGGTGCGCTCGACTATCCCAGCGCACTGACGGTCTCGCGCAAGACTCTCGTCAGTGCTTTTTGCCGGTGGCATGGTACCGACGTCGCGCTCCTCTTTCACACGTCGTTCGTCGCCGTCGGTTCCTGATCTTGTGGCAAAGCTTGAGGGCCTTTGCAAGTCGCGTTTTGCCGGTTGTCGACGTTGTGAAATGTGGAGCTGCCGTCGAATGCTGAGCGGCCACCTGGTGTTTTGCCACGGTGGTTGGCGTGGTCACGGTGACTGGCGCGACCGGCGGCGCCGTGATTTTCCACGTGAGCGTCGCGGGCGGCGATTGATGGCCAACCACGTTCTGGCTCCACACCATGAACGTGTGTGTGCCGACGGATAGACCGGCATAGCTAGTGGGCGACGAGCACAGGGAGGGGGTGGCGCCATCCAGCGCACACAGAAACGCGACAGGCGGGGATCCAGAATCCCCACCAGTGAAAGCGAACGTCGCCGAGTCGCTGGTTGTTTCAGCCGGCGGTTGCGAGCTGATCGAAACAGTCGGGGTTAGCTCCCATCACGCCCACGCCGGCGCCCACGCCGGCGTGCGCAACCGTGATGAGCGCGGGGCTACAGGCGCCATGTGGCTTTGTCGCAGGGACGTACAAGGTGTATGGGACCGGCGCGGACGGTCTCTATCAACATACGGGACCCGGGACGAACTATTCGACGATCACGAACCCGTACACACTGGCCGAAGGCACGGTGGTGTACATCGCATGCCAGACCATGACTTCCAGCACGGTCAATGGCTCAGGCATCTGGGACCTTCTGACCAATGGCAACTGGGTATCTGACTATTACATCAACACGCCAAACGTTGGCGCCTTCAGTCCCGGGCTCTCGCAGTGCACCACGTAATACCGGGCCTCCGAGGGCGATCGTAGGTCACGCGCGGGCTCCTTGGAAGATCCATATCGGCGGTCGGACCCCATGCCTCGCCGACAAGCCGACGGACCGTTGTGCGGGGAGGTCAACGGTCCGCCGGCTCTATCTGTGCGCTCAACCGACGCGAACGAGGCGGGTCAGTAGCGATGTGATGGAATCGAGTATGTGGTTCACGTTTGCTCCTTGTCGTTGTTCGAACTACGTAATTCAGGATCGGCGATGGGGCTGAAACCGGGCTGTGGGTAGCCTCAGAGCTTGCTGAGAGCGCGAGCGAGCACGCCGGCGGTACGTTCGCGCGGCAGCGCGCAGGCGCCTGATTCCGAGCAGGTCTTCGCGCGCGGTGGCGACGATGTCCACCCGCGAGTCCGGGTCGTCTACCCAGCGCACGGGCACCTCGTGGATCGAGAACTTGTTGCGCTGGGCGAGGTACAGCAGCTCGGTGTCAAAAAACCAGCGATCATCGGCCACGAGCGGCAAGAGTGACGCAACCACCTCGCGCCGGCCGGCCTTGAATCCGCACTGGGCGTCGGAGAAACCGGCGCCGAGCGACCAACGCAGGAGCAGGTTGTAACTGCGCGAGATCAGCTCACGTTTGGCGCCCCTGACTACTTCGGCTCCCGGCGCAAGCCGTGATCCGATCGCCAGATCGCCGGTGCCGTCCAAAAGCGGCGCCAGCAGGTCTCCAAGCGCGCGCAGGTCTGTTGACAGGTCGACGTCCATGTAGGCGACGATCCGAGCCTCGCTGAGGGTCCACGCGGTGCGCAGTGCGAGGCCGCGTCCCTTTTGTGCCAGATGCAGGACATGCACGCGCTCAAGTTCTTCGCTCAGTGCTCGCGCGATCGGAAGGGTTGCGTCGGTTGATGCGTTGTCAGCGATCGTGATGCGAAAGCTGAAATCGCACTCGCGGCAGAGAAAGGCGTGGAGCCGGTGCACGCTGTCGGCGAGCACGCGCTGCTCGTTGTACACGGGAATCACGATGTCGACTACCGGTGCTGTGACCGCGGCACCGCTGGTTTCACGCGTGCCTGCCCCGGCGCCGGGGTTATGGGCTGAGAGTGTTGTCATGGAACTGATACTGGGCCTGGTCCACATGAACAGCGTGAGTGAACGCTGAGATCACGCTGAGTCACGTGCACGGGCGCCCGCCCGCGGCGCTGCGGCACCGTGTGCGGCTCTCAGCAAGCTCACAGCAAACGCTTGAGTGGGCTTGAGGCAGTGAGGCTTTTGTGGGTGGTGGTCTCACACGCAGCCACCACTACCCAAGGACGACGCCATGGCAACCGCGGTCGCACCCCACATCTACTGGATCATCAGCCGTGCCGCAGGCAGTGCGGCACTCGTACTAGCGAGCTTGTCGGTGTGCGTTGGCCTGTCGATGGGCGGGCGTTTCTTGAAGCGCCGTGGCCCAGATCTCCGGGTCACCCACGAGGCGCTCTCGTTGGCGACAATCGCCGCCCTGCTGGTGCACGGATTGAGTTTGCTCGGCGATGCGTACCTGCACCCGAGCATCCTTGACGTCTCGGTCCCGTTTGTCAGCGACTACAGGGCTCCGTGGATGGCGATGGGGCTCGTGGGCGGCTGGGCCATGATCCTGCTCGGTCTCTCCTATTACTTCCGCGGCAAGATCGGCCCGGCACGTTGGCGCGTGCTGCACCGTTTCACCGCGCTTGCTTGGCTGTTTGGGCTGGCGCACTCCCTGGGCGAGGGAAGCGATGCGGGCGAGGCGTGGTTTTTGATCATGGTGGCGGTCGTCACCGTTCCCGTGCTCGCGCTGATGGTCGTGCGCTGGTGGAATTCCCCGGCGCACTCGACCAAGGCCGGCGTGCAGGTCGCTCGCTGAGCGGGCGCCTCCGTTCTCAGCAGACTCACAGCTTTCCCCAGTGTTGGTCTGAGCTTCCTTGGCGAGTGTGTGGCCATGACAACCACCCAGCTCATCCACCCCCTGCGACGCGCCGCAAGCCCTGCCGCTCGCCGCACCTCGACGCGTCGTTTCTTTGTTCACCCAACGACCAAGACCACGGACGGCGTCTCGGACGCGCGGTGGGTGCGGCCGGCACTGTGCCTCTTGCTGTTGCTCACCGCTGCTGCCTACACCTGGGATCTGACCGCCTCGGGCTACGCAAACTCCTTCTACGCCGCTGCGGTGCAGGCGGGGACCAAGAGCTGGAAGGCGCTGTTCTTCGGCTCGCTTGACTCCTCGAACTTCATCACTGTGGACAAGCCCCCGGGATCGCTCTGGATCATGGCGCTCTCAGGCCGGGTCTTTGGCTTCAGCAGCGCGAGCATGCTGATTCCGCAGGCGCTTGAGGGTGTGGCCGCCGTGGGCCTGCTCTACGCTTCGATCAAGCGCTGGTTTGGTCCCGCGGCGGGCTTGCTCGCGGGCGCGGTGTTCGCTTTGACCCCAGTCGCCGCGCTGATGTTCCGCTTCAACAACCCTGACGCGCTGCTGGTGCTGTTGCTTGTCGGCAGTGCCTACTGCTTGGTACGCGCGATCGAGCACGCGGGCACCCGCTGGGTGCTTGCAGCGGGATCGCTGATCGGCTTCGCGTTCTTGGCCAAGATGATGCAGGCCTTTCTCGTACTGCCCGCCTTTGGGCTCGTCTACATGGTGGCCGCCCCCACGGGCGTGCGGCGTCGGCTGGGCCAGCTGTGCGCGGGCGCAGCCGCGGTGGTTGTCAGCTGCGGCTGGTGGGTGGCGAGCGTCGCACTCTGGCCTGTCGGCTCGCGCCCGATGATCGACGGCTCGCCGGACAACAACATCTTCAATTTGATCGTCGGCTACAACGGCCTCGGGCGTATCTTCGGCGCCAGCGGTCCGGGCGGCGGCGGCGGCGGTGGCGCAAACTTCAGCGGCGCGACCGGGCCGCTGCGGCTGTTCAACGACCTCATGGGCGGCCAGGCTTCGTGGCTTTTGCCGGCGGCGCTGATCGCCCTGGTGGCCGGCCTGTGGGTGCGCAGGCACGCGCCACGAACCGATCGCGTGCGCGCAGCGCTGCTTCTGTGGGGCGGCTGGCTGATCGTCACGGGCGCGGTCTTCAGTTTCGGCCAGGGCGTCATCCACACCTACTACACAGTCGCCCTGGCTCCGGCAATTGGGGCGCTTGTGGCCATGGGCGTGGCGATCTGCTGGTCGCATCGCGACACGATCGCGGCGCGCGTGCTGGCTGCGCTGGCGATCGGCGCAAGCGCCGGCTGGGCGTATGCGCTGCTTGAAAGGACACCCCACTGGGAGCCGTGGCTGCGGCCGCTGATCGCGGTCGCCGGAGTGGTCAGCGTGCTTGGATTGCTGATCGCGCCCGCGCTGCCCCGGGCACGCGCACGCATCAGTGCCGTCGCCGTCCTGCTCGGCGCGTTGGCGGCGATCAGTGGGCCCGTCGCATACGCGGCCGACACGATTACGACGGCACACACGGGGTCGATTCCGTCGGCGGGACCGGCCAGCGCGGCGACTGGGGCGGGCTTCCCCGGTGGCGGCGGCGGCGCCGGCGGCGGGCGGCCAGGCGGCCTGCCAGGCGGCGTTGGTGGCCCCCCGGGCACCGCCGGCGCGAGCGGGCGTCCACTATTTGGTGGCGGCGCGCCGACCACGGGCTCTGGCGTCCCCGGAGCGGGAGCGTCGGCGAGCGGCGGCGCAGTGCCCGGCGGCGGCGGCGCAGTTTCGACAAGCGCCGCGCTCGTGAAGGCCCTGCGCAGCCATGCCTCGCACTACCGCTGGGCTGCCGCGACATCCGGCTCCCAAAGCGCGGCAACGCTTGAGCTCGCCAGCGACGAGGCGGTCATGGCCATCGGCGGCTTCAACGGCCAGGGAGGCAACCTCACCCTGGCGGCATTTGAGAGCTACGTCGCCAAGGGCGACATCCATTACTACATCGCCTCAGCGGGCGGTGGCGGCGGTCCTGGAGCAGGGCCCGGCGGCAGCAGCTCGTCCTCGTCAATCACGGCGTGGGTCGAGGATCACTACACCGCCGAAACGATCGGTGGCCAGACCGTTTACGACCTCTCCTCTGGCGCGAGCTAGAGCACCACCTCCAAACCATCCCGAGGAAAACATGAATCCCCAACACGCCTCCCCACAGATCGACCCCCAGGTTCAGATTGAGCGCAGACGCCGGGCGCGCGCGAAGCTCGCGGCCAGACGTCGCCGCACCCGCCGCATCCGCCAGAGCATTGGCACACTGAGCGTGACCGTCTTCATGGCTCTCTTCGCGACGATCTACGTGCAGATGGCTTCAGGTCATGACCCGGCTTTGTCGGCATCCACCAAGCCGATGACAGCGGTGGTGACGAGCACCACCACGAGTGCCATCACAAGCGCCGCTGAAACCGGCAGCGCGAGTGCCGCGCCGACTGGCTCCAGTCAGATCGCGACCGAAACCACAAGCAGCACGAGCACAAGCGAATCTGAGGCCGGCGCGGCTTCGGCCGGCTCAGGCTCTGCGTCATCGACTCCAAGCACCGTCACCACGAGCCAGTCATGATCGCCACGACCGAGACCAGCGAGACCTTCGCTTGCTTTGGCTCCACTTGTGCGGTCTATGTCAGCGGCGAGGCCGGCGGGGTCGATGCGCCGGCGGCCGTCGCGCGCGTCAAGCAGCGGATGCTTGACTGGCACGACCGCTTCACCCGCTTTGAGCCAACCAGCGAGCTCTCGGCGCTCAATTGCGATCCACGTGCCACGGTGCCCGTGAGTCCGGCCATGCGGGACTTTGTCCGCGCGGTCATCGTGGCGGCAGAGCAGACGGCGGGCCTGGTGGACGCGACGTTGCTCGAGGAGGTGCAGAGGGCAGGCTACGGCGCGGAGTTGGGCACGCCGCTGCCACTGCCGCTGGCCCTGCGTTTGGCACCGCCGCGGCGCGCGGCAAGCGCCGGCTCACGTGGACGCTTGCGCGAGATCACAATCGACGATGCGCGCGGGACCGTGACGCGCCCGCCGGGGGTCAGGTTCGACAGTGGCGGGCTGGCCAAGGGCCTCTTCGCCGACCTGCTCGGCCGGGAGCTGGACCGCTACGACAGCTTCGCGATCAGCTGCGCTGGTGATCTGCGCGTAGGCGGAAGATCGGGCGCCTTGCGGGCAGTCGAGGTGGCGAGCCCGTTCGACGACAGTGTCCTGCACACCTTTTCGCTGGCTCGCGGTGGCGTCGCCACGAGCGGCATTGGCAGGCGCAGCTGGCTGGACCGCAGTGGCGCTCCGGCCCACCACCTGCTCGACCCCGCTTCCGGCCGGCCGGCATACACAGGCGTCGTGCAGGCAACGGCCCTGGCATCATCCGCCGTTGATGCCGAGATGCGCGCCAAGGCGGCACTGCTGAGTGGGCCCGAGGGTGCCCCCGCGTGGCTGCCGGAAGGCGGCGCGATCGTGCTCGAGGACGCAAGCTGCCACGTGCTGGCGCCGGCTCTAGCGCTCGAAGGCAAATCGAATGTCTGAGTCATCTGCCGACTACCGTGTGCTCGTCGTCGATGACGAGCCCAGCATCGCGGAGCTGATCACGATGGCGCTGCGGTTTGAAGGTTTTTTGGTGCAGAGCGCAGGGACAGGTCGCGACGCGCTCTCAGCGGTTGCAAGCTTCAAGCCGCATCTGATGGTGCTCGATGTGATGCTCCCGGACATGGAGGGGTTCGAGGTTGCGTCACGGCTCGGTGCCCAGCGCGCCTCCGTGCCAATCATCTTCTTGACGGCGCGTGACGCAACCGAGGACAAGGTTCGGGGGCTCACGGGCGGCGGCGACGACTACATGACAAAGCCCTTCAGCCTCGAGGAGCTGGTCGCAAGGATCAGGACGATCCTCCGCCGCACGGGGGCTGCGGCGCCGCAGTCGAGCTGCCTGACCTTCGAGGACGTCGAACTCGACGAGGACACGCGCGAGGTGACCCGTGCGGGCGCGCAGATAGAGCTCACCGCGACGGAGTACAGGCTGCTGCGCTACCTGATGCTCAATCCTCGCAGCGTGCTCACCCGCGCACAGCTTCTGGATCACGTGTGGAACTACGACTTCGGCGGCGACGGCCGGGTCTTGGAGACCTACGTTTCCTACCTTCGCAAGAAGCTCGACGCACACGGCCCGCCGCTGATCAAGACCGTCCGTGGGGTGGGTTACGCCCTGCGGGCACCGCGCGCTTGATGGGTTCGCTGCGCGCCCGCATCCTCGCGGTGGTGCTGCTGCTGTCTGCCGCTGGGCTGGCGCTGCTCGCTGTGGTCACATACGCCGAGGAGAGCTCGTTTCTCTACGGTCGCATCAACCGCGAGGTCATCAGCGCGATTCCCGCGGTCGCCCGGGCGCTTGACAGCGCCGGTTTCGCGCCTCTCAAGCAAGCCTTCGACGGGGGCACCGGGCTCGGCGGCGGGCTGGGCGGCGGAGGTCTCGAAGGTGGCGGCCTAGGCGGCGGCCCCATTGCGGGCACGAACCTTGGGCCGGGTCCGGAGGGCGGGCCGCAGAACCTTGACTTGCCCCCAGGGACATATGGTCAGCGCCGGGAAGCAGACGGCAAGGTCGTGGGGCACAAGCTGTTCAGCTATGGCCAGTCGGCACCTGCGGCTCCTGTGATCGCGGCCAACGAGCCGGTGGGCAAGTTGTTGACTCTGAACTCGGTGGGGTCGTCGGGGCTTCGCTACCGCGCGTATCTCAGTCACGACCCCGAGGACGCGGGACTGACGCTTGTGGCGGTGCCGCTGCGTGAAGTCGAAGACACCCTCGGCCGGTTACGCAGGATCGAGATCCTGGTGATCGTGGGCGTGCTTGCTGCGCTTGGAGTCACGGCGCTGTTCGTGGTGCGCTTGGGCTTGCGTCCACTCGATCGCATGCAGGTCACGGCGGGGGCGATTGCCGCCGGCGAGCTCTCGCGCCGCGTCAGCCCAGCGACGCAGTCCACCGAGATCGGGCGCCTCGGCCTCGCCCTGAACGCGATGCTCGATCGGCTCGAGCAGGCCTTTGCGCAGCGCACCGAGAGCGAAGAGCGGCTGCGGCGCTTCATCGCCGACGCCTCGCACGAGCTGCGGACACCGCTCGCGTCGATCCGCGGGTACGCCGAGCTGTTTCGTATGGGCGCGACCGAGGACCGCGCGAGCACCGAGCTCGCGATGCGGCGCATCGAGGATGAGTCGG
>CAJCHW010000210.1 GCA_903970125.1 Chlamydiota bacterium
GGCGCCGGTGTCGGTGGCGCTGCCGGCGGCGGGGTGACGGGCCTCGATACCGCTGTCGCGGGCGCGTAGGCAGCCGGCGACGCGAATGCAGCCGGCGGCGCTGATGCGGGGCGCGGCGTCGAGGTGGGCGCGGGCGCGGAGGTGTTGGTGGGCGCCGGGGCGACCGCGGGCGCGCCTGTCGGCGCCGTCGCCATGGGGCGCTCCGTCCCGCGCGAGACGCCCAGCCCGCAGTGCGGACAGAAGTTGTCCTCGGTGCCATGAATGGCTGCGCACCGCGGGCAGGCCACGACGCCGGCCTCGCGCAGCACCGTCACGGCCTGCCGGTCATCCAATGCGCGCTCAATCGCTCGCAGCTCGCTGTCCACCTGACCTAGGCGCCCGAGCTTGGCCGACAGCAGCTCGTCACTGCGACCGCCGAAGCGGTGCAGGTCGAACAGCAGCCCACCAAGGTCTCTGTATGAGAGCTCGCGCGCGGTGCGCAGGTAGCGCAGACGCCGACGCATACGCCCGCGAGAGCGAAAGCCGGGATCGGAGCTCGGCGGCTCGGCGCCGGCGGGAGCGGGCTGAGCGCCGCCCGCGCCAGCAGCAGCACCGGTCGTGGCGGTGGCGGCGACAGTACTCGCGTGCGGACCCGGTGGACCGGTTGGACCGGGTGGGATTTGGCCTGGAGTGTGTGATGCCATCGTTATCGCTCCGTCATGCTACCCCGCGCATCCGTCGTGGTAGTGCGTCGCGTGATCGAAACGCGCCAGGCATCCACCACGCGCTCGGCCATCCTCTCCATGGAGAACTGCTCGACCCGCGCGCGACCTGCGACGCGTGGGTCCGCCTCGAGGAGATGTGGGGCGAGCGCGCGGTGCCATTGAGCGAGGTCAAAGGGCGCGCAGATCGTGCCCGCAAGACCCTCCAGGACCGTCGGGTGGATCCCCACTGGTGTGGCCAGCACAGGCACATCGCATGCCAGCGCCTCAAGTACTGCAAGCCCGAATCCCTCGCGCTCGGACGGCACGAGCACGGCGTTTGCGGCGTTGATCCACAGCGGCACCTGGTCGGGGTTGACGCCGCCCAAGGTCAGAAGCTTCACAGGCCCAGCCAGAGCGAGCGCGCGATCATGGCGCTTCTCGGGTCGTTTGGGATCGGCTGCAAACAGCAGGTAGGGGCGCATCGGGTCGAGGTCGAGCTCTGCGCGTGCCCACGCACGCGGCATCGGCCGAAAGCGCTCGAGGTCCACGCCGCAAGGAAGTGACTGTGCTCGAAGCCTGGAACGTGCGCCAGGCAGCTGGGAGGCGAGTGCGGGCGAGGCCACGCCCAGCAGGTCCACAAATGGGAGTACCAACCGCGTGGACTGTCGCGTGAGCGGGTGAGTCACGTCGGTGCCGTGCAGCGTCAGTGCATGCACCTCGGCGGGCACGCACAGCGCGGGCCAAGCAGAGAGGCCGAAGTGTGCGTGTACGACGTCGAAGTGCTCACGCCGGTAGCGCGCGCGTAGCTGGAGTGCGCAGCGAACGAGTGCCTTCGGACCTCCTGGAAACTCGTGCAAGCAGACATCGACGCCATCAAGGCCGCGCAGCGCTCGAACCTGGTCGCGCACGAAGCTGCCGCGCTCGGGGTGCTGTGGCGTGGCGAGCATGTTGGAAACGACCAGCGCGCGTATCACCAAAGCACCATATCGCCCGCGTGCGCCGGCGGTTCTGCGCCGCGTCGAAGTCCGGTCAGGGGCGGCGCCGGCGCATGTGTGCTTCTATGGGCTGCGGTCATGCCCGTGCCACCGCACTCCGCCGGTCAAAGCCCCGGTCCACGCCCCCTGGCGGTTGAGCCACGGCGTCGCCCGATCGGCGTGTTTGACTCCGGTGTCGGTGGGCTGACGGTGCTGCACGAGCTTCTTGTCGTACTGCCTGGCGAGGACTTCATCTACCTCGGTGACACCGCGCGCTTCCCCTACGGCGAACGTGACCCCGCCGAGCTCGAGCGCTTTGCCGTCGAGCTCGCGGAGGAGCTTTTGCGCCGCCGTGCCAAGCTGCTGGTGGTCGCGTGCAACGCGGCGACCGCAGCAGCTCTGCCGGCGCTGCGCAGGCGGATGCAGGAAACGACGCTCGGTGTTGACGTCGTCGGCGTCGTTCGTCCAGAGGCGCTTCGCGCAGTGGCGGCAACTCGGACGGGGCGAATCGGCGTTCTGGCCACGCCTACAACGGTCGCAAGCGGCGCCTACGACGAGGCGGTACTTGCGATCGATGCGCACGTCACGGTTAACAGCATCCCGTGTCCTGGACTCGCGGCGATCATCCAGGACGGCCGCGAGTTTGACGATGACACGGTGGCGCTCGTGCGCGAGGTGTGCGCGCCGCTGCGCGAGGCCGAGGTCGACGTTGTGATCCTCGGTTGCACCCACTACCCGCTGATCGGCAAGATGCTCCAACGCATGCTCGGTCCCGACGTGACGCTTGTCAGCTCCGGAGCGGCGCTTGCGCGCCAGGTCGAGCACGCTTTGAGCACGCGCGGCCTGCGCAACCCCAGCAGCCAGGAGGGCGAGTACAGCTTCGTGTGCACCGGCGATGCGGAGGCGTTCAGCGCGGTCGGCACGCGTTTTCTGCAGATGCCCTTGGGCCCCGTTGAGTGTGTCACGGTCGAGCAGCTCGGCTTTGGTGACGACGAGTCCGCTCCGCGGCTGCGTGCGCGTTCATGAGCGTTTCCGAGGCCTCGACGTCGCGGTCCGGCGGTCGTGGGCCCGATGAGCTGCGTCCACTGGTGATCCAGCCGGACTTCATCAGTACCGCCACGGGTTCGGCGCTGATATCGGCCGGTGGAACACGCGTCATCTGCGCGGCCTCCTGCCAGGATGGCGTGCCGCGCTGGCTCGCGGGCCAGGGACGCGGCTGGGTGACTGCGGAGTACGGGATGCTGCCGGCCTCAACAACGCCGCGTAAGACGCGCGACGCGACCAAGGGGCGCCTCGACGGCCGCTCCGTGGAGATCCAGCGCCTGATCGGCCGCTCGCTGCGCGGCGTGATCGACATGGAGGCCTTGGGCGAACGCACGCTTTACGTTGACTGCGACGTGCTGGAGGCCGACGGTGGCACGCGCTGTGCCTCGATCACCGGCGCCTACGTGGCGCTCGCGCTGGCATTCAAGCGCTTGCACGCGCAGGGGTCGGTCGAGCGCATGCCCCTGGCTGGGTCGGTCGCGGCCGTGTCCTGCGGAATGGTCGCCGGCGCGGCGCTGCTGGACCTGGACTACTCCGAGGACTCAACCGCCGAGGTTGATGCCAACGTGGTGATGACCGGCGAGGGCGCGCTCGTCGAGGTGCAGGCGACCGCCGAGCGCACACCGCTGTCGCGAGCGCACTTGGATGAGCTGCTCGCGCTGGCCGCTGTCGGGATCGAGCAGCTGCGCGCGGCGCAGGAGCGTGCGATCGCAGAGGGCGCCACGGCGTGAGGCTGCTCGTGGCCACGCACAACGAGCAGAAGCTGCGTGAGCTGTCGCGGATGCTGCCCGACCACCAGCTTTCCAAGCTCGATGACGCGACGCCACTGCCGCCGGAGGACGGCGAGACCTTCGAAGCCAACGCGTTGTTGAAGGCCCGTGCCGTTGCCGCAACCACCAATGAGGCGGCCCTCGGTGAGGACTCCGGCATCGAAGCGGCTGCGCTCGGGGGTGCGCCGGGGGTGCGCTCGGCCAGGTACGCAAGCGTCAACGCAAGCAATGCCTCCGATGTTGACAACCTCGCGAAGCTGCTGCGCGAGGCCCCCGCGGGAAGCGGCCTGCGGTACGTGTCCGTGCTGGCGTATGTCGATCCCGCCACGGGCGTCGAGCGCCTTTTCCGCGGCGAGTGCGGTGGTCGGCTGGCCGCGGCGCCGCGCGGCGATCGCGGGTTTGGCTATGACCCTGTGTTTCTGCCCGACGACAGGCCCGACGGCCGCACAATGGCCGAGCTGGCGGATGCCGAGAAGGACCTCATCAGCCACCGCGGCCGTGCGGCCCGGGAGCTGCTCGACTGGTTGGCAGAGGCGGTCTGACCCATGCCTCAAAACGCGTGGCATGCGCGCGCGCGCGTGCCACGCCAAAAAGGAAGCTCCCAACACCCCCTCTCGTTGCGCCGCAGTTGCAGCCGCAACCAGACGTCAGAGGTCTGACCGGCGGGCGTGCCGCAGGCCGCCATCAGGTCACGTTGATCGCCGCCGACGCGGCCACTGCGAGGCTCAGAATCGCGTAACCGGTGTATCCGGCGAGCAGGAACAGCAGTGCCGTCAGCACCGCCACGCCCGCGGTCACGATCCAGGCTAAGCGTGACACAGCGGTTGACGACCTGGACAGCAGGTCCTGCTGTTTAAACGGCCACGCCTGGCCGCGATTAGTGTTAGCTTCGAGTGCAGTTGGTTTTCCAGGGGTTTGCAGGAGACGCTAGGAGGTGGCGCCGGTGAAGGCTGAGGCGGTGGATCGGATATGCGCTCGCGCCACGCGTACCGGGCAGCATGCCAGCCGCGCCGCGGACGCGCAGTGAGCGGCTTCGGCGACACGATCACGGCGCTTGTAAGCCGGCGCGAATCACAGCTCGTGCTGGGAATCGATCCTGACCCGGGAGTGCTGTGGCCGGGGGCCGTCCGCGATGAGCAGGCCGAGTCGGGTGGCGGCACGCCCGCGGAGGGTGCTGCCGCCGGCGTGCTCGCGGGCTGCCGCGCGCTGATTGACGCAACAGCCCCGGCGTGTCTTGCGGTCAAGTTCCAACTGGCATGCTTTGAGCGCCTGCAGGCGCCTGGCTGGTCGGCTTTACAGACACTCGTGGACCACGCGCGGGCGCACGGGCTGCTCGTGATTGCAGACGGAAAGCGCGGCGACGTCCCCGTGAGCGCGCTTGCCTACGCCCAAGCACTCTTTGACGGCGTGCAGACGCAGGCGGGGTTTGTGCACGGCCTTGGTGCCGATCTGGCCACGATCAACCCGCTGATCGGCGGCGACGCGGTGGCGCCCTTTGTGGCGGCGGCGCGCGGGCGAGGCTCCGGGGTGTTTGCGCTCGTGCGCACCTCAAACCCAGGCGCGTCCGACGTCGAGGATCTGCTCACGGCCGACGGCAGGCCGCTGTGGGAGCGGCTGGCGCGGATGGTGGCTGAGACCGGGGCTGCCGGCGTTGGCGACTCCGGGCTCAGCGATGTGGGCGCCGTGATGGGGGCCACCGCCCCGGCGCTGCTGATGCGCGCACGCGAACTCATGCCGCACGCCGTGTTCCTGCTGCCGGGCGTAGGTGCTCAGGGTGGCAAGGTGGAGGAGCTTGCGGGGGCCTTTGCGCCACTGCAGGGCCCGGCAAGGAGGGCATCGGCGCTTGTCTCTGCATCGCGCAGCATCGCCGACGCTTACAAAGCTACAGGCAGCGACCCAGTGTCGGCGGCGCGCGCGGAGGCCGAGCGACTGCGGACCGCTGCCTGGGAGGCGTCTGGCTAGGCGCGGCGCCCCACGCGACGCGTTAAGCCGCCACATCCCCAACTGTGCTAGGAAGATTCCCGTGATCATCACAGTCACGCTGAATGCGGCTATGGACAAGACGCTTTCTGTGCCTAGCTTTCGCGTGGGCAGGCGCCACCGCACGGTCGATCAGCACAGCAGCGCGGGCGGCAAGGGAGTGAACATCGCGCGCACGCTGAAGACCCTTGGCCAGCCGGTGATCGCGACGGGACTGGCGGGCGGGGCCACGGGCACGCGCATCGTCGAGCAGCTCACGGAGGAATCCATTCTCAACGACTTCGTGCGGATACAGGAAGAGTCCCGCACCAACACCTCCGTGCTCGATCCCGCCAGCGGCGAACAGACCGAGGTCAACGAGCGCGGTCCGCTGGTGTCCGAGCGCGAGATCGAGACCTTCCGCGACAAGCTGCTCTATTTGGCGCGGGGTGCTGCGATGGTGGTCTTTGCGGGCTCGCTGCCGCGCGGGCTTGGAGCCGACATCTACGCCTCGCTGGTACGCGAGCTTGGTCGGATGGGCCTGACCACGATCGTGGACACCGACGGCGAGCCACTGCATCTGGCGGTGCGTGCCGAACCCAATGTGGTCACGCCCAACCTGACGGAGGCCGAGGAGCTGGTGGGCCACGAGTGGGGCGATGAGGCAGAACAGGTGATGGGCGTGGGCGAGATCATCGACATGGGCGCCCGCGAGGCGATCGTCACGTTGCCCGACGGATGCCTTGCGCAACTGCTGATCGATGGAGTTCCAAGCTTGCAGCGGGCACGCATCACGCAGCGCGAGCCGGTCGCACCGGTGGGCTCAGGGGACGCGTTCTTGGCCGGTTACGTCGCGGCCCGCTACGAGGGCGACGCCCCGTTCGATTGCCTGCGTATGGGGGTGGCTTGCGGTGCCGAGTCAACGGGACGAATGGGTGCTGGAATCGTCGATCCGCGCGAGGTGCGTCGGCTTGTTCCCGATGTGGAGATCACATCGTTGGAACCCGCCGCGGAACTCAGCTGAGCCGACTCTTACGCCGTTTGCAGCAACTTCTACAACGGACGCACCATCTTGGGGATCGCGGGACAGAGCCCGTGACGATTCCCGGGGGCGGCGATTGTAGGATGCGGTAATGGAAGTTGAAATTGGGCGTGGGAAGCAGGGCCGGCGGGCATACGGCTTCGACGACATCGCAATCGTGCCGTCGCGCCGGACGCGGGACCCTGACGACATCGACATCACCTGGAAGCTCGGGCCGTATCAGTTCGAGTTGCCACTGCTCGCGGCGGCGATGGACGGGGTGGTCTCGCCGAGCATGGCCGGCGCGGTGGGCAAGCTTGGCGGCTTGGCCGTGCTCAACCTCGAGGGCATCTTCACGCGCTATGAGGACGCGGACTCAGAGCTTGAGCGCATTGCGATGCTGCCCAAGGAGCTCGCTACGCGCGAAATGCAGGACATCTACAGCGAGCCGATCAAGCCCGAGCTGATCGCGGAGCGCATCCGCGAAATCAAGGAGCACAAGGTGGTGGTCGCGGGGTCGATGACGCCGCAGAAGGTGCGCACGCACTACGAGCTGGCGCTTGAGGCGGGACTGGACGTGCTCGTGATCCAGGGCACGGTGGTCTCTGGCGAACACGTCTCATCGGTGTCCGAGCCGCTGAACCTCAAAGAGTTCATTCCGACGTTGGAGGTACCGGTGGTCGTGGGCGGCTGCGCCTCCTACCACACGGGCTTGC
>CAJCHW010000211.1 GCA_903970125.1 Chlamydiota bacterium
GGTCAGCCCCGCCACGACGGTGGCGATGCGGTCTGACTCCTTGACGCGCAGCTCCTGCGCGCCGCGCACGACTGTCTCACCGTCGGCGAAACACCCAAGCAGGGCAACCAAGGGCAGCTCGTCGATCGCGAGCGGCACCTCGTCGGGCTCCACGGTTGTGGCGTGCAACGAGCCCGCCGTGACCTCGAGGTCGCTGATCGGCTCGGCGTGCGGAATCGTGCCGGCCACATCAGGACTCTCAAGCTCGCCGGCGATGTCTGCGCCCATGCGCTGTGCGATGCGAAAAAAGCCCGTCCGTGTCCAGTTCGAGCCGACGCCTGAGATCACCAGACGCGAACCGGACACCAGCAGGCCGGCGGCGACGAAGAATGCCGCCGAGCTGGGATCGCCGGGGACGACGATGTGACCGCCGCCGAGCTCGGTCGGAGGCGTCAGCGTCAGAAGCGTTCCGGCGCGCTCGATCCCCACGCCCGCGCGGGCGAGCATGCGCTCGGTGTGGTCGCGGCTGGGTACCGGCTCCTCGATCGTGGTGGTGCCGCTGGCCACGAGCGCGGCCAACAGTACGCACGACTTCACCTGTGCGCTTGGGACTGGCAAGACAAACGAGATCCCGTGCAACGGCGCGCCACGCACCACCAGCGGCGGATAGCGGGCCTCTGCGGCGTCCATCTGAGCCCCCATCTGCCGCAGCGGCGCCACCACCCTGTCCACGGGGCGCCGGCGGATTGAGGCGTCGCCATCGAGCGTGAACGTCCGCCCCTGCTGGCCGGCCAGCCAGCCTGGCAGCAGGCGCATGAGCGTACCTGCGTTGCCAACGTCGATGGGAGCCTGCGGCGCGCGGGCCCCCTTCAGACCGTTGCCGCACACCACGATGCCCTCAAAGTGCGCCTCCACGGCCGCACCCAGCGCTCGCGCCGCTTCACGCGTGGACCGCGTGTCGGCCGCCTTTAGGTAGTTGTCGATGCGCAGCGGCGCCGAGCCCATGGCTCCCAGCAGCGCCGCCCGGTGGGAGATCGACTTGTCCGGGGGCGCCTTGAGCGTGCCCCGCAGCGGACCGGCGGGATCGAAGCGGACGTTCACGCACGCACCACGGCGAAACCGAGGGAGGTGATCAGCTGCTCGGTCTGGGCCGCCTGCTCATCGCCGCGCACCCACAGCGCGATCACGCCCTGACTGTTGTCGGTAGACGGCGACAGTGCCATGTCGACGATGTTCACCCCCGCCCCGCCGAGTGCCAAGGCGATCTCGGCGATCACGCCCGGGCGGTTGGGCACCACTGCGCGCAGCTCGTGAGTGCCCCCGGAGTCGGCACTGGTCGCTGTGACGTGCTCGGAATCCGCGCGAGCCCGATCGTTCCAGGCGCGGATCTGGTGGGGGTCGGCGGCGACCAGCAGCTCGCGCACGCGCCCAAGCTCTGAGATCGCGTCATCGATGCCGGCAAGAATCTGCTCAGAGTTGGCGAGGTAGATATCGGTCCAGACCGCGCTATTGGCGCCGGCAACCCTGGTGGCGTCGCGAAAGCTCGGTCCCGGCGCGCCGCCCGCAAACACGGCGCCCGCGCCCCCATCAGTGCCGTCGGCGCCGACCAGCGCGGCGGCCTGGGTCACGAGCACGTTGGCGAGTACATGGGGTAGGTGCGACACACAGGCCATCAGACGGTCATGCGCGTCGACCTCGATGGCGGCCGGTTGAGCTCCCAGCGCCACGAGCAGACGATGCAACCGCTCATAGAGCACGCCCGAAGTCCCCTTGTGGGGAGTCAGGTACCAGGTGGCGCCGACGAACATGTCCGCACGCGCCTGACCGACGCCGGCACCCTCGGCCCCGGCCAAGGGATGACCGCCGACGAAGCGTTGATCGCGCGCGGCGGCTGCAACCACGCGCTTTGTCGAGCCCACGTCAGAGACAACGCAGCGCTCGGGCGCACGCCTGAGTACCTCTGCCACAGCTGCCGCGAGCGACCCCACAGGCGTCGCCACGAAGACCACATCGGCGTCGTTGACCGCGCCGGCGATGTCCGGCGCTCCGACGTCGATCGCTCCGAGCGCGATCGCGTCCTCGACGACGTCGGCGCGGGCATCGTAGCCGCACACGTGCGCGTGCGCGCGTGCGCGCGCGGCCATACCGATCGAGCCCCCGATCAGGCCCACACCCACGACCGCGATCTTCATCAAGCGGCGCCGGCCAACGGCGCTCCGATCCGCGTGGGAGCAATGTTCTTGCCCGCCAGCGCAGCCGCCTGGTGCACGACGTCGACGTACTCCGCGAATGTGTCCGTGGGCAGTGCCTGTGGCCCGTCGCAGATGGCCTCATCGGGGTTGGGATGCACCTCAACGATGATCCCGTCGGCTCCGGCCGCGGCAGCCGCCAGGGACATCGCACGCACCAGCGTCCGGCGTCCAGCGGCGTGGCTGGGGTCGACGATCACGGGCAGATGCGAGAGCTCCTTGAGCACCGGGACGGCCTGCAGATCGAGCGTGGAACGGTAGGCGTTCTCGAAGGTCCTGATCCCGCGCTCGCACAGCATCACGTTCGGGTTGCCCTCCTTGAGGATGTACTCGGCCGCCATCAGCAGCTCCTCAAGCGTCGCTGCCAAGCCGCGTTTGAGCAGCACGGGCCGGCCGGCGCGGCCGACCTCGGCCAGCAAGGGGAAGTTCTGCATGTTGCGCGCGCCCAGCTGAATCACGTCGGCGACCTCCAACACGGCTGGCAGGTCGCGTGCATCCATGAGCTCGGTGACCACGGGCAAGCCCGTCTGCGCCTTGGCCTCGGCGAGCAGTTTGAGCCCCTCTTCGCCGAGCCCCTGGAAGCTGTAGGGAGAGGTGCGCGGCTTGTACGCCCCGCCCCGTAGCATCGCCGCGCCGGCCGCCTTCACGACATCGGCACTCGCGAGCACCTGCTCCCGTGATTCCACAGTGCACGGCCCTGCGATCAGAGCGAAGTGTTCACCGCCAACCTTGCGCCCACCGATCTCAAGCACCGTTGGCTCGCCGTGGCGAAACTGCGACGAAGCGAGCTTGTAGGGCTTGAGGATGGGAACAACACGATCCACCCCCGGCTGGCCCTCGAGTCCGAGCGTGGCAACGTTTTCATCCTGTTCGACATCGCCAATGGCGCCGATCACGGTCACGCGCTCGCCACGGCTCGAATGGGCGCGCGCGCCGGCACGCTCAATCTTTGAGATGACCGCCTCGATCTCCTGATCGGAGGCGGTCTCTTTCATCACAATCATCATCGCCAGTTTCCTTTCAAAGCTCCAAGCCTCTCGGTTCGCCGTCTGCGACCGTGGGCCTTCTTATGAACACAAGTTGGACAGCTGCCCGCTTCAGTGGCGCCTGGCCCGATGTGTGGCTGTGCAGCCACGGGGCCCCGTGCGACCTCACCGCCCAGTGCAGGCAGCGCCCCCGCTCACGGACGAGAGGGCCGGTCGAAGCGCCTAGCTAAATCGCCAGGCCGTGGGGAAGGGATACCACCGCCGCGCGGCGGAGATGCACACAGCGTGGCCGGCCGCGGCCGCGCGCGCCGCGGAGACCGCGGCGGAGCTGTGGAGCGTGGTTGGGCGGGCCGATGTGCGCATTAGTCCTAAACGCTTTGTAGCAGACGATCACGCTCGCGTCGAGGCCCGAGCGGTCGGCTTCGGCACGCGCCGGAGCCGCAGACACTCAGCCGACGGGTGCTCCGATCTCGGCAAACACCTGCGCAAGCGCAGTCAGGAAGCGCTCATTCTCGGCGGAAGTGCCGTAGGTGACGCGCAGCGCACCGGCCCGCCCAAGGGCGCCGCCGGCCCGCACCAGCACTCCGCGGGCGGTCAACCCAGCCATCACGTCGTGCTCGCGCGCAGTGGCATCTTCGGTGTCGCCGCCGCCAAGCTCAAACCAGCAGAAGTTGGCCTGCGAGTCGGCCGGCTGCAGACCGAGCGCCCGCAGGCGCTCGTCAACGGAGATGCGCTCGGCGATCGTGCGCGCGACGCGTTGCTCAACCTCATCCTGGTGGGCGAGGGCCTCGATCGCGCCCGCCTGCGCGAGCGCGTTGCAGAAGAAGGGCTGGCGCACCTGATCGAGGGCTTGCACAAGACGCTCGGAGCCACACAGTGCAAATCCGGCCCGGAGCCCGCAAAGACCGTAGACCTTCGAGAATGTTCTCAGCAGCGCCAGGTTGGGGTGTGCGGCCAGCAGATCCACGGAGGATTCCGGGTCGTCGAGCACGTTGAACTCGCAGTAGGCCTCATCGACGATTACACAGACGTGGCCGGGTACCTGTGAGACAAAGTCGGCAATCTCTGAGGAGGGCAGCGCGGTGCTCGTTGGGTTGTTGGGGTTGCACACCACCACCAGCCGCGTGGCGGCGGTGATCTCGCGCGCCATCGCCTCCAGGTCGTGGCGGTCGTTGGCGTCCAGCGGCACGGTCACGCCTGTCGCCCCGGACGCCGCGCTCAGGTGTGGATAGACAGAGAACGACGGCCATGCGTAGACGAACTCGGCGCCGGGCTCAAGCAGCGCCTCGCCGGCGGCCAGCAAGATGTCGCACGAGCCGTTGCCGACGGCGATACGCGCCGCTGGGACCCCGTAGCGTTCCGACAACCGCTTTCGCAGCAGCGAATTGGTCGGGTCCGGGTAGCGGTTGAGCTGCTCCAGTGCCCCGGCGATGGCGTCTTTGACCGCGGGCAGCGGCGGGTACGGGGACTCATTGCTGGCCAGGCGCACCAGCGGCTGGTCGCTTGCGTAGGTAGCCGCCGCCGGGTAGACGGGGATCCGGCGTATGCGCTCTGAGAACTCCAGGGGCATAGACGCATTGTGGCGGACCCCGGATGGGCGGGCGTCGTGCGTGCGCTCAGCGGCGCCGGCGAAACGCAGTCACGGAGTGCCCGGATGGGCGCGGGTCTTGGCGGCAGTCAGCGTGTAGGACCGGTCGATCTGCCAACTCCCCCCGTCTTCGTCGCCCACAACCAGCCTGAGCATCACGACGAGGGTGCGCCGCTGGCGCAGCAGTTTCCTGCCGGTGCTGTTGAGCTTGAACGTGACCGCGGCCTTTTGCCCTCGGGCGATCTTCTCCGAGGCGGAACCGATCAGGACGGCGCTGGTGGAGGTCTGTCCTTCCGAGAGCGTGGTGACGTTCGTGTAAACGCGCACCTTGGCCGAGCATGCCGGCGGGCACTGTGCGTGACCCAGGGTGATCGTCGCCGCCCCGGATACCTTGGCGCCGTTGTGCGCAATGCCGAGCCTGGCAGCAATCTCGCTCCCGGTGTAACTGGCAACCGTGGTGGACGTCGTGGTCTTGGTGGTCGTCGTGGTCGTCACGGTCGGCGCCGGCGCCGCGCCAACGGTGACGACACTCTCAGCAGCGCTGCTGTTGCCGTAGGCGTCGTATGCGGTGAGCGTGACCGTGTAGTTACCGGCGGCGGGGTAGATGTGCGACACGGTCGGTTCGCCGGTTCCGATCTGTGTTTCGTATTGCCCTGCGGCGGCATCACCAAAGGTCCAAACCCAATAGGTCACCGGGTCGCCGGCTTCTCCGGAGCCCGCACCGCTGAGAACCGTGGGCACCGTGGCACGCGCGCTGCCGGAGACCGCAATCCTTGCCGCAAGCATCCGTTGCGCGCAGCGCCCGCCACCGAGCGTGGCCGCGTTGCTCCACTCCGTCGGCAGGAAGTAGTGACCGGCCCCAATCACCTGGTTGTAGAGCGTGCCCGGCGCAAGCACGGTCACCGTCGGATTTGCAGCCTGGCCTTCGGCCGTAACGGTGGGGTCGGTACCACCAAGGGGCCCACCGAAGACCGCCCCGGCAACGCCGCCGGTGACTTCAAATGCGTCCGGCGGTTCACACTTCGCGACCGCCTCCTGGCCGATCAGGTCGTGCCAGCCGTCGCCTTCCGGGTCGGTGATGATCTCGTTGTGCTCGCGACCGACGGTCGCCAACGTTGCATCGACGTCTCCAGGGCCGTTTGGTTGCTCGTAGGTCTCACAGCCTGCTACCAGCTCGTTGTCGGGAATGACGGCGAACAGCGCCTGCCGCGGTTCGCGGCCGGGCACCTCCGGGTTAAAGAAGCTGTGGTAGCCGCAGTAACCGCCAGGCGCCAGCGCACAGGCGTTGTCACCGCCTTCGCCGGCACCGTACATGCAGCCGCCCACCCCGGGCGGCGTGAACACGAAGTAGACGTTTTCCAGCGAGAACGCCCAGGTCTTACCGGTATGGGAGGCCGTCTTCGCGTGTCGCAGCTCTGATTCGATCGCCGCAGTGGTCACGCAGGGCGATGTTTCCGCAGGCACACCGGTTTCAAGCGCTGGATCTGTGCACTGACCCGGGTCTGTGCCGGCCGCAGGAAGCGCGCGTTCGGTCTCCCGATAGACGTCGTCCTGGCGGTTGAACGAGACCTCGTATTCGCCTGGACCGCGTTCGTCGCCGTACTGAGTGGAGACCGCGTAGACGTTTGACGCTTGACCGCTGGCGCCGGCGACATTTTCGAAATATGCCTCGATCGCTTCTTCGTATTCGGCGCTGAACGCGTGGTGTTCGCCTTCCGTGCCTTCCCAGAAGATCAGGTGCACAGTGTT
The DNA here is from genome assembly GCA_903970125.1 of Chlamydiota bacterium. Classification (GTDB taxonomy): domain Bacteria; phylum Actinomycetota; class Thermoleophilia; order Solirubrobacterales; family Solirubrobacteraceae; genus Palsa-744. Next base: position 6,552 of record CAJCHW010000211.1, read on the forward strand.
GGCGCGGACCACCGGGCCGCCCCACCAGCAGAGGTCTTCGCCGGGATCGCCTTCCGTCGACGGACACGCCGGGGCGGGAGCCGTGACTGCCGACGCTGCAGCCGCTCTTGCCGCGCGCGCGGACGCGTTTTGCGTCTGCTCGCGCTCGGCAGCCGCGATCGCGTGCTCGCGAGCGAGGCTCGCAGACGAATGATCGTGCACGATCTGTACGCCAAGCAGGTGCGGATAGCCCGGCAGCGGCGACTGCGATCCGCCGGCGACGGCGGTGTCAGCCTGCGCAGGTGCGGCGGCGGTCGCGGCGGTGACCGCAAGAGCCGCCATCGCCATCGTCCTTGCCGCCCACGCGCGGCGCTGCGGGCTACTGAGCCGCCTCGAGGTCCTCGCGCAGAACACTGGCGTCGCGCAGATAGACATGCCGCGCTGGGCGCTCCTCATCGCCGTAATAGTGGATCAGCACGCGTACAACGCGGGCCAGTGCGCCGGGCACGGGAATCTCACGCGCGCACAGCAGGGGCACGCGCTCCAGCCCCAGCCGGCGTGCGGCGACAGCGGGAAACTCGGCGTCGAGATCCTCGGTGGTCGTGAAAATGGCGCTGACGACGTCGCGCGCATCAAGCTCGTTGCGGGCCATGATCTCGCGGATCAGCTCGCTGGTGGCGTCGAGGATCGCCTGGGACTCGTTGCGCTCCGCGGTGATCGCCCCGCGCAGGGCCATGAGCCGCTGTGGTCGGGCCTCCATTGCGTTCGATTCTGCCAGAGCCTGCCGAGTCGGGGCTCACACGGACTCGCCAAGTAGCCGGCTAACCTCGGCGACACGCAGCCTGCGATAACCGCCCACGGGCAGCGAGCCCAGCTCCAGCACGCCGAAGCGCACACGTTCGAGACTGAGTACGCGGTGGCCCACCGCCGCACACATGCGTCGGACCTGCCGGTTGCGACCTTCGCGGATCGTCAGCTCCAAAACGTCGGGGGCAAGTTTGCGGACCTCCGCCGGCGCGGCCGGGCCGTCATCGAGCAGCACACCGGCACGCAGCAGACGCAGCTGCCTGGCCGCCACAGGCCCTCCCCCCACGCGTGCCCGGTAGGTCTTGGGCACCTGGAAGCTCGGATGGGTCAGCTTGTGCGCCAGCTCGCCGTCATTGGTCAGCAGGATCAACCCGGAACTGTCGGCATCCAGGCGTCCCACGGGATACAGGCGCATGCGCTCGCCCACGAGCCCCACCACCGTCTCCCGGCCGTGCGTGTCGCTGGCGGTCGAGACAACGCCGGCGGGCTTGTGCAGCATGTACACGACCCTGGTCTCGAGACCGGTGATCGGGCTGCCGTCAACGCTGATCGCGAGACCGCGGGCGGCGTGACCGGGGGGCTGGACGTCGCGTGCAGGGTCGCGCACAACCTCCCCGTCCACGCTCACCCGCCCTTCGGCGATGAGCTTCTCGGAGGCCCGGCGCGACGCTACGCCAGTATGGGCAAGGTACTTCGCCAGGCGCAGCTGTGGCTCCTAGGCCGGCTGTGGACCGCTGCCGGCGCGGGCTTCGCCGGCACGCAGTAGCCGCTGGCGCAACTCTCCCGCCTCCTCCGGCGAGGGGTCCCAGCGTGTGGCGTCGGGAAGCTCGTCCAGCGAGCCCAGTCCGAAAAGCTTGAGGAAGGTGCTGGTGGTGCGGTACAGGGTCGCCCCGAACTGCGAGCGACCGGCTTCCTCGATCAGATCCCGCTCCTGTAGCGCAGCGACGGCGTAGTCGGCGCTGACACCGCGGATGCGCGCGAGCTCCGGGCGTGACACCGGCTGCATGTAAGCGACGATTGCGAGCGTCTCCATCTGCGCGGATGTGAGCTTGGCCAGGCGCTCGCGGCTAAACAGACGCCGAGCGGCATCGTCGGCGATGGGGTCGCTGGCGAGGACGTAGCCACCGGCAAGCTCGCGCAACGACAGCCCGCTGGCCCCCGGTGCATATCGCTCGGCCAGCGCCTGCAGCGCGTCAGCGATTTCGCCGGCGCCGGCCTGGGTTGCCTGGACGAGCTCTTCGACGCCCACCGGATCGGGCGACAGGAACAGCAGCGCCTCGACCACGCGCTGCAGGTCATCGGCAACCGTTGGAGCCGTCCCGTCGCGAGCGCTGTCGAGAACGCCATTTCCGAACGCGTGCTCAGACACGGCGCTACGCCGCCTCGACCGGGCGCTCGGGGGCCGTCCACGCCCGCGCGTGCGAGCCTGGGACCTGTGCTCGCACCGTGATCTCGCCGAAACTCTCCGACTGCTCCCAGTCGGCCTCGCCGCGCCGGTAGAGCTCAAGCAGCGCAAAAAGCGTCACGGCCACAGTCATGCGATCGGCGCCCGCAACGGCCTCGTCAAAGCTGAACGTGCCAAGGCGCAGCAGCTCACGCAGACTGGCCAGACGCTCGGCGACGGTCACGTGCGGGCGCGCAAGGTGGCGCAGATTGATCGCGGGAGGCACCCGCAGCAGACCACCGAGCGCGGCACCCACCGCGCTTGGGTCGCCCGTCCCAGCCGCGGCCTCGATCGATGCGCGGCGCAGATGCCTGGGCACAGGTGCGCTGCGAAAGCGGACCCCGGCCTCGCGCTCGAGCAGCGCGTGCAGATGGGCGGCGGCGCCACGGTAGCGGCGCACTCCCAATAGGCGCTCCAGCAGCTCTTGGGCGGCCTCCTCGGGACCGAGCTCCAACAGCTCCTCGACCTCCTCCCCCGGCAGCAGCATGCGCGACTTGAGCTCAAGCAGCGCCGCTATCAGCAGGATGAATTCGGTTGCCGACTCCAGGTCGAGCTCGCCGCGGCTCTCGATGTGCGCGAGATAGGCAAGAACCACGTCGGCCAGGTCGAGCTCCAGCAGGTCAACCTCTTCGCGCAGGATCAACGCGAGCAGCAGATCGAAGGGCCCGCTGAAGAGATCGAGGTCCAGATCGAGCGTGGTGACACTCATGCGCTCACCGTATCGATCGTGGCCGACGAGGCGCCGGACACGGCACCCACGCCGATGCACTGGCGCACGTCGGCGAGCGTCGCCGCCGCGATCCCCCGGGCGCGCTGGGCTCCTGCGCCCAAGATCGCCTCCAATGCCCGCTCGTCGGCACGCAGCTCGGCGTAACGGTCGCGGATCGGGGCGAGCATCTCGACGGTCGCTTGGGCGACCGCTGCCTTCAGATCGCCATAGCCACGCGCCGACGCCATCTGGGTTTCGACGTCCGCGGGCGCGCAGCCGCGGGCCACGGCCATGATTTCGATCAGGTTGGACACGCCGGGCTTGTCCGGGCCGCGGACGATGCCCGCGCCGGAATCGGTGACGGCGCGGCGGATCTTGCGCTCGATCACGGCGGGCTCGTCGAGCACGTAGACCGTGCCCTCCTCGGTGCCCCCTGTGGTGGACATCTTGCGTGTGGGCTCCTGTAGGTCCATGATCCGTGCCCCGACCTCGGGGATGCGATGCTCGGGCACCACGAGCACCTCGCGCGATCCGCCAAACCGCGAGTTGAAGCGGCGGGCGACGTCGCGCATGAGCTCCAGATGCTCGCGCTGGTCCTCTCCAACGGGCACCTCATGGGCGCGGTAGGCGAGGACGTCGGCGGCCTGTAACACGGGGTAGAAAAGCACGCCCGCGTTGACCAGCTCGCGCTGGGCGACCGACTTGTCGCGGAACTGGTGCATGCGTTGCAGGCGCCCGACCTCGGTCAGGCAGCACAACATCCATGAGAGTTCTGTGTGCTCGGGCACGTCTGACTGACGAAACAGCAGGCAGCGGGCGGCATCGAGCCCGGCGGCGACCAACAACGCTGTGAGGTCGTAGACGGACCGACGCAACACGTCGGGGTCATGCGCGACGGTGAGCGCGTGCAGGTCGACGATGCAGTACAACGCGTCGCCGCGGTCCTGGCCGGCCACGTACTGCCGAATGGCGCCGATGTAGTTGCCCAGGTGCTTGTCACCTGTCGGCTGGATGCCGGAGAAGATCCGCAGTGCAGCCGGCGCCGACGCTGGTTGCGACGAGCCGCCGTTGGCGCTGGTTTCTGCCTGCGCCGATGTGGGCTCAGCCGGCATGGGCCGGCTCCTGCGGAGCGTCGGCGAGCCGCTCGCGCAGAACCGGGCTCCTGACCGCGCCCGCTTCGTCCAGGCGCCTGACAGGGGTCGTATGTGGCGCCTGTCGCAGAATCTCCGGGTCGGCGACGGCCTCGGCGAGGATCGCAGCGACGGCGTCGGCAAAAGCGTCCAGCGTCTCCTTGGTCTCGGTCTCGGTGGGCTCGAGCATCAGCGCCTCCTCGACGAGCAAGGGGAAGTAGACAGTGGGCGGGTGAAAGCCGTAGTCCAACAGGCGCTTGGCGAGATCGAGCGTCTTGACCTTCAGGTCGCGCTTGAGCGGCGCCCCTGACAGCACCAGCTCATGCATGCAGAGATCGCCGTAGGCGCGCGGCAGGTACTCCGCGACACCGTGTTGCGAAAGTCGCGCGAGCATGTAGTTGGCATTGAGCACTGCCACCTCCGAGGCATCCCGGAGGCCGGATGCCCCCAGCGAGCAGATGTAGGCGTACGCGCGCACGAAGCACCCGAAGTTGCCCTGAAAGCCGCGTAGCCGCCCGATCGACTTCGGCGACTGTTCGCTGAGATCGAAGCCGCCGTCCTCGCCGCGCACGATACGGGGGACCATCAGATACGGCTCGATCCGGTCCGAGACCGCGATCGGGCCGGAGCCGGGACCACCGCCGCCGTGGGGCTGCGTGAAGGTCTTGTGCAGGTTGAAATGGACAATGTCAAAGCCCATGTCGCCGGGACGTGAGATGCCCATGACGGCGTTGAGATTGGCTCCGTCGTAGTAGAGAATCGCCCCGGCCTCGTGGACGATCCTCGCGATCTGCGTGATGTTCGAGTCAAAGACACCGAGCGTGTTGGGGTTGGTGAGCATCAGACACGCGACGTCATCGTCGACCTTGCTGCGCAGATCCTCCAGGTCCACCCCGCCGGCTGCGTTGGTCTGAATGGTCACCGTTTGCAAGCCCGCCATCGCGACGGTCGCCGGGTTGGTGCCGTGGGCGGTGTCGGGTATCAGGACCTTGTTTCGCCGCTGGCCGCGGTCTTCGTGAAAGGCCCGGGTCAGCAGCGCGCCCGCAAGCTCCCCGTGCGATCCGGCGGAGGGCTGAAGCGAGACGTGGGGCAAGCCCGCCAGCGTCGCCAGCGCACGCTCCAAGCGCCACATCAGCTCCAAGGCTCCCTGCGCGCGCTCGGGGTCCTGCAAGGGGTGCAAGCGCGCGTGACCGGGCAGCGCCGCGACGCGCTCATGCACGCGCGGGTTGTGCTTCATCGTGCACGAGCCGAGCGGATAAAAGCCCGAATCGAGGTCGAAGTTGCGCTTGGACAGACCCACGTAGTGGCGCACGATCTCCGGCTCTGAGACCTCGGGCAGCCGGGGCGGCTCGGAGCGCAGCAGTCGTGCGGGCAACGCGTCGGCCGCCGCGACCGCGGGCACGTCAAGCTCAGGACAGACAAATGCACGACGCCCCACCGCGCCGCGCTGGAAGATCGTTCGCCGCTCCGGCGGGGCGGCGGTGGGCACTTGCACGCTCATGCCGGCACCACCTGGCGTCCAACGATCTCGCCCGTTGTGTGGTCGCCGGGCGAGGCCGCCTCCGCGAGTGCGTTCTGGAGCACGGCGGCCAGACGGTCGATGTCGCCCTTGGAGCGCTGCTCGGTGATCGCGACGAGCAAGCCCCCCCTGTCCTCGGCGCGACCGGTGAGCGCGTGCAGATCGACGCCGGGATTGACCCCTTGACGGGCACATGAGCGTCGGACCAGATCGACGTCGCCGTCGATGTGCAATGCAAGCTCACGCACGGCTGGGCCGGAGTACAGGGTGTCGACGCCACGAATGTCCGTGAGCACCTTGCGCGCGTACTGCGTCCGCGCAAGCAGCAACTCGCCGAGCTCCACCAGCCCATGGCGGCCGAGCCACGACAGATAGACAGTGCCGGCCAGCGCATTGAGTGCCTGCGCGGTGCATATGTTCGATGTGGCCCGCTCGCGGCGAATGTGCTGCTCGCGTGTCTGCAGCGTCAGGACAAAACCGCGGCGACCATCGACGTCGCTCGTTTCTCCGGCGATCCGGCCGGGCATGCGGCGCAGGTACTCCTCGCGCGCCGCGAACAACCCGAACGAAGGGCCGCCGAAGTCCAGCCGGCCACCGAGCGCCTGGCCCTCGCCCACGGCCACGTCCACACCGCACTCACCGGGCGGTTTGAGCACGCCAAGCGTGATCGGATCAACCTGCGCGATCACGACCGGTGGTGAAGCAGCCGTGGGACCCCCCTTGGCGATGGCGCACAGCGCGGGCGCGTCCTCGACAACACCGTAAAAGTTGGGTTGGGCGAAGATCACCGCGCACGTGCGCTCGTCTATCGCCTCGCGCCAGCGCTCGAGGTCGGTGCGGCCACCGCCGGCCTCGCGCGCGTCACCGTCGAAGGTCAACTCGGCTGTCAGCGGTACCTCAACCACCTCGGCATCGAAACCGCGGGCATAGGTGCGCAGCGTCTGCAGGGAATGCGGGTGAAGCCCGGCGCTGACCACAAAACGGGCGCGACCGTTGTGGAGCTTGGCCATGTATGCGGCGGATGCGACAGCGCTGGGTCCCTCGTACACCGAGGCGTTCGCGACAGGCAGCGCGGTCAGCTCACAGACCGCGGTCTGGTACTCGAACATCACCTGCAGGCTGCCCTGGGAGACCTCGGGCTGGTACGGGGTGTACGGGGTCAAAAACTCCGAGCGCTGACAGAGCATGTCCACGATCGCGGGGACGTAGTGGTCGTACATGCCGGCCCCCACAAACGAGAGCTCGTCTTCGGTGGACACGTTGCGCGCGGCCAGCTCGCGCAGGTGCGCGTACACCTCCTGCTCGCCCATGCCCTCGGGAAGGTCAAGGGGCTCGCGCAAACGTACGTCGTCGGGGACCTGACGCGCAAAGAGCTCGTCGACCGAGTCGACACCGATGGCGCCGAGCATGGCCTTCAGGTCGCCGGGGGTGACTGCGGTGTAGCGGCTCACGTTTGGTCGCGCGCGCCGGTAAGGCTGGCGGTATAGCGCTCGGCGTCCATCAGGCTCTCGACGCCGGAGGGGTCATCCAGCCGGACCTTGACGAGCCAGCCCGCGCCATAGGGATCCTCGTTGATCGCCTGCGGGCTTGCGCTCAAGTGATCGTTGACCGCCACGATCTCGCCGGTCAGCGGCGCGATCACGTCGGCCACGGCCTTGACGGACTCGACCTCGGCGTAGGCCTCGCCCTGCGTGAGCTTGGTGCCCACGGTTGGAGGCTCGAAGAACACGACCTCGCCGAGGACGTCCTGGGCGTACCAGGTGATCCCGAGCGTGGCCTGGTCGCCCTCGACGCGCGCCCAGTCGTGTTCGGGGTGGTAGAGCAGATCCGCGGGATAGCTGGCGTCGCCCACCTCAGCCGCCCCTCTTGACAAATGGCCGCGCGACGACACTCGCAGGGCGGATGCGCCCACGCACATCGATCTCCAGCGCAGTGCCCACGGCTGCGCTTTGCGCCGGCACATAGGCAAGTCCGATGCCGGAATTCAGACACGGCGACATCGTTCCACTGCAAACCTCGCCGCCGCCGACAACTGGATTGCCCTGGCGGGGTATTCCGGGCGCTCCGAGCCGCAGGGCCACCAGCTTTTCGCGAGGGCCGGAGGCCCGTACCGCGCGCACCGCGTCGCCGCCGATGAACGAGCCCTGCTCGCGACAGCACCATGCGAGGCCCGCCTCGATGGGCCCACGCTGGAGCGTGAGCTCGTGGCCGTACAGCGGCAGGCACGCCTCGATCCGGAGCGTGTCGCGGGCACCCAAACCAACCGGGCGCGCTCCGGCGCTGACCAGCTGCTGCCAGACCGCAGCTGCGTCCTTGGGGTCACACAGCAGCTCCACGCCGTCCTCGCCGGTGTAGCCCGTGCCGGCGATGAGCATCTCGACGCCTGCGACCACACCCACGCCGACACGCCGGCGGCCGGGAAGCTCGCTGTCCGCGAGCTCGCCAACCAGGCCGCGAGCGCGCGGTCCCTGCACCGCCAGCATCGCGTAAGAGTCACTGCGGTCATAAAGCTGGGCATCGAAACCATCGGCGTGGCTGTGCATCCAATCGACGTCAGTGGCGTGGTTGGCGGCATTGACGACCACCAGATAGCGAGACTGCTCCAGGCGGTAGACGATCACGTCATCGAGGACACCGCCGTCGGCACGGCACATCACGCTGTACTGCGCGCCGCCGGTGTCAAGGCACTCGATGTCATTCGACAGCAGCCTGGCAAGCAGGGCGGCGGCTTCGGGTCCCGACGCTTCAACCTGCCCCATGTGCGAGACGTCGAAAATGCCGCAATCGGTGCGCACCGCCATGTGCTCGTCATGCACGGGGGCGCCGGAGCCGGCGTAGTGCACCGGCAGCTCGAAGCCGGCGAAGTCCATCAAGCGCGCGCCGGCCTGCCGATGGCACTCAAACAGCGGCGTCCGCTGGGGCACGGCGCCGCCCGCGACCGGCGCCCGGCTGACAGCGGCCGGGGAAGCGGAGCTCGACGGGACGACGGTGGCGTTTGGCACTCACCCCGCAGGCTATCGAAGCGGTCGGAGCGCGCCAACCCGGGTCCAGTAGACGGGTGTGGAGCGCGACGACACGCAGCCCGCGCCGTGGCGCACAGCGATCAGCGCAACTGGTCGCGGCCGCTGACCTCGCTGACGGCGTACCACTCGACGTTGAGCTCAGGATCGGTCGCGCAAATGCCTACGAGCACGTCGAGCACCGCACGGCGTGCGACCTCAACCCGTTCGTCACGCGTCATCGATACAGGCGGGTCGCCACCGTACGCCGCGCGGAGCTGGTCTCCGACCATCCGGAACGAGACCCCGTCGCGGCGCGGACCGAGTCGTGCAAGCAGCAGTTGGAGCGCGTCGTCGGGCGCGGCGAAGGCCGGGTTACGGCTGGCCTTGTGGTGGCCCGCATGGCGCGTGATCTTGAAATTCACGGGGCCAGGGTACCTGCGGCTGCGGCGCACAATCGCGCGCCGCGCGCCGCACGAGCTGACGCCGGATGATCAGCGCAGAAACGGCGGTACGTCGATCTCGTCGTCGGCGACCTGGAGCGTGGACAGCTGACGGTCGTCCATCCGCGGGCGGCGGTCCGGTCGGCCGGGGCGCTCTTCGCGGGTGCTGCGACCACTGCGTCCGCCGCTGTACCGCTGGTCAAAGCCTGTGCCGATGACTGTCACGCGCACGTCCTCGCTCATCGCCTCGTCGATCACTGCGCCGAAGATGATGTTGGCGTTGCTGTCAGCGGCGCCGTGGACGACTTCGGCGGCGTCGTGTACCTCGAACAGGCCAAGATCCTTGCCGCCGGTGATGTTCAGCAGGATCCCCGTCGCGCCGTCGATCGCCTCCTCGAGCAGCGGCGACGAGATCGCGGCCTTGGCCGCCTCGGCACAGCGGTTCTCGCCGGTGGCGTTGCCGATGCCCATGAGCGCCGAGCCGGCGTCGTGCATGATCGTGCGCACGTCGGCGAAGTCGAGGTTGATCAGGCCGGGGATGGTGATCAGATCGGTGATGCCCTGCACGCCTTGGCGCAGCACGTCGTCGGCCTCGCGGAAGGCATCGAGCATCGAGGTTCGCCGCTCCACCACCGATAGCAGCCGCTCGTTGGGGATCACGATCAGCGTGTCGACCACCTCGCGCAGCCGCGCCACGCCGTCACGTGCCTGCTTGGCACGCTGCGATCCCTCGAACTCAAAGGGACGCGTGACCACCCCCACGGTCAGTGCCCCCACCTCGTTCTTGGCGATCTCGGCGATCACGGGCGCGGCGCCCGTACCTGTGCCGCCACCCTCGCCGGCGGTCACGAACACCATGTCCGCGCCCTTCAGGGCCTCCTTGATCTCGTCGCGCGACTCCGAAGCAGCGGCAAGGCCGACTTCGGGGTTTGCGCCGGCACCCAGACCGCGAGTTGAGTCGCGGCCGATGTTGAGCTTGACGTCGGCATCCAACATCGCCAGCGCCTGCGCATCGGTGTTGGCGGCGATGAACTCAACGCCACGCAGTCCTGCGTCGACCATGCGGCTGACTGCGTTTGAACCGCCGCCGCCGACGCCGACGACCTTGATTACCGCGAGGTAGCTACCGCTGTCCATGGGTTCGTCCGAACTCTCCAGTAATTGTTTAAGGTTGGGGTTAGAAGCGTTGCATCGAGTGCCGGGTTGTCAACGTTATGCAGGGAACTTCGCCATGTCAACACTCCCACAAAGTATCGCAACATACGTTGCAGCCGCATAAGTCTCAATTGGTGGTCGAGACTTTCACGCTATTGCGACTGACGTTCTAGTCGAGCTTGAGGGTTGCGATGGAGCGTCGTTCGAGCCATCGCGGTCGGGGTTTTTGCCCTACCCGCCGGGCGCAGCGGACGCCGGCACCTGCGCTTCCGCGGCCCCTGTCGTCGCGCCAGCCGCGGCCGCGCTCGTCGTGTTCGCCCCGGCTCCAGGAGTCGCTGCTTGGGGCGTGGCGGTCGGCGACGCACCGGCTTCGGTTGAAGCTGCTGCGCTCGGCGTCGCTGCGCTCGGAGTCGCCGTGGCCGGCTCGCTGGACGCGCCCGCGCTGCCGAGCGCCGCCTCGAGTGCTTCGATCAGCGACGCCGAGGTTCCCGCCGATGCAGCCTGCGCGGTCGCCGCCGCAGTTGCGCCACCAAGCTCCGTGAGTTCCGCACCACTCAGCACCGCGGTCGAGCCGCCGACCGCCGGCCGTTCAGGAAGGCGGACATCGATGTACGTGGCGGTCGCCGATCCTTCGGCCACCGATCCTTCTGCCACGAGCACGCGTGCAAATGCAAGCCACTTGGCGCGCGCTCTCCAAGCGTCGCCGAAGTACACGACCGTGCCGTCTCGCAGCGACGCGGCGATCCCCTTGGGCCCGTCGGAGACATTGGCAACGAAGCCGATCAGCGACGGGGGGGCAGCACCAAGCACTCGCAGAGCTTCAAGCGCTGTGGAGTCGTGCACTACCTTGGCCGCAAGCTTTGGCACCGTGATCGTCGGCAGGTCCGAGGCGACCAGGCTGGAGCCCAACACGGCACCGTCGGCGGCTGCGGCCGCGCGCGCGCCGCCGGGCCCGACGAGCACGGCCACGGGCAACTGCTCGATCACTTCAATGCGCAGCTGGTGCGGGAAGACGGCGCGCACGCGCAGCGAACGTACCTGCGGAAAGCGTGACACCGCGCCGCGCAGCGCGGCCATGTCCACGTCGAGCGTGCTCGTGCCCCTGGCCGCGTGCTGGAGCGCGGCCACGATCGCCCCGGCATCCGGTCCACTGACGTCGGACACCTCGACACGTTGCACTGCGGCAAACGAGGAGTCTCTGAACCACAGCCAGGCTCCTGTCAACAGCGCGGCCACCGCGAGCGCCGCGATTGCGGCGAGTCGCAGGCGGTGCCGGCCAAGTTTGATCCTTGGCGCGCGTGGCAGCCGGTGTGGGGCCTGCCTGGCGCGGGCAACCCACCACCCCACGGGGACCACGACGGCTGCAGCGGCCTGACTTCGCCGCGGAAGCCTGATGAGCGGACCGCGACCGGCCCTTGCGACGGGAGCCCAGCCGGCCGCCGTTGTACCACCACCCATGGAGCGCGCCATCAGCTCTGCTTTCGCTTTCAGCCGCCAGGTCCCTGCTCGCGAGCTGAAGCACGGCAGCAAGCCGCGCGACAGGCTTGCGGCTACCAGGGAAAGTGCACGGGTCCCAGCAGCTGGACCTCAGGCTCGAGCGCGATCCCAAAGCGCTCGAGCACGCGCCGGCGACCCTCAGCCATCAGTGCCACCACGTCGGCCGTGGTTGCCTCGCCGGTGTTCTCGACAAAGTTCGAGTGTTGGGGCGAAAAACGCGCCCCGCCGATCTGGAGGCCGCGACAACCGGCGCGATCCAGCAGTTGCCCGGCGGTCTGCGCCGCATTCTCGGGGTCGTCGTTGGCCTCGCCCTCAACAGCCGCTTGCCCGGGATTCTTGAAGGTCGAGCCGAAGGTCTTGATCCCGCCGGGCTGAGCCTGGCGGCGGCTGGCACGCATCTCGGCGATGGTGGCCTTGATGCGCTCCGGCGAGGCCGGCGTCAGCGCAAATGAGACCTCCGCCACGATCTCGCCGGTGCCCAGATTCGAGTTGCGGTAGCCCATCGCCAGATCGCCGACGTTGCGCCGGTCAACGCCGGCCGCAGTGGCAACGTCCACCCACTCAAGTATCTGAGCCAGAGCGCCGCCGTAGGCGCCCGCATTCATGCGCACCGCGCCGCCGACCGTACCCGGGATGTTGACGCCAAACTCGATGCCGGAGAGTCCCTCGCGAGCCGTGCGCGCGGCCACAGCGGGCAGCCGTGCTCCGGCGCCGCAGACCACATGCGAGTCGTCGATCTGCACCCGCGCAAGCTCGCGGTCAAGCTTGAGCACCAGCCCTTCAACGCCCTCATCGGCGATCAGGAGGTTTGAACCGGAACCCAGCACCGACACGGCGATGGAGTGCTCCTGGGCCCAAACCAGCAGCGCTACGAGCTGCTGGGTGTCGCCCACCCGCGCGAAAAGCTGCGCTGCGCCGCCGCTTTTGACAGTGGAGTACCGCGCCAGTGCGACGTCGCGCTTGACGGACTTGGGCAGATCCAGCGGCGGGCTTGCGCCGGACATCAGCTACCAGAGCCCGCCGCGGCCGGGCTGGGTTTGGCGGCCTGCTCTGTGCCCTGATCTCGGGCTATCCGCCGGCCGAGCTCGTCGACGTCACCGGCCCCCATCACCACGCACACGTCGCACGCTCCGAGCATCGCGTGCAGCACCGTCTCGGCCTGCTCGAACGTGGGCAACCAGAACACGGGCCGACCGTGCGCCCCGTCAGCGGTGTGCTCAGCGATCGTCAGTCCGCTGACGCCGGGGTGATCGGCGGCGCGCTCGCGTGCAGGGTAGACATCCAGAACCACAGCCACGTCCGCCAGCGCAAGCGCCTGTCCAAACTCCCTCGCAAGCGCTTGCGTGCGCGAGAACAGATGCGGTTGAAACACGGCCACCAGACGGCCGCGGTCGGGGACCAGCAGGCGAGCGGCGTGCAGGGTGGCGGCGACCTCGGTGGGGTGATGGGCGTAGTCGTCGTAGACGGGTGCGCCCTGCGGGCTGCTGCCAAGGGCCTGGAAGCGCCTCCCCGCGCCGCTGAATTGCGCAAGTGCGTCCACGGCATCGCCCTCGTTGGCGCCGGCAAGACACGCAGCCTCCAACGCCGCGGCCGCATTGAGCGCGTTGTGGGCTCCCGGCACGATCAGGCGCACCTCGTGTCCATGCCAGCGAAAGCTCGAACCGGATCCGGCCAGCACGGGCGCGGCCACGTCGTAAGCGACGACGGGGCCAAGGCGCAGGGCCAGCAGCTCCGGGCGATCCCACACGACCGCCTGCGGCGCGCGTGCCAGAAAGTGTGCGAAGGCCTCGCGCAGCTGCTCCAGCGAACCAAACGCGTCGGTGTGGTCGAGCTCGGCGCTGGTCAGCACCGCGATCTGCACGTGTAGCGCGAGCATCGAACGGTCGGACTCGTCGGCCTCCACGACCAGCCACTCCCCGCTTCCCCAGCGAGCGTTTGGCAACCCGGCGCCAACAGTGCCCCCCACCAGCCAACCGGGCTCCATGCCGGCTCCCATGAGCGCGCACGCGAGCATCGATGCAGTGGTCGTCTTGCCGTGCGAACCGGCAACCGCAATTGTGTTCTTCAGCGCGGTCATCTCGGCCAAGAGGTCGCCGCGGGAGCGCTCTCCGAGGCCCCGCCGGCGCGCCTCCATCCGCTCTGGGTTGTCCGCCGCGATCGCGCTTGAAAAGATCACCTCGGCGTCGCTGGGAACGTTCGCGGCCGCGTGCCCGATTCGCAACTGCAGCACGCCGTCTGCGACCAGGCGCTGCGAATATGGCGAGTCGCTGCGATCGGAGCCGCTGACGGTGGCGCCAAGTTCGTGTGCCGCCCGCGCGTAGCCGCTCATGCCGGCACCGCCGACGCCGATGAAGTGCAGGCGACGACCGCTCCAGGGCTCGTGCGTGCTCACCGGGCCACCTCCAGCAGCGCTTCAGCGACCTCGCCGGCGGCGTCGGGATGCGCGAGCGCACGCGCCGCGTCGGCCATCGCGGCCATGCGCGGGTGATCGCCGAAGAGTTCGGCCACCTCATCGGCCAGCCACGGGCCGGTGAGCCGGTCGTCGGCGACCACGACCGCGGCACCCGCCGCCGCCATGAACTCGGCGTTGCGCGTCTGGTGATCGGCAGCCGCTTGCGGGTAGGGCACAAGCACCGCCGGCAGCCCGTGCACGGCAATCTCGAGCACCGAGCTGCCCGCGCGCGCCACCACGAGGTCGGCTGCGCTCAGCGCCCACGCGAAGTCGTCGAGATCCAGCTGCTCGCGCAAGTCATACCCCTCGCGCAGCGGCCGACCCGCGAAATCGGGGTAGTCGCGCGCGCCGGTCAGGTGCAGGACGTGCCAGGGGGCATCGGAAAACGCTTCCAGCGCGGCTGTATTGATCGACCGTGCACCCAGCGAACCGCCGAAGACCAGCACGCATGGCTGGTCGGCGGGGATAGCGAAGCGCGCGCGGGCCTGCCCTCGCGGGCCGCCGAAAAACCACAGCGGCCGACCGGTCACGCGGTAGCGTCCGCTGTCGCGTCCAGCGATCGGGAAGGACAGACACACCCGCTTGGCGCCTCGTGCGAGCCAGCGGTTGGCAAGCCCCAGGTGGCTGTCGGCCTCGGTCAGAACCAGCGGGATGCCAAGCGTGATCGCGCCCAATCCGACGGGGCCCGCCACGTAGCCGCCGCCGCCCATCACCACGCTGGGTGCAAGCTCCGCCAACAGCCGGCGTGCGCGCGCGGACGCGGCGCCGGCGCGCGCAAGTCCGCGCAGCGCGTGCAGGGGATTGGAGCGGCTGAGGCCTTCCAGCGAAAGCTCGTGAAACTCAAACCCTGCCGCCGGAACGAGCGTCGCCTCGGCACGGTCGCCGCCGATAAACACAACCTCGGCGCCGCGCGCGCGCAACGCGTGCGCCACGGCCAGCGCCGGTGCCACGTGTCCTGTGGTTCCCCCGGCCGCGATCGCTACTCGCGTGGTGCCGGGGGTCGGTGACCGATCAGGCAGACCGCGCGCGCCTTGCTCTGTCGCCTGCTCGTCGTCTGCCCGGAGCCCGCTCACGCGTCAATGGTGCCGATTCTCGCGCCCGGGTGCCGGCAGCGGTACCGCCGCGCCGTGAGGGCACCGCGCGCACGTGCGCGGTCTCGCCGGAGGCGACCCCCATCAGCAGCCCCATCGCCAGCAGCATCACGATCAGATTGCTGGAGCCGTAGGAGACAAAGGGCAACGGCACTCCCGTCAGCGGCGCAGTGCCTAGCACAGCAAACACGTTCAGCAGGGCCTGGGACACGATCAGCGCCGTCGTGCCCACCGCGATCAGCGCGCTTTGCAGGCTCCGTGCCTTGCGCGCTGCCTGCAATCCCGCGTAGGCGATCAGTCCGTACAAAAACAGCAGACTGCACACGCCCACGACGCCAAGCTCTTCGCCGATCACAGCGAGGATGAAGTCCGTCGGTGCCTCCGGTAGGTAGAACGCCTTCTGCACAGACTGACCGGGCCCAACGCCAAAGATCCCGCCCGAGCCGACCGCGATCTGGGCCTGTACCGCCTGAAAGCCCGAGCCCGCCGCGTGCGACCAGGGGTCTATGAACGAGGTCAGCCGTGTGCGCGCATAGGGCTCGGCAATCGCGTAGGCAACGACCACCGCGATGACGCACCCCGCGAGCAGGCCCAACTTGCGCATCGGCATGCCGGCCGCGACCAGCAGTGCGCACAGGGTGAATGCGATCACCATCGCCGAGCCTATGTCCGGCTCTGAGGCCACAAGCGCACAGCCGGCGCCGGCCACAAGCAGCAGCGGCCTCGAAAGCGCGCGCAGGCTCTGCACCCGTTGCGGCCGTCGTGCCAGCAGTGTTGCCGCGTAGAGCACCAGCGCGAGCTTCATCAACTCGGCGGGCTCAAAGCGCAGGATCCCCGGTCCAATCCAGCGGCGCCCACCGTTGATCGAGACTCCAATATGGGGAACATGGACGGCGACCACCAACCCAAACGAGACAACAAGCAGCGGCGCCGTCAGCCAATGCAGCCAGCCAATACCGCGGCGCGCCAGCAGGTTCATGCCCACCAGGCCGACGGCTGCAAAGATGATGTAACGGATCAGATCGCCGGTGCCGGTACCGCTACCTTCCAGCAGCGTCGTAGCCGACGAGGCGCTGTACACCATTACCGCCCCCAGTGCCAGCAGGCAAAGAGTCGCAGTCAGCAGGATGCGCTGCTCAAGGGGCTGCCCCCCCAGGGCGGCCCCCCCGCGAGTGACTCGCGTCGATGCCCGGCGCATAAGGCATCACTTCGACGCGCCGCTCGTGAAGCCTCCCGCACCGCTGTGCAGGATTGCGAGCCGCTCGCCGGGAGCGGCGGCGGCGGTGCCGCGCACGCGCTAGGAGGCAAGTTCGCAAAAGCGCTCGCCGCGTGCTTCAAAGTTGGTGAACTGGTCAAAGCTCGCGCACGCGGGAGAGAGCAGCACCACCTCCTCCGGCCTGGCCGCCGCGCTTGCTGCCGCCACCGCATGCTCGAGATCGCCACACTGGCGGAGGTCGGCAACTTTGCCGTGCAAGGCACGCTCGATAGTTCCGGCGTCCTCGCCGATGAGGTACACCGCGCGGCAGCACCGAGAGACGGCCTCGCGCAATGCGGAGAAGTCCTGTCCCTTGCCCTGCCCGCCCAAGATCAAATGGATGCTCGCGCCGCGGACCTCGCGCTCAGGCGCACAGAAGGCGGCCAGCGCGACCAGCGTACTGGCGACATTCGTTGCCTTGGAGTCATTGACGTAGAGCACACCGCGCTTGCGGGAAACCGTCTGAAGGCGATGCGCAACGCCGCCGAAGTCACGCAGGGCGGCGCGTACGGCGTCGGCGTCGATGCCGCGCGCCAAACACACCGCCGCGGCCGCCATCGCGTTCTGCACGTTGTGCGCGCCGCGTAGGGAGAGCTCTCCCACCGTCACCAGCGGCTCCCCCGTATCGGCGGGCGCTGGTGCCACGCCGCGCCACCACAGACAACTGTCGCGCAGCTGTAGCTGGGAGCCTCCGTCGTCCCCGAAGCGCAGCTCACGCGCGCGGCTGCCGAGGTCCGCAAGGTCAACGTCGAGGCCGGTTGCAAGCACAGCAAGATCGTCCTCGTCCTGACGCGCAAAGATGTTGAGCTTGGCGGCTCGGTACTCGGCGAAGCTGCCGTGGCGGTCCAGGTGATCCGGCGCAAGGTTCAACAACACAGCCGCGTCGGGCGCAAACGCGCTCGTGTCCTGGAGCTGAAATGAAGAAGCCTCGCAGACGACAATGGCACTCCGATCCAGGGCCTCGTCGGCGGTTGCGGCGGTCTGGCCGGCTGCCGGCGCACTTGAGTCGTGCGGCACGGCGAGCAGGCTGAG
>CAJCHW010000212.1 GCA_903970125.1 Chlamydiota bacterium
GTCGGTGCCATTCAGCGCCGTCTCGCCCCCCAGACGCTCGACGCGCTCGCGCAGCAACGCCAAGCGCTGGGCCAGCACGGCATTCTGGTCGGACAGGCGCGAGATCGTAGTGGAGAAGTGCACGAGCATCACGAGCACGAACAAAAAAGCGATCGCGAACAGCGCGGACGGCGCGTAGTAGATCCCCACCGCGTGGGCGATGGTCGTCAGCAATCCCTGCCAGATGCCCAGCACAAGCACCGTGGCACCGGCCACCAGCCACAGGATCGCGTAACGCTCCATCAGGCGCTTGCGCCGGACGAGCTCGAAGATCAGACCACACATGATCAGCGCGAGCAGGATCACCTCGACGCGCTGACTGACCGGCGGCGTTAGGTGTGTGGCGACTGGCATCGGCTCTCCAATGGCTCCTCACGCAGGCTGGCGCTCGGCAAGCACGGCAGATTCGCCAGCGCTGGCGCCCACGTCCTCGGCGGCGCCCACGTCCTCGCCGGCACTCGCGGGCGTCCCTGCGTCCGCAGGCAGGGAGGCGTCCGCGCGCGTGCCCGCCGGCGGACGCCTCCGGAAAAGCCCCACGAACACGGCCAGCAGGACCTTGACCATGTAGTAGATGGACTGGGTCGAGGAGATCGCGGACGTGCCCGTGACGCGCGGGCGCATCTCGACGGGGATCTCGCAGCTGCGGAGCCGATGTGCGTGCATCAGCAGGATCGCCTCGATCTCGGGGTAGTCGTGCGGGTAGTCGCGCGCGAAAAGTTCGATCCCCCGCCGATCGGTCATTCGGAAGCCCGAGGTGGGATCGGTGACCCGGCGGCCCGTGATCGCCGAGACCACCCACGCGAAGATGCGGATACCCACCCGGCGCGCAGCAGAGGAGCGGTAGCCCTCGCCGGAGGGATCCAGGAAGCGCGAACCCGTGACCATGTTCAGCCCCGGATCGGCCTCCATGCACGCCACCAACGTTGCCATGTGCGCGGGGTCGTGCTGCCCGTCCCCATCGACCTGGACCGCCAGATCATAGTTGTGGTCAAGCGCGTACATATACCCCGCTTGCATCGCGCCGCCGATCCCAACGTTGAAGGGCATGCGCACAACTGCGGCGCCTGCTGCCCGTGCACGCTCCGCAGTCGCGTCGCTGGAGCCGTCGTCGATGACCACGACATCGAAACCCGGAGCCGAGTCATGGATCGCGGCAACCGTGCTGCCAACGGCACCCTCCTCGTTGTAAGCAGGCACGATCGCGAGCCTATGGTCGAGCCTGCGGCTCGTGGTGCTGTCGTGGCTTTGAGCCTGGTCGTGCACAGCTGCTCCCGGAAACAGTTGCTTTGATCTCAGTGGCAACAAACACGATACCCACCCGTGGCGGTGCGGGCGCGGTCCGGCGGTAAGCTGCCATGCACCGTGGACGCGCCAAATGACCCTGTAAACGGCGCTGCATCGCGTCCCAACGGCTTGGCGGCCGAGGCGCCACGGACCGGCGAATTGATCCTGGTGGCCGGCGGTGCCGGCTACATCGGCTGCGTGCTCGTGCCGCGGCTGCTCGCGCGTGGCTATCGCGTGCGCGTGCTCGACCGCCTCTTGTTCGGCGAGCAGCCAATGGCCGACTTCCGCGACCGGATCGAGCTCGTCGAGGCCGATGTGCGCGCCGTCCCCCCGGACGCATTCGATGATGTCGATGGCGTCATCAACCTCTCGGGCCTCTCCAACGATCCCACCGCCGAGTACGACCCCGAGGCCAACTGGCAGATGAACGCAATCGCCTCCGAGGCCCTGGGCGAGGAGTGCGTTCGGCGCGACATCAAGCGCCTTGTGTTCGCCTCGTCGTGCTCGCTTTACGACGGCCTGCCCCCGGGCATCCACGGCGAGGATGCGCCCGTGCAGCCGCACGCCGCGTACGCCACATCCAAGCGCTACGCCGAGCAGGCGCTGATGCGGCTCACCTCCGAGGGCCTGTGCCCCGTGATCCTGCGAAACGGCACCGTCTACGGCTTCAGCCCGCGGATGCGCTTTGACCTCGTGGTCAACACGTTCGTCAAGGATGCCCTGCTGGCCGGGCATCTGCAGCTGCACGGAGGCGGGTGGATGTGGCGGCCGCTCGTCGATATCGGCGACTGCGCCGACGCCATGATCGCCGCCTATGAGGCGCCCGCGGACCTCGTTGCAGGCGAGATCTTCAACGTCGTGCACTCCAACTACCAGATCCGCGAGCTCGCGATGATAGTGGCCGGCTCGGTTCAGCTCACGGGCCGCGCGGTGGCGCTGGAGGAGGTGCCCCAGCCCACGCTCACCCGCAACTACGAGTGCGCCAACGCCAAGCTGTCGACAACGCTGGGGTTCATCCCCAGCCGCTCGGTGCTTGAGTCCGTTTCTGACCTGCTTGAGCGGATCGCGCCGGGCGACCCAGCCCTGTTGAACGATCCCCGCTGCTACAACATCCGCTGGCTGCAGCTGTCAAACGGCGTGGCTTTGGAGCCGGAGTCATCCCCCGTCCTGTGAGCCCGCAGCAGACGTGAGCCGGCGGAGGGTCCTTCATCGGGCGCGGTCATGCGTGCGCTGATCACCGGCGCAGCCGGCCAACTCGGCACCGATCTCGTGGCGCTGCTGGGAGACCAGGCGCACGCGTACAGCCACTCAGAGCTCGACATCTCAAGCGACTCGGCAGTCGCGCGCGCGTTTGCCGAGACCGAGCCTGAGGTCGTGATCAACTGCGCCGCCTTCCACAACCTGGACGTTTGCGAGCGTGAGCCCGCCAACGCTTTCGCGATCAACGTCGAGGCGGTGCGCCGGCTTGCGGGCCAGGGAGTGCCTCTCGTGCACGTGTCCACCAACTACGTCTTCGACGGTCGTCGCCCCGAGCCCTACGGCGAGGACGACCTGCCTGCGCCACGGTCGATCTACGCCGTCTCCAAGCTTGCCGGCGAGTACGCGGCGCTTGCGTACGGGCGCAACGCCCTGGTCGTGCGCACCGCGGGGCTGTACGGACTGTCCGGCAACGCCAGCAAGGGCGGCAATTTCGTCCAACGCGTGCTCGCTCGCGTGCGCGCGGGCAGCGAGTTGAGCGTGGTCGACGACCAACGCCTCCAGCCGACCTACACCGCCGACCTGGCGTCGGCGATCCTGGAGGCGATCGAGGCCAAAGCGCAGGGCATAATCCACCTGACTGCCGGCGGTGCCTGTTCATGGTGGGAGTTCACGCGCGCAATCATGTCTCACGCTGGACTTGAGGTAGAGGTCGTGCGGGCAAAGACGGTGAACGCGCCGGGGGGCGTCGACAGGCCCCTCAACGGTGTGCTCGCACGCCCCCGCGCCGACTCGCTGGGGCTTTCACCGCTGCGCTCCTGGGACGAGGCGCTGGCGGACTACATCGATACAGCCGGCCTCGCAAGGGCCCCAGCCTCGCAAGGGCCCCAGCCAACTGACCAGGCAGCCGACCCAGCCAGTCGACCCAGGCAACTGACCGATTCAACTCAGTAAAGGAGACCACACCGCATGCAACGGCTCGACACCAGGCTGCAAGGCCCGATTTTGCTTGCCCCGCGCGTCTTCGGCGACGAGCGCGGCTTTTTCTGTGAGACCTTCCGGCGCAACGTCTACGCGGAGCTGGGCATCGGCGAGGAGATGGTCCAGGACAACCACTCGCGCTCGGGCAAGGGGATCCTGCGCGGCATGCACTTCCAGATCGGCAAGGGCGTGGCCAAGCTCGTGCGCTGTGGCCGTGGCGCGATCTACGACGTCGTGGTCGATGTGCGCCGCGGCTCGCCCACGTTCGGCCAGTGGGAGGGCTTTGAGCTCAACGAGGACAACATGCACGTGCTCTATTGCCCCGTCGGATTCGCGCACGGCTTCTGCACGCTCTCAGACGTCGCCGACGTGCTCTACAAGCAGAGTGGCTACTACGCAGAGGAGACCGAGCGCGGCATCGCCTACGACGACCCCGATGTGGCGATCCAGTGGCCACTGGCACTGGATGCCGTGACCGTCTCCGCGCGCGACGCCCAAGCGCCGCGACTGGCCGAGATCGCCGACTCGCTGCCGTTTGACTACGCGCCGCTGTAGGACGAATAGGTGGCCGCGAGCCCCTCTCCCAGGCGCGTCGCAGGCGCCCAGCCGAGTGCGCTGCGCAGACGTGAGGAGTCCAGGCAGCTGCGCGTCAGCTCACCTGGGCGCAGGGGCTCAAAGACCCTCTCCACTCGCGCCGGCGCGAGCCCTTGGAGCGTGTCGAGCAGGTCCAGCACGGAGCTTTCCTCGCCTGTGCCCACGTTGAACGTGGTCAGCGAGGCGTCGCTGGGCGCTGCGGCCGTCACGGCAAGCACAAAGGCGCGTGCGACGTCGGCGACATAGATGTAGTCGCGCGTCTGGTGCCCGTCGCCGAAAACCGTGACCGGCTCCCCACGCCTGAGCCTTTCGCTGAAGATCGCCACCACGCCGGCCTCGCCGTGGGGATTCTGGCGTGGCCCGTAGACATTGCCAAGGCGCAGGACCACGTTTCCGAGGCCGTGCAGGCTTCCCCAGGTGCGCACGTATGCCTCGCCGGCAAGCTTGGAGGCGCCGTAAGGCGACAGCGGTTCGGCCCACGTGGACTCCGCGCTTGGCCGCAGGGCGTGCTCGCCGTAAAGCGCACCGCCCGTGGACGCGAACACCACAGGCGCCCCATGATCCTTGGCCAGATCGACGACGTTGAACGTGCCGACCACGTTCACCGAGAGGTCGTGCGCGGGGTCCTTGACGGACGCAGTCACACTCGCCTGTGCCGCCAGGTGGCAGACCGCGGTGGGGCTGAACGCGCCAAAGAGGTCGGCCAGCGCCTGCCTGTCGACGATGTCTGTCTGCTTGAAACTCGCGCCTTGAGGCACGTTCGCTGGATCGCCGGCCGAGAGGTCGTCGACCACGAGCACCTCGTCGCCGCATGCCAGGAACGCTTCGGCAACGTGTGAGCCGATAAACCCTGCGCCGCCGGTAACCAAAACGCGCCGTGATTCATCGACCATGGCGCTGTCCCGCGCGCTCAAAACGACCTCAAGGTCCTGCTGCTTGGGTCGCGGGCGGGCATCGGCCACAAGCTACCAACCGGCGATGGGGAGCGACCCGCGGTGGTCCCGTGGTGGCCCCACGATGGCCCCATGGTGGCCCCGCGGCGAGTCCGGGAGCGGGCTGCGATCGGTTACACTGCCGCCCGGCTGATGGCAGTCGCGATCGTCACAGGGTCCGGCGGGTTGATCGGCTCGGAGTCCGTGCGCTTCTTTGCCGCACAGGGCTTTGAGGTGATCGGCATCGAGAACGATATGCGCGCCCGCTTCTTCGGCCCCGAGGCGTCCACGGCACACGTGTCGCAGCGCCTGGCGCGCGAGGTTGACGGGTTTCACTCAGAACCCATCGACGTCCGCGACCGCGACGACGTGGATGCGCTTTTGGCGCGCCATGGCAGCCGCATCGAGCTGATCGTGCACACCGCTGCCCAGCCGTCGCACGACTGGGCGGCATCGGACCCCGAGACCGACTTCACGGTCAACGCCAATGGCACCCTGAACATGCTGCAGGCGGCGCGCGCCCACGCGCCGGACGCGACATTCATCTTCACCTCCACCAACAAGGTCTACGGGGATCGGCCGAACTTCCTGCCCCTGCAGGAGCTCGACACGCGGCTCGACCTCCCCACCGACCATCACTGGTATGCGGGGATCGATACGGAGATGTCCATTGACACCACCACGCACTCGCTGTTCGGAGTGTCCAAGGTCGCCGCAGACCTGCTCGTGCAGGAGTACGGGCGCTACTTCGGGATGCCAACGGTGTGCTTTCGCGGTGGCTGCCTGACGGGGCCCCAGCACGCCGGCGCGCAGCTGCACGGGTTCCTCTCCTACCTGATGCGGTGCACGGTGACGGGCGCCCCGTACACGGTCTTCGGCTACGGCGCCAAGCAAGTCCGCGACAACATCCACGCCGCAGATGTGGTGCGGGCGTTCGCGGCCTTTCACGCAAACCCCAGCGCCGCAGCCGTCTACAACCTCGGGGGCGGCCGCGACTGCAGCGTCTCCATGCTCGAGGCGATCGCCGCATGCGAGGCGATCGCTGGCCGAGCGCTCGACTACAGGGTCTCCGAGCGGGCGCGCGTGGGCGATCACCGCTGGTGGATCAGCGACCTGTCGGCGTTCCAGCGCGACTTCCCGCAGTGGCAGCTGACGTTCGACATCGACGCCGTGCTGCACGACATCTACGAGCACAACGCCGAGGCCTGGACGGCGCAGTCCACACTCGCTTAGGCCGCCGGCTGGTCGTGGCGACCCAGCCATCTGCCCAGATTGATCGCGTCGTGGATCTCCTTGGGGATCAGGCCAAGCAGCTGGCCGGCCCCCAGAAAGAGCAGGCCGGACAACGCGGCGGCGGCGAGGTCGGGCAGGCCGGGCACGACCAGTGCCACGCTGCCAACGGCGGCCGCTGCAATCAGCCGGCCCACGAACGCGGCTGACACCATCACCCTCCCGGCCGCCCGCGACAGCCGCCAGTAGATCAGGCAAGCGAGCAGCAGCTCGCCCAGGACGCTGGCCTCGGCGCCACCGATCGCCTTGTACGCAGGCACAAGCACGGCCGCGAACACCGCCACCCCCACGAGCGCAATCGCGTTCGTGACAATCAGCTCGCGCTGGCGACCGAGCGCAAGCAGCGACGCCGCCCAGATCTGATCCAAGGCCAAAAACACCAACGTGCCGACCTGGATGCGCAGCACCGCACCGGCCGAGCGGAAGGCGTGTCCCCCAATCAGCACCATCACGGGCTCGGCGGCACGGACGGTGACGAGCACGAGCAGCACCCCCGCAATCAGCGTGGCCTCGCCCAACCCCTGCACAGCGGCCCGCAGTCGAGCGATGTCGTCCCGCGCCGCCGCAGTCAGCAGTGGCAGCGCCACGCCGGCGACGAGGATGGGCATGATCACCAGGCTTTCCGTGGCCCGAAGCGATCCGCCGAAGTAGCCGGTCTGCTGCGCGCTCGAGATCAACGACATGAGCACGATCACCAGCCGGAAGTAGAGCTGCGCCAGGGTCAGCGCCGCGGCCATTGGCAACGCCGTTGCCATCAGCATCCGCTGCTCGCCGCGATCGAACCTAGGCAGGATGAATGCGTGCGGGCCGGCGGCAAAGGGCACGAGCGCCATCACTGCGAGCGCCCCCGCGATGAGTACTGCGAAGAAGGGCGTCAAGCCGGCTCCCAGCACGACCAACAGCGCCACGCCGGTCAGGCCAACCACCTGGCGCACGAAATCCAGCACAGCGGGCCAGACGTTGCGCAGTTCCACGGTCAGACGCAACACGAGCACGTTCGCCAGCGCATAGATCAGGACACCCATGCCGGCAAGTGCGGTGCCGACGACCATGCGCGTGGGATAGCCGGCGACTGCGGCGAAGCCCACGCTCAGCGACACCATCACGGGCATCACCACCAGCTTCTGTCCCAGGATGTTCGCGACGAGCCCGCGGTCGTGTGCACCACGCAGCGCCAGTTCGCGGCTGGCGGCGACGTTGAGGCCGCCGTCGCCCACAAAGGTCGGGATCGCGAGGATCGACAGCACGGTCACGTAGCGACCCGATTCCGCTACGCCGAGATGGCGCAGCAGCAACGTCGCCGTGCCCAGCCCCAGCACAATGCCTGCGCCACTTGACGCGAGCCGCCAGACGCTGCCGCGGATTACCTTCGCGCCGG
The DNA here is from genome assembly GCA_903970125.1 of Chlamydiota bacterium. Classification (GTDB taxonomy): domain Bacteria; phylum Actinomycetota; class Thermoleophilia; order Solirubrobacterales; family Solirubrobacteraceae; genus Palsa-744. The sequence goes on from CAJCHW010000212.1 coordinate 7,696, forward strand.
CAGTTGCCGCGGTCAGTACGTCCTCGGCCGGCGCGCCATCGGCGTCCGAGACGGCAGCACTCATGTCAGCAATCCTCGCACGGCCGCGCGCGCGCCGCGATCAGCGACGATGCGACTGCCGGCGCCTGTCACCGCCACGATGGCCGAGTGTTTTCAGCGGCGATCGCGCTCGCTCACAGCACCACTGCGCGCTGCTCCAAGTGCGCAGCAACCTTGCGCTTGACGCGTTGAAGCGCGTTGTCCACGGTCTTGGTTGCGCATCCCAGGGCAGCGGAGATCTGCTCGTAGGAGTCCCCATCGAGGTAGAGCGACAGCACGCGGCTCTCCAGCTCGGACAGGACACTGGACAGGCACTCCACCAACGCGCGCAGCTCTTCCGAGGAGACCACCTGCGTCAGCGGTTCCTGGGTGCTCGGCCCCGGCAGCAGCTGATCCAGCGTCACCGGGTCATCGCCGGAGGCCGCCGGAGTGGAGGAGAACGAGACGTACTGGTTCAGGGGCTGGTGCTTGTTGCGCGTGGCCGTCTTGACCGCCGTGATGATCTGGCGCGTGATGCACAGCTCCGCGAAGTTGCGAAAGCTCGACTCACGGTCCGTGCGGTAGTCACGGACGGCCTTGTACAGACCCACCAGGCCCTCCTGGATGAGATCTTCCGAGTCGCCCCCAGCCAAGAAGTACGACGAGGCCTTCAGACGCACGAAGCTGTGATACCGGCACACAAGCTGATCGCGCGCTCCGTTATCTCCCTGTTTGGCCAAGGCCACCAGGAATCCATCATCGACCTTAACTTCACGTCGAGTGTTAAGCAATGATCGTGCCACGAGCCGATCCTTTCTGGGTATCCACAGGGTCCGCACAGGGACCTGAAGAGCCCTCAAATCGCTCAGTGGCGCACACCTCCCCTGGCGCCAACGCTGAGGTTTAAACCTAAAGCTCAGGGTTATGTAATGGGCACCCTTGCACACGCACCGGACGTTGTCAAGGCCTTCAACAAAGCCTTCATCACGACCGGCGTTCTGCCGCTTTGCAGGCAGTTATGCGCGATCGGGGTCGCGCGCCACGAGCTCAGGACCAGCGGCACCATCGCGCACATCCCAGCCGAGCTGAGCCAACTGGGCTCGCAGCCCGTCCGCGGCGGCGAAATCACGCCGGCCACGTGCGTCCTCGCGCTTGGCCACGAGCTCGTTGACCTCCGGCGGCGCCTGCACGGGCGCGGCGAGCAGCTGTGCAAGGCCGAGCACGTCAAGCATCTCGCGCAGGTGCTCGTCGCCTGCCTCCAGGCCATTGTCGGCGCCGGCGGCGGCGCGAATCCAGGCGTTGATCGCGCTCAGCGCCTCGGGCGTGTTGAAGTCGTCGGCGAGCGCGTCAAAGAAGCGGTCGCGCAGGGGCTCAAGCGCAACCGGCGAGGGACCCCGGGAAAGCCTGCGACCGGCCTCGCGGATGCGAGTGACGTTGGCCTGTGCCTGCTCCAGCGCCTTCTGGGAGTACGACAGCGGCTGGCGGTAGTGGCCGGAGATCAGATACATCACGACCGCGCTTGGACCGTAGCGCTCAACCACATCGGCCAGCGGCGCGATGTTGCCCACCGATTTGGCCATCTTCTCGCCCGTCGCCTGGATCATGCCGTTGTGCACCCAGGCGCGCGCCAGCTCTGAGCCGCGCGCCGCGCGCGTCTGCGCGGCCTCGTTCTCGTGGTGGGGAAAGACCAGGTCCGAGCCGCCGCCGTGGATGTCGATTTCAGTGCCCAGCAGACCCTCGGCCATGGCCGAGCACTCGATATGCCAACCCGGCCGCCCATCTCCCCACGGCGACGGCCAGCACGTGTCCTCATCGGCCTTGCGGGCCTTCCAGAGCGCGAAGTCCAGCGGATCCTCCTTGCGCTCGGAGCCCTCGACACCCTCACCCTGGTCCATGTCCTCGATGTGCCTGTGCGAAAGCGACCCATAACCGGGATCGGAGCGGACGCGAAAGAAGACGTCGCGGGCGCCGTCGGCGCCGTCAGCGCCGTCGGCGCCGTTGGCGCCGTTGGAGGCGTGCGCGGCCACGTAGGCGTGGTCTGAGTCGATCAGCGCTTGGATGTATGCCACGATCGCGTCCATGGTCTCCGAGGCCAGAGGCTCGTGGTCGGGGCGTCCCACGCCCAGCGCGTCGGTGTCGGCCACGTACGCCGCGGTCATCTCGGCCGCCAGCTCGGCGCTTGGGACCCCCGCGGCGCGAGCGGCCGTGTAGATCTTGTCGTTGACGTCCGTGACGTTGATCACGAGCGTGACCGCCAGACCCTCGTGCTCCAGAAAGCGCTTCATCAGGCTGAAGACCACGTACGGGCGCGCGTTGCCCAGGTGGATACGGCTGTAGACCGTGGGGCCGCACGCGTAGATGCCAATGCGGCCGGGCTCGCGGGCAACCAGTGGTGCCACCTTGCCCGCGGCGGTGTCGTGCAGGCGAATCTCACGCATGACCGCCAACCCTAGCGGTCGTTGCGCTGCCAACCGCTTTTCAGTCGGCGTGGTCGAGCGCTGCGATCGCGAGCGCTGCCACGCCTTCGCCGCGACCGACAAAGCCCATGCCCTCGCCCGTGGTGGCCTTGACGTTCACGCGCGCGCTGTTGACCGCAAGGGCGCTTGCCAGCCGTGCGCGCATGGCATCGCGGTGGGCGCCCAGTTTTGGCGCCTCCAAAATCAGCGTGCAGTCGACGTTGACGATTGCAAACCCCGCCGCGCTGACCTTGACAACCACGGCCCCCAGCAGCTCCATCGAGTCCGCGCCGGCCCACTGCGCATCGCTGTCCGGGAAATGCTGGCCGATGTCACCCATGCCGGCCGCGCCCAGCAGTGCGTCCGTCACGGCGTGCGCAAGCACGTCGGCGTCTGAATGGCCGTCCAGGCTCCGGTCGTACGGGACGTCCACCCCACCGAGGCGCAGACTGTCTCCGTCGACAAGCCGATGAGAGTCATAGCCGATGCCGACGCGCGCGCTCATGGCGCGACGACCGCAGGGCCGATCGCCGCCAGATGGCGCTCGCGATGCTCGAACACGCACAGCTCACCGACCCCGAGGCGCTGGAGCAACGCCACCGCGGTGTCGTAACCGAAGCCGATCTGGTCCGGGCTATGAGCGTCGCTCGACAGCGCCACCTTGGCGCCGGCGTCCAGACACATCTGCAGAAACTCCGGCGCGGGGTAGATCTCGCCGACGGGCTTGCGCAGCCCAGCCGTGGAGACCTCGACAGCCACGCCCGATTCCGCGATGCCCGCGACCGCGAGCTCGTAGTAACGGCGCAGGTCACCTTCCGGCGCCGGCTTGCCGGAGCCGAAGACCTTCACCAGGTCCGGATGGCCGAGGATGTCAAAGAGGCCGCTGCGTGCCGCCTGGCCGAGCGCCTCGAAGTAGCTGCGCCAGATCTCCTCCACGCTCCACCCCGCACTCCAGACTCCGTGCGGGTCCATGTCAACGGCGCCAAAGGACTCCACATCGGTCTCGTCTGCGCCTGCCCCCAGAGGCGCGCCCGCGCGCGGGGCGGGCGCCGCGGCGGCGCGTGCCACGAAGTGCACCGATCCCACGACATAGTCAAAGTCATACTCTCCGAGCAGCGCCGCCAAACGCTGCTCGCACCCCGGGATGAAGTCCGCCTCGATCCCCAGCCGCAGGTCGGTTTGCTCGCGCACGAAAGCGCAGTAGGAGTCGAGGTCATCGACCGCGTTCTCGCGCCAGAACGGGTGCTGCCAGACCTCCAGCGCCCGCGTGAAGCGGTAGATGTGCTCAGAGACGCCAAGCTCGGCGATCCCGCGCTCGCTTGCCACCGCGCGGTAGCGCGCGGCGTTGGCCGCGGTGAAGTGTCCCTGCGCCGTGGCATCGGCGTCGTCGCTGCGCAAGTGCACGTGGTAATCGGTCAGCATCGCGAGCGATTCAAGCACGCCAGCGGCGTCGCAGCAGCGCCTCGGCCACAGTCAGGTCAATTGGCGTGGTCACCTTCAGGTTCTCGCGCGGGGCCGCCACGACCACGACCGTGCCTCCCGCACGCTCGATCAGCCACGCATCGTCGGTCGCCTCGGCGAGCACCGCGGGCGCCACGTCGAGCGCCCGCTCCAGCGCCTCGCGGCGAAAGACCTGCGGCGTCTGCACCGCCCACAGCGTTGAGCGCTCCACAGTGGCCTCGACGACACCGTCCGCGCGCGCGCGCTTGATCGTGTCCGTGACGGGTGCCGCAGCAACAGCCCCGTCGACACCCTCTGCGGCGACCGCCCGCAGGGTGGCCTCAACAAGCTCCCCTGTGAGCAGCGGCCGCGCGGCATCGTGGATGACCACGGGATCACCGGGGCCAGCGGCTGCGAGCGCGAGCGACACCGACTCGGAGCGCACCTTGCCGCCGGCGACCGCGAGCGTTCCCGCAGGGCCGTGTACGCCGCGCGGCAGCACAGGATCGGCAGGCGGCAGCGCCACCACAATCTGTCCAATCGCAGGCACAGCTGCGAGCACGTCCAGGCTCCACTGCACGAGCGGCCTGCCCGCGAGCTCCACGAGCGCCTTGGGGCGGCCGGCCCGGAGGCGCTCGCCAAAGCCCGCCGCGACGATCAGCGCGACTGCCATGGCAACGCCTGGCGCAACTGGCCGCTAATCGGCAGCGAGCGCGACGTTACGTGAGGCCGAGTCGGCAAGGAGCTCGTCGAGGTAGATCTCGACCTCCTCCTCGTCCTTGTCCAGCGCGTACATCAACTCCGAGGCCAGGATCTTCTTGGCGCGCGTGAACATCTGCTTCTCCCCCGTGGAGAGCCCCTTTTCGTTCTCGCGCAGCGCCAGGTTGCGTACCACCTCGGCCAGCTCGTAGATGTTGCCCGTCTTGATCTTGTCGCGATTGTGCTTGAAGCGGCGGTTCCAGTTCTTGGGCATCTCGGAGACTTCGCCCTGAAGCACGTCGAGCACCTTCTTGACAGTTTCCTCATCGATGACCCTGCGCAGACCCGCGACACCCGCGTTCTCCGTCGGGACCTTGACGGTCATGTCGTTGTGCAAGATCTTGATCGTGAGGTACTCACGTTTGGCACCGAGGACCTCCATCTCCTCCTTGCCCTCGACCTTGCCCGCGCCATGGTGGGGATAGACGACGTGGTCACCGAGTTCGAACTCGATGCACTCAATGACACGATCCTCTTCGACGTCCAACAACATGTCAGGTTCTGCTTGGGGAATGATCTGCTCCTTTTTCGTGGCCCGCCGGCGGCGGGAATGACTGACTGATTGCGCTAGGACTGCAGGTAGCGGTCAACGAGGTTGACCTCTTGCAGCCGGCGCAGACCCTCCCGGATATCCCTGGCCCGCACCTCTCCTACCCCCTCCACTGCCTCGAGCTCTGCGTCGGTCGCCGCGAGCAGCTCGTCCAACCCTCCAAACGCCTCGACAACCTGCCTTGCGACGAGCCTGGGCAACTTGGGGATACGCCCCAGGATGCGATAGCCGCGCGTCGCGACGGGATAGTCCAGCGTGTTCAGCTTGCGGTCGTAGCCCAGCAGCTCCGCCAGGCGACCAAAGTCCAAAAGGTCCTGATGGGAGAGACGGCCGATCTCATCCAGTGCCGCCGCCAGCGCCTCGTCGGAGGGCTCTACGAGGTAGTCGCGCACGAGCGCGGTCTTCTCGGCGGCTGTGCCCACAAGCGTCTCCTCCAGCTGCATCTCGATCAGCCGGCCCTCCGTGCCGAGCTCGACGATGTGGCGCTCGATCTCCACTGCCATACGCGTCACAAGCTCGGAGCGCTGGAGCACGGCAAGCACGTCGTGCAGCGTGGCCCCACCCTCAAGCTCCATCGCTGTCAGGCGCATCGAAACCTGGTCAAGCCGGGTCCTGTACTTCTCAAGCGTCGCCAGCCCCTGGTTGGCCTTGGCAAGCACAACCGTGATGTCCCCCATGACGTACTTTGAGTCCTCCACGTACAGCGTCACCACGTCCCTGCGCTGGGAGATCGCGATCACGAGCGCGCCCGTCTGCTTGGCAACGCGCTCAGCGGTGCGGTGGCGGGTGCCCGTCTCCAGCGACAGAATCGTCGGATCCGGCATCAGCTGGACATTCGCCATCGAGATCTTGGTCGCATTTGCGCCGAGGATGATCGCGCCGTCCATCTTGGCGACCTGGTAGAGCATGCCAGGCGAGTACTCGATGTCGAGTTTGATCCCGCCGGAATTCAAAAAGCTCAGCTCCTCGGGGTCGCCCATGACGATAAGGGCACCCGTTCGTGCATCGAGAATGTTGTCGATGCCCTCGCGTAGCGAGGTGCCCGGGGCAACCATCTCCAGGGCCCTGATCAATCCCGGTTCCTGGCGACTCGTCAGTTCAAGCTCTTCCCCGGGTCGTGAGGGCACGACTACTGATTGTACGCGATTTGCGGCCCACAAGCGGCCCGGCAGACTGCGTTAGGACCGTGTTTAGGCGGTTGCCAGCGCCCAGGCACTCTGGTAGCCTTGGCTGGCCTAGGAGTCTGCTGAGGCAGGGATGCTGGCAAGCCTCATGGGGCAAGAGTCCCAAGTAATGGATTGACTTGGATCAAGGAGGAGGAATGCAGACTTTCGGAGGAGAGCCTGGCGCGCGCGAGCGTCGCTGTTTCCGCCCCTTGGGCCGGCTGTCCGTGCGCGTGCGCCTGGCAACTGCCTCGGTCGGCTCGCTGGTCCTGCTCGCGCTGGGCTCAGCGGTCGCGCAAGCTCAGCAGGCGCCCGCCCTGTTCGTGAACCCGCGCTTGCAGCCAATTGTCGCGACCTGCACGAACACGGCGATCACGGAGATCGCCGAATGCCCCACCACAGAGCGCCAGCATGTGCGCTCGGAGCCGGCCCCAATCATCGGCTGGGGCCCGATCGTGCTGCACGGCGCTACGAGCTCTGAGACGATCAAATGCACGGCGATATACACAGGTACGGCATGGCGCGAACACGAAAACGCCGTCGAAAGCGCCGAGATCCGCAGTTACGGCCTGATCGAAGGCTGGACCGACGACCAGTGCACCGCGCCCGCCCTTGTGAAGTCCTTTGAAAAGAGCATCGGGGTCACGCATCTGAGTATCGTCGTCACCGACGAACCGCCGCTGGAAGAGACATACATCAACGCCGAATCCTGCAACAAGGCCGAGGTGAAGGCGGGACACGACCGGCTGGGAGAATGCCCGCTCGCGACCGAGCGCGAAGCCGAAGACTGGCCCGAAAACGTCTGGCGCCAGAAGCAGACCATGCCCTGGAAGGAGGAAGTCGTCTGGGGCCAGCCTCACATGTCCGAAGAAGAAACCGTGCAGGTGCGGATCGGCCTGGCGTCCTTCAACGAATGTGGCCCCGGTGAAGACGAAGAAACCGAAGGCAATCCGGAGCGATGCCGCGCGCGCCAGCTGAACAGCAAGTGCTACCCGGCTTCGGAGAACTTCGCGGAAGTCCCGGCCGGGTGCATCAAGCTCAACGTGGTGATCCCGCAGATCCCGATCGAAATGCCCGTGTACGGCAGCCTTGAAGCCACATGGCGAAACGGCGCAGGCAATGCCACCGACCCGGGCCGCATCGAAGCCGAAGAAGCCTATTCCGGCACGCTTTTGGCCGACGAAGGCAGCGGCACCAACTTCACCCTCAGCGGCACCATCAAGGAGATGGGCGAAACCGATCAGGGCCTGATCCAGTACAAGGACGCGGTGCGCGAATTCGGCTAGCCGTCCCGAATTCGGCTAGCCGTCCCGGGCCGGCCGCTTTTGGGCATGCCAGGGGCGCGGGCGGGTACGCGCATGCCCCCCTTGTTATCGCAGCCGCGCTCAGGCGCCCGCGGGGTCTGAGCCGCCACCCGGGATGTCGGTGTCGGCCGCTGGGCCGTCATCGGACATCGGAGCGTCGTTCAGGCTGGGCTCTACAGAGCCCGCATCTTCAGGCGCGCTCAGCTCGCCAAGGCCGCCTTCGGGCGCCACCAGGTCGCCGAGGCCACCGGAGCCAAGCTCCTCGCCCGCGAGCTCCTCGGCATGCTCAGCGGGAGCGCCCACGGCCACCGGTGTCTTCTTCGGCTTCTTGGGCTTGACCACGGTCAGCTTGACGTGCTCGCCCTCGCCCTCGCCGGGCGCGTTGACCACAACGGTGGCTCCCGGGGTGAGCTCGGCGCGCAGCACGAAGTCCGCCAGTGGGTCCTCGATGTAGCGCTGGATCGCCCTGCGCAAGGGGCGGGCGCCCATCGCGGGGTCCCAGCCCTTGTCCACGAGCAGCTCCCTTGCGGGCTCTGTCAGCTCCAGCTGCAGCTCGCGCTCGGCCATGGACTCGCGGATGCGCAAGAGCAGCAGATCGACGATCTCCTTGATCTCGTCCTTTTGCAGCTTGTGGAAGACGATCACCTCGTCGATGCGGTTGAGCAACTCCGGCCGGAAGACCTTCTTCAGCTCACCCATGATCCGCTCTTTCATGTCGTCGTAGGTGATGCCCGTCTCGTCGTCTGAGACGGCGAAGCCAAGCGGCGTGTTGCGCGCAATCTCGGCCGCTCCAATGTTGGAGGTCATGATCACGATCGCGTGGCGGAAGTCCACGGTGCGCCCCTGGGCATCGGTCAGACGGCCGTCCTCAAGGATCTGCAGCAGGATGTTGAAGACGTCGCCGTGGGCCTTCTCGATCTCGTCGAGCAAGAGCACGCAGTAGGGCTTGCGGCGCACAGCCTCCGTGAGCTGGCCGCCCTCGTCGTAGCCAATGTAGCCCGGCGGAGAGCCCACAAGCCGCGAGACCGCGTGCTTCTCCATGTACTCCGACATGTCGATCCGGATCATCGCGTCCTCGTCGCCGAAGAGAAACTCGGCGAGCGTGCGTGCGAGCTCGGTCTTGCCCACGCCCGAGGGACCCAGGAAGATGAACGAGCCCGTTGGGCGCTTGGGGTCCTTGAGGCCCGCGCGGGCGCGCCTGATCGCCTTCGAGACGACCTCGACGGCGGGGTGCTGGCCGATCACGCGCTTGTGCAGCTCGTCCTCCATCCGCATCAGCTTCTGTGTCTCGGCCTCGGTCAGCTTGAAAACGGGGATGCCAGTCCACATCGACACGATGTCAGCGATCTCCTCCTCGCCGATCGCGGGCCTGTCGGCCGACTTGCCCGACTCCCACTCCTCCTCAAACTCGCGCTTCTTGTTGGTTAGCTTGCGCTCCTGGTCGCGCAGCGCTGCCGCCTTCTCGAACTCCTGGGCCTCGATCGCCGACTCCTTCTTGCGCCGCGTCGTCTCGATCTCGTTTTCGAGCTCCGTATTGGCAGGCGGCGAGGTCATCGACTTGATGCGCATGCGCGACGCCGCCTCGTCGATCAGATCGATCGCCTTGTCAGGCAAGAAGCGGTCGGAGATGTAGCGATCGGCCAGTTCCCCAGCCGCAACCAGAGCCTCGTCGGTGATCTCCACCTTGTGGTGGGTTTCGTAGCGCTCGCGCAGACCCTTGAGGATCTCCACCGTCTGGTCGATCGTCGGCTCGTTGACCCGGATCTGCTGAAAACGGCGCTCCAGCGCGGAATCGCGCTCCAGGTACTTGCGGTACTCGTCGAGCGTCGTGGCGCCTATGGTCTGCAACTCGCCACGCGCAAGTGCGGGCTTCAGGATCGAAGCGGCATCGATTGCACCCTCGGCGGCACCCGCGCCCACGAGGTTGTGCAGCTCGTCGATGAAAAGGATGATGTCGCCACGCTGGGTGATCTCCTTCATCACCTTCTTCAAGCGCTCCTCGAACTCGCCGCGGTATTTGGAGCCGGCCACGAGCGCAGCCAGATCCAGCGTGTAGATCTGCTTCTGCTTGAGCAACTCGGGCACTTCGCCGCCCGTGATGCGTTGCGCCAGCCCCTCGACGACTGCTGTCTTGCCCACGCCTGGCTCGCCCACGAGCACGGGGTTGTTCTTGGTCCGCCGCGAGAGGATCTGCATGATCCGCTCGATCTCCATCTCACGCCCAACCACGGGGTCGAGCTTGCCGTCGGCTGCCAGCTTGGTCAGGTTGCGCCCGAACTGGTCAAGCAGCCGCGAGGACTTCTTGCCCTCGCCGGAGACCGCGCCCGAGCCGGCGCCTGCACCGGCGCCCTGGCGGCGGCCGCCCGGGCCCGAGAGCATGCGGATGACCTCGTTGCGGATCTTCTCGGAGTCGGCATCGAAGTCGACCAGGATGCGCGCAGCGACACCCTCGTTCTCACGTACCAAGCCCAGCAGGATGTGCTCCGTGCCAATGTAGTTGTGTCCCAGCGAGAGCGCCTCGCGCAACGCCAACTCCAGCACCTTCTTGGCGCGGGGCGTGAACGGGATCTGGCCGGACGTGACCTCCTCACCGGAGCCCACGATCCGCACCACCTGAGCGCGCACCCGCTCAACCGTGATGTCAAGGCTCTCGAGCACGCGTGCCGCAAGGCCCTCCTCCTCGCGCAGAAGGCCGAGCAGGATGTGCTCCGTGCCAATGTAGTTGTGCTTGAGCGTCCGCGCCTCTTCTTGAGCCAGAACGACGACCTGGCGGGCCCGCTCTGTAAATCGCTCAAACATGGTGACGCTTCCCTCCTGGGGGCATTAACGCTTCAGGGACTACTAAGCACCTCGCACTGCATCCTTCGTCGGCGTGGCCGAAAAAGATGAGTACCAGGTTCATCGGCAACGTCTGCGCCAGAGTTTACCAACGGCCCCGACGACGACCCGCACGTTCCGCGCACGCCCCCAGTTTGCGCGCTCGGAGCGCACCTGCTCGCGCCTGCCTGCCCTCACGAAGACTCCTGCGAGGACTGACGCATGGCGGGAAAGAGCACCACCTCACGAATGGAGCTTTGCCCCGTGAGCACCATCACCAGGCGGTCGATGCCCAACCCCACGCCCCCCGTGGGGGGCATGCCGTATTCCAGTGCTTGCACGAAGGGCTCATCGTAGGGCTGGGCCTCGTCGTCGCCCGCCGCGAGCGTGCGCTGCTGAAGGAAGCGCTCCCGCTGTACGTCGGGGTCGGCCAGCTCGCTGAACGCGTTTGCGACCTCGATGCCACCGATGAACGCCTCCCAGCGCTCGGCCAGCCTGGGGTCCTCACGGTGCTCGCGCGCAAACGGCGAGAGCGCGATCGGGTAGTCGAACACGAACGTGGGCTCTGTCAGGGAGGGCTCGACGTACTTCGACAAAAGCGCGTCCGCGAGCGCCGGCCAGCTTTGTCGCTCCGTTGGCACCTGCAGGCCCTTGTCCGCGATCGCACGCGCCAACGATGCAGCGTCTGCGTGAACGTGCAGGTCGATCCCCGTCGCCTGCGCCACGGCCTCAATGAAGCTCACGCGGCGCCAGGGCTGTCCTGGATCGAACCCCGCGGCGCCCGCAAGCTCGGCGCCGACAGCGGCGCCGGCAGCTGCCACGACCGCTTCCAGGCGCGTTGCCTCGGAGCGGTAGTCCGCGTAGGCCTCGTACCACTCCACCATCGTGAACTCCGGGTTGTGCTTGTGCGAGACACCCTCGTTGCGGAAGTCCTTGCCAAGCTCATACACGCGCTCAAGGCCTCCCACGATCAGCCGCTTGAGGTAGAGCTCTGTGGCGATCCGCAAATACAGCTCGCGGTCGAGCTCGTTGTGGTGGGTCGTGAAGGGACGCGCAAGCGCGCCCCCGTACAGGGGCTGAAGCACAGGCGTCTCGACCTCGATGAAGCCCTCCGTGTCGAGGTACGAACGCACCGCGCCAATGATTCGTGCGCGCGCCATGAACAGCTCGCGCGAGGGCTCGTTGGCGATCAGGTCAAGCTCGCGGTGGCGGTAGCGCAGCTCGACGTCACCGAGCCCGTGGTGCTTGTCCGGGGGCGGCCGCAGCGACTTTGACAGGACTGCGAAGCCCTGCACGCGCAGCGACAGCTCGCCGCGACGACTACAGATCACGACGCCATCGACACCCAGCAAGTCGCCCAGGTCAAGCTCTGTCAGCTGCGTGAACGCCGCCTCGCCCAGGACGTCCCGGCGCGCGTACAGCTGGATCCTGCCCGAGCGATCCACCAAGTCCAAAAACGCGGCACCGCCCTGCCCGCGACGGGCGGCGATCCGGCCGGCCACGCGGCGCTCGTCCTCGGTCTCAGCGCCTGGCTGAAGCTCGGGGTACTGCGCGCGCAGTGTGCCAATCGCAACCACGCCGTCGTAGCTGTAGGGGAAATGCCCCGCGCCCGCGTGGCGCAAGGCCTCGCCCTTGGCCCTGCGCTCGCCGATCAGCTCGTCGAGGCGCCCCTGCCCGGCGGCATCCTCGTCGGCGCCTGCCTGGGCGTCGTCAGCGCGCGCCTGGGCCTCGTAGGCGCGCGCTTGCGCCTCGTCCGCGCCCGCCTGGGCCTCGTTGGCATCCGCAGTGGTCATGGCCCGGGATTATCGTCCCAGCCCGCGCAGAGGATCGCGCGCGCGGCTCAGCCGCCCGGCTTGAGCCCGATGTCGATCTTGGTGATCTTGAGCTTGCGCGCCGGGCCGCGCGGAACCTGCACCGCGACGGTCTCGTTGCGCTTGTGGCCCAGCAGGGCCCGGCCGATGGGGGATTCGTTCGAGAGCCTGTTTTCAGATGGGTTGGCCTCGGCGGTGCCCACGATCGTGTACTTCGCCGACTTGCCTGTCTTCTCGTCCTTGATGTGCACGATCGAGCCCACCTGGACCACGTCCGTGGAGATTGCGCCCAGCTCGATCACAGTCGCCATCCGCAGCTTCTCCTCCAGCTGAGCGATCCTGGCCTCGAGCATCGCCTGCTCGTCCTTGGCGTCGTTGTACTCGGAGTTCTCGCTGATGTCCCCGAATTCGCGCGCCTCCTTGATGCGTGCCGCGACCTCGCGGCGGCGCTGAGTCGACAGCAACTCAAGCTCACCCTTGAGCTTCTCCAGGCCGTCCGGTGTGAGGATTACGTCCTTGGGCATGTGAAATATCGGTGCGCCACCACCGTTTGGGAGCGGCGAGCGCAGCAGTATAGCGAGCGCCCAGATCCCCCTTTTAGGCGCTCATGGCCAGCGGCGCGGGCGCACGGGCGGAGGCAAACAGCGCGCGTGCGTGGCCAAGGTCAGGGGCGCTTTGCAGCTGCGCGCGCAGGGCGCTTGCGCATCCGTGCTCGAGCGCAAGTCGCGCCACATACCAGGGGTAGAACTTGCGCAGGTAACGGCCCGCGCGCTCCTCGCCGAGATGCTCACGCGCGCACCCCATCACCCAGTCAAGCTCCGCGACGACCTCGCTGGGATCCGGCGCATCCGTGCGCGCGCCCACGAGCTGCGCAAACAGCCACGGGTTGCCGAGCGAGCCGCGCGCGAGCATCACCGCGGCGGCGCCAGTGGCCGCAAAGACCGCGCGGATGTGGTCGGCATCGCGCAGCCCCCCTGTCAGGATCACGGGGGCGTCGAGCGTTCGCACCAGCTCGGCCACAAGCTCGTAGTCCGGCTGTCCCGAGTGGTGCGCGCTGGCTACCCGAGGGTGCAGCGCGATCGCGCTCACGCCTGCATCCGTGACGAGCCTGTGCGCGAGCGCAAGGCCGCTGTGATCGCCCGGGCGCCGGCCGCAACGGAGCTTGACTGTCACCGGCAGACCACTGCCCTCGCGCGCCGCCCGCGCCAGCGCGAGCGCGCGTTCGGGATCACTCAACAGCGCAGCGCCGGCGCCCGTCTTGCACACCTTGGGCACGGGGCAGCCCATGTTCAGGTCGATCATGTCCGCGCCCGCCTCGGCAACGGTCCTCGCGGCGTGGCGCATCACGTCGGGGTCCTGTCCAAATAGCTGGATCGACACCGGTCCGTGCTCGCGCTCGCGCGGATCGATGCGCAGCAGCTCCTGCATGGTGCGCCTGTTGCCGTAGTGGATGGCGTGGCTTGAGACCATCTCCGAGACCGCCATGCCTGCGCCGTAGCGCTTGGCTTGCAGCCGCACAAACCAGTTGCCAATGCCCGCCAGGGGCGCCAGCAGCACGCGGTTTGGCACGCGCACGCCGCCCAGCACCCAGGGCTCGTCGAGCGCGGTCCTTGCGCCCCCTGCGCCCCCTGCGGCCGATGTGTCCGATGCGGCCCATGCGCCCGGGCTCACCGCTGTCAATCCGCCACCTGGTTGCGCTCGTAGATGATCCGCAGGCCCTTGAGCGTGAGCAGGCCGTCGACCTCGTCGATGCTCTTGGCAAAGGGTGCGATTGCAGCCGAGAGTCCGCCCGTGGCGATCGTCTTCGTGCGCTCGCCCAACTCGCCCCGCAGGCGGCCAACGATCGCATCGACGCCGCCGGCGGTGCCATAGATGACGCCCGCCCTGATCGCGTCAATCGTGGTCTTGCCAATCACGGCCCGGGGAGCGACCGTGATGTCCACCTTGGGCAGCGCCGCAGCGCGCTCCGTGAGTGCTTCCAGCGAGATCTCCACGCCGGGCATGATGATCCCGCCAAGGTACTCACCCGCCGCCGACACGGGGTCAAAGGTGATCGCGGTGCCAAAGTCCACAACGATGCACGGCCCACCAAGGTGCGCGTGCGCGGCCACTGCGTTGACCAGGCGGTCGGCGCCGATCTCGCGGGGGTTGTCGTAGCGGATGGGCATGCCAGTGCGTATGCCCGGGCCCACCGCGAGCATCTCGTGGCCCAAATATGTGGCGGCCATCTGACACCACTCCGGGCCCAGCGCGGGAACGGTCGAGGAGACGATCGAAGCGTCGATTGCGTCGAAGTCGAGCTTGCGCAGTTCCAGCAGGTTCAAGAGCGCACCGCCGAGCTCGTCGGACGTGGACTGGCGCACGGTGGCAAAGCGCCAGTGCTCGACGAGCTCATCGCCGGCAAAAGCGCCGAAGTGCGTCTGGGTGTTGCCCACGTCTACAGCAAGCAGCATGGGCAGATTATGGTGCGCTGTGGTCTGCTTGCCCTTTTCCAGGCGCAACTGCGAGCGGAGCGCCGGCCCAGCGCACGCCCTCGTCCAGCGGGAGCGCTGCAAGCGCATCGGCGAGCCGCCGGCCGTCCGGGGTGACCATGTCCATGTCGAGCTCCAGCGCAGGCACGAGCACGAAGCGGCGATTTCTCAGCTGCTCGTGAGGCACGCGCATGCGCTCGTGGTCGAACTCAACGTCCCCCAGGAGCAGGATGTCGATGTCGATCGCGCGTGGGCCGTGACGAGGCCCGGAGGCGGCGCGGCCAAGCGCGCGCTCAAGCGCCTTGACGCTGTCCAGCAGTGCAAGCGGCTGGGCCTCGGTGCGCACTAGCACGCATGCGTTCAGAAACGACGGCTGGTCGGTGAGCTCTCCCACGGGGTCCGTGTCGTAGACCGAGGAGCAAGCCAAGACCTCCATGCCCGCTTGCGGCAGCCCGTACACGGCCGCCTGCAATTGGGCACGGCGATCACCGACGTTTGACCCCAGCGAAAGCAGGCCGGTGCGAGCGAGCATGAGTGCGAACGGTACGCAGTCGGAGCCCGAGGGGCCTCAGTCCGGTTCCCGCCAGACCTCGACCGAGACGCCCTCGACGGGCAGTGGAATCGGTGGCTCTGGCTTGGTGGCCTTGACCCACACGCCTTCAAGCTCGTACTCCGACAGCAAACGCTCGGCGATCGTGGCGCACAGTCGCTCAAGCGTGCGGTGCGAGCGCTGCTGGGCGATCAGCGCGACGAGCTGACAGACCTGGGCGTAGTCGACAGTGTCCTCGACGCGATCCGTGGCCGTGGCGTCGGCCTCGCCCAGATCGAGGCGCAAGTCGAGCACCAGCCGCTGGCCGACCTCACGCTCGGCCTCGGAGGCGCCGTGGTGGGTATAGAGCGACAGGCCCGTGATCTCGACCGTTACAGACTCAAGGCCCTCCTCGTCGTCCTCCTCTTCATCATCTTCCTCGTCGATGGCGTCGACGACGTCCGCCTCGTCATCAAGCGCGCCGTCGTGACCGTGGCTTTGTCCGTTGCCCTCGGCGCCCCCGCGCGCGCCCCCCGCGCTGCCCGCGCCGCCCGCGCTGCCGGCAAACTCCCGCGGATCGTCCCCGCCCTCTTCGGGGCTGGTTGGATCCTGTCCAGCGGGACGCTCAGTCATTGGCCGCCAACGTAGCAGCAGCAACGGCAAGAGCATCGCGCACGGCCGCCACGTCGTGGACACGAAACACGCGCGCGCCGCGCTCGAATGCGAGCACATTTGAGGCGATCGTGCCGGGCAGGCGCGCCTCGGGCCCGGCCGCATCCTCAACACCCGCTGCTTCGGCTGCAATGCGCCCGAGAAAGCTCTTGCGTGACGTTCCGATCACCACCGGGCGTCCCAGCTCGACGAGCTTGTCGATGTGGCGCAGCAGCGCAAGGTTGTGCGCCATGCTCTTGCCAAAGCCAATGCCTGGATCCAGCAGCACGCGCTCCTCGGCAATGCCCGCGGACACCGCAAAGCTCAAACGCTGCTCCAGGAACGCTCGGACGTCATCGACGACGTTGTCATAACGCGGGTCCTGCTGCATCGTTGAGGGCATGCCACGCATGTGGGTCAAGCAGCATTGCGCGCCGCTTTCAGCCACCACTTCGGCCATCTCGGCATCGGCCCGCAGGGCGCTCACGTCGTTGACCATGCGTGCGCCCGCGCTCAGCGCCGCGCGCGCGACTGCCGCCTTCATCGTGTCCACGGAGATGCTCGCGACCGCCGTGCCAGCGACCAGGCCTTCGATCACTGAAAGCACGCGGCGGGTCTCCTCGCCGACCCCAACTGGCGTGGCCCCGGGCCGCGTGGACTCGCCCCCAACATCAACGATCGCGGCTCCTTCGGCGACAAGCTCAAGGCCGCGCGCGACGGCGGCGCCTGGAGTCACGAACAGCCCCCCATCGGAGAACGAGTCCGGCGTCACGTTGAGGACGCCCATGAGCGCAAACGGCTGCGTGTCGGGCTCGGTAGAGCTCACCGCCACTTTGACTCCAGCGCCACCTCGAACCCGGTTACGCGCGCTACCGCGAAGCCCTTAGGGCAGGTCTTTGCGCGGTGGGTCAGTCGCGTGCAGCTCAGCGGTGCCACCGGCGAGCCCAGGCCGCGGCAGCGGCCGCGGCTCATCGCGCACGCGGCGGCGCAGTGGCGGCGGCGGCGCAGTGGGCAGGGCTTGTGCGGCGGGCTGCTCATCGGGGCCGAACACCTCGTGCTCGGTCTTGCCCGCAAGCAGCGATTCAAACTCGGCCTTCTCGAGCGTCTCGCGCTTGACGAGGATCTCCGACATCGTGTCCAGGCTGTGGCGATGCTCGGAGAGAATGTCCCTAGCGCGCTGATGCGCGTCTTCGACGATGCGCCGGACCTCGTCATCGATCTGGCGGGCAATCTCATTGGAGTAGTCCGGCTCGGTCGAGAACTCGCGCCCGAGGAACGGCTGGCTGTGATCGTGACCGAACACGCGTGGCCCCAAGCGCTCGCTCATGCCAAAGCGCATGACCATCTGCTTGGCCGTCGCAGTCACCTTCTCAAGGTCGTTGGAGGCCCCCGTGGTGACCTCTCCAAACACGATCTCCTCGGCAGCGCGTCCGCCCAGGGTCATCGCCATGGTGTCGTTGAGCTCAGCCCGCGTGGTCAGAAAGCGATCTTCGGAGGGCAGCGAGATCGTGTACCCCAGCGCCTGCCCGCGAGAGATCACGGAGATCTTGTGCACTGGATCGGCGTGCTCGAGGTAGTGACCAACGATTGCGTGACCCATCTCGTGAAAGGCCGTGACCGCACGCTCCTTCTCGCTCATCACCCGCGTCTTTCGCTCCGGGCCTGCGATCACGCGCAGGATGCCCTCCTCGAGCTCGTTCTGGGTGATCTCGCGCTTGCCTATGCGCGCCGCCAGCAGCGCCGCCTCGTTGATCAGGTTTGAAAGGTCGGCACCCGTGAACCCAGGCGTCTGGCCCGCGAGTGCATCGATGTCTATCTCGCGCGCCAGCGGCTTGCCACGCGTATGGACCTCGAGGATCTTGATGCGACCCTTGCGGTCCGGGCGATCGACCGCGATCTGCCGGTCAAAGCGGCCGGGACGAAGCAGTGCGGGATCGAGGATGTCCGGCCTGTTGGTGGCCGCGATCATGATGATGTTGTCCTTGGCCTCAAAGCCATCCATCTCGACCAGAAGCTGATTGAGCGTCTGCTCGCGCTCGTCGTGTCCGCCGCCGAGGCCGGCACCGCGATGGCGACCCACCGCGTCGATCTCGTCCATAAAGATGATGCACGGCGAGTTCTGCTTGGCCTGCTCGAACAGATCGCGCACGCGCGATGCGCCGACGCCAACGAACATCTCGACAAAGTCCGAGCCTGAGATCGAGAAGAACGGCACCCCCGCCTCGCCGGCCACAGCGCGCGCAAGCAGCGTCTTGCCGGTGCCCGGCGGCCCGTACAGAAGCACGCCCGTGGGAATGCGCGCACCGAGCGCCTGGAACTTCTTGGGGTTCTCAAGGAACTCCTTGATCTCATGCAGCTCCTCGACCGCCTCATCGACGCCTGCGACGTCGCGAAAAGTGATCTTGGGCGAGTCAGCCGAGAGTCTCTTGGCGCGCGACTTGCCAAACGACATGACCTTCGCGCCGCCACCCTGAACCTGGTTCATGATGAACAGCCAGAAGCCCAGGAAGAGCAGCACGGGCAGGGCATAGCCGAGCACCTCGAGCAACACGCTGCTCTTGTCGGTCTCGACGTTGAAGCGGACGTCGTACGTGTTGAGCTCTGTTTCGAGCTTGGGCAGCAGCGGGTCCACGTAGCCGACTTCGTAGCTCTTGCCGTTCTTCAACGCGACCGCGATGACCGTGCCAGACGGCTTGATGTCCACCGATTTGACCTCCCCCTTGGGGATTTCTTCGGTGACAAGCGTCTTGTACGTATACGGCGACGGCGTGCTGCGGATGATCAGCTTCGACGCAAAAAACGCCAGCAGGATCACGATCAGGATCGGAAACAGGGCGTTGCGGAAACGGCTCATTGGAGGTCTTGACATTGGGAGCGATTGGTTCGGTGCCGATCAGCTTTGGACGGGCCGACCGCCGTGGTCGACACGTCGCCGCAAATCTCATCGGCGTCAAGTGCCATCGGCAACTACTGAAGCTTTCAGCAGCCTACCACGGGGTCATCGACAGTTCGGCTGCTTTTGGGGGCCCTCAACGCTCCAACGCGGCCACGAATGGAAGGTTGCGGTGACGCTCGCCCAGGTCGAGTCCATAGCCCACCACGAACTCGTCAGGAATCTCAAAACCGACGTAGCGAATGGGCAAATCGACCTCACGCCGTGCGGGCTTGGTGAGCAGCGCGCACACGCCCAGCGTCTGCGGCCCGCGCCAACCGAGGTTGCGCAAGAGATATTGCAGCGTCAACCCGGAGTCCACGATGTCCTCCACGATCAACACGTGGCGGCCCTCGATGGCGGCGTCGAGGTCCTTGAGGATCCGCACGACCCCCGAGGAGTCCGTGGCAGAGCCATATGACGCCACCGCCATAAAGTCGACCTCCACGGGGATGTCGATTGCGCGCATGAGATCGGCCAAAAAGAACAGCGCGCCCTTGAGCACGCCCACCAGCAGCAGCGACTCGCCGTCGGGATAGTCGCCGGAGATCTCCGCCCCCAACTCCTCTACACGGCGTCGCAACTGCTCGGAGGTGACCACGACATCGCCGATCCCCGCCGGTGTCTGCTGGGCTTGGCCGTCGGCGGCGCTGCCATCTGCCGCGCCTGGCGGGGTGTCAACGGCGCTCACGCTCGCGCCCTGCGCTGGCGCGGGGGCAGCTTGATCATGCGCAACACCCCTGCTTGGACCACGGCTGCCGCCGAACCACCGACATGTAACTGCACCCTATCGCGCCCGTCTTTTCTGCCACCGCCGTCGGCTGTTTTACCGAGGGCGACGATCTCGGCGACGCGGTCGCCGGCCTGCGGCACATACCCGCCCGTGGCGTTCTCGGCCAGGCGCGTGACCACGAGCCGCTGCAGCGCGGGAGCTAGCTGCTCAAGCTGCGCGATCGTGATCGCATCGCTACCCGCAAGCTCGCGGTCGACGAGCGCTTGGAGCAGTTCTGTCTCCTCGCGCAACAATGCCGCTGTACGTTGCACGTTGGCCTCCGCAGCAGGGTGCACCGCACGCAGGGCCCCCATGAGCCCATTGCGCACGCGCACGCGCGCGAAGCGCTCGTTGTCGTTGCTCGAGTCATCGCGCCACGACAGCGCACGGGCGCCGCAGTACGCCGCCGTCTGCTCACGCGAGATCCCCAGAAGCGGCCGCACGAGCCGCCCATCGCGAGTGGGCATCCCCAGTAGCGCCCGGCGTCCCGGCGAAGCAGCGAGGCGGTACAGGATCGTCTCGACCTGATCCGAGGCCGTGTGGCCCGTAGCCACGACCGTGGGCGCCTGCGTGGCGCCTGACGCTTGGATCTCGTCCGCGGGCCACGCGGCGTCCATGGTTTGCGCCAAAGCCATTGCCGCGTCGTAGCGGACCTCGCGTGCCCACGCTTGCAGGTTGCCTTGAGCATTGGCTGGGCGCTCAGCGCGCACGCGGTGCAAGCTGACCCCCAACTGTTCGCACAGCGCCTCACAGTGGCGCTCGTCGGAATCGGAGTCCTCCGCTCGCAAGCCGTAGTTGACGTGCACAGCGTGCACACGCGCAGACCCGCACAACGCGACGGTCACGTCCAACAGGCAAACCGAGTCACGGCCCCCGGACACCATCGCCACCACGCCGCCCGCTCCGTCGAGCAAGCCTGTCTGACGCACGGCACCGCGCACGACCGCCACGACAGGATCGGCGGACTCGGCGGACTCGGCGGACTCGGCGGACTCGGCGGGCGCCCTGGAGGCCTCGCTTGCGGCTGGCACCAGGGCGAGCTCCCCCACCAACGTCAGCCCTTGGGTTTGGCCGCGGCGCGCGTCGGAGTCTTGCTCGCAGTAGCGCGTGCAGTGCCACTTGAGGACAGCGACTTGCGCAGCGCGCCAAGCTCGTCGCCAACCGCTGCGAGACGGACCTCGATGCCCTCAAGGCGGGCTTCAATGCCGGAGCCCTGCCCAACTGAGCGGCCAAGGCCCTGCAACCCATCCTCAACGCCCTCCAGGCGTTGGGAGACCGAGCGCAGCCTGCGGGTGAGACGTTCGATGTCCGCAGCGGAGGGCAGGTTCAATGCCCCCATGGCCAGCTCCTGGGCCTGGGCCGCCTTCTCACGCGCCCCCCAAGCGCGGCCGAGCGCGCCCGTCACGAGCGGGTTTTCCAACAGCTCCGAAAGCGCCCGCCCGAGCACGTCCTGCGTTGCCCCCGAGTGCTCGCCGCCAGGGGCAGGGAGCGGGTCCGCCGGCTCCTGTGAGCCGGCGTGCGATCCATGGGTGGTGCCTTGGCGGCTGGTGCGCCTGGGCCGGTCGCTGCTGTTGGGTGAGTCGGACAGCTGGGGCTCCTTGAAGTTATGAGGACTACCAACAAGGATACGTTGCACTTGTGTCCGAGCGGCTATTCGTGTGTGTGCAAGTCGAAACGATCTCTGCGCTCAGCGTGCAAGACGGCCGCTACGTGCTGCGCGAGCGACCCGGAGCCCCGCCCGACCACGTGCTCGTGCTGGCAACCAAGCGCAGTCGCGACGACCGCCCGGAGGCCACGGTCGCAACCGTGATCGATCCCGTCTCGCTGACCGCCAGAAGCCAGGCACAGCGTTGGCTCTCAGAGCTTGATGTAGAGCGCGAGACCGCGCTCGCCCTCGCGGTTCTGGACCGAGTGCGCGCTGCCCACCGGATAGCCACCGCTGACCCGGACGTGCACGCGCTCTGGCCCGCGCACACGCTCGCAGTGCGCGCCGGCTGGGGAACCGGTGCAAACGTGGCCGACGGCCGCTTTGACGAACAACGCGAGCTGCCTCGCGATGCGCTACATGCCAAGCAGGGCAGCGCAAGGCGGCTGCTGCGCAAAGCGCTTCCGACGACGCGCGCGCGCCGTGGCGCACTGCGCGCCGACGAACGGTTCGCGGCGCTCATTGGCGGACGCACACGGGCGCTTTTATGTGAGGAGCTCGCGCTGCGCGCCCGGCACGACCTCGACCGCGGCGACCTGCGGCTCGCAGCACTCGAGCTGGAGCGGGCGTACGCGGCGGCCCTGGTGGAGCTCTCAGCCGAGCAAGCAGCAGTTCTGTCTGAGCGTCTCGCCGAGTTGCACACACTCAACGACAGCGTGCGTGCAGCCTCCGCATCCGCGCTCGCGCCCGAGGGGTCCGGTCCGGTGCCTGGTCCCGGGTCCGGTCCCGAGTCCGGTTCCGCGCCCGGCTGGATCGATTCGCTGCCCAATCAGGAAGTGATCGACGTGATCACCCATGCCCTGGGACGCCTGGAAGCTGCGCTGCGGGCACGGGTGGCCGCAGGGGCCTATGGTGCGGGGTAGTGCAACCCACGACTACAGCCATCGGAACCTGGAGTGGTGGGCGCTTCATGCACTTCGGCGAGCCCATTGCCGAGCGGCGGCTGCAGGCGCTTTTGCGGCCCGGTGACGGCATCGACACGGTCATAACCGCTGACGTCTACGGGGCCGGTGAGGCCGACACCCTGCTGGGGCGTTCGCTGGCAGGCCTTGCGCGCGATAGCTACTGCCTGGTCGGTGCGATCGGCCACGACTTCTACGAGGGCGCCCGCGAAGGCGCGAAGGGCTACCCCCGCTTCACCGACCCCACGCTGCGCACCGAGCACGATTACGCGGCTTACATCCGGGCCGCGACCGAGCGGAGCCTGGCACGGGTCGGGGTGGAGCACTTCGATCTGTTGCTACTGCACAATCCCGACCGCACGGGCTACAGCAGTGAGGCCGTATGGGCCGGCATGCAGGCTATGCGCGATGCGGGTCTGGCGACAATGCTTGGGGTTGCGCCCGGTCCCGCCAACGGTTTCACGCTGGATCTGATCGACTGCATCGAGCGTTTTGGTCGGCTGATCGACTGGGCGATGATCATCCTCAGCCCAATGGAGCCGTGGCCGGGCGAACTCGTGCTCGAAGCCGCCACGCGCCACGGGGTCAAGCTGATCACCCGCGTCGTGGACTACGGCGGGCTCTTCTACGACGACATCGGAGCGGGCCACGCTTTCGGCCGCCAAGACCACCGCGCGTTTCGCCCCGACGGCTGGGTCGAGGAGGGGCTGAGCAAGCTCGAACTGATGCGCCCCTACGCCATCAGCCACGACATCTCAATGCTCCAGCTGGCGTGCTACTGGAACCTTGCCCATGATCCCGTTGCGTGCGTGGCGCCGACATTGCTGCAAGAGCACGGGCCCGACGCGCGCACAATCGAGGACAAGCGCTCAGAGCTTGCCGCCGTGGTGATGCCCAACCAGCTCACCGACGCCGAGGTGGCCGAGCTGGGTAGGATCGGCGACAACGTCGGGTGCATGGCGCTCAAGGGTGCAAGCAGCGAACACGACGGTCAGGCCAGAGCCGATCGCTGGGCCGTCAGCGAGGAGCTGAGGGCGCTGGCTGGCCGCTGGTCGATCGACCCCGAGCGCGATCTGGCCCGGTCGACCTAGCCGGTCTCCCCGACCTCGCGCTGAGTACGAGCGGCTGTTGTCGGTGGCTTTATTTTCGATGGCATGCGCGCGCGCGTGTGCGCGCGTACGCACGCGCGCGCGGCCATGCAAAAAAGCGACATGCCCACGGCGCTCGCTCCGTGGCTCGCTCCCGGCTGGTCCCGCTGGCTAGGACCCCGTGAAGTGCGGCTGGCGGCGGCCGAGGAAGGCCGCGATGCCCTCCTTGGCGTCGTCGCTCGCAAAGGCTGCACGGAAGGCGCCCTGCTCGGCCTCGATCGCCGCCTCGTCGCCAAGCGCCGAGAGGCCCTTGATCTGGCCCAGTGCAACCGGCGCCTGGCCGGCAAGCCTACGCGCCCACATAAGCGCCAGGTCAAAGAGCTCGTGATCGGCGACGACGTCGGTGAGGAGACCGACTTCGAGCGCCCTTTCGGCCGGGACGAGGTCCCCGATCAGGTTCATCTCGAGGCTTGCACCACGACCGACGAGGCGTGGTAGACGCACGGTGCCGCCGAACCCCGGGATGATCCCCAGCTTGATCTCGGGCTGTCCGAACACCGCCGAGCTGGCGGCCAGGCGGATGTCACACGCCATCGCAAGCTCGCATCCGCCCCCGAACGCCAGGCCGTTGACGGCGGCGATCGTGGCGATCCCAGCTGCTCCCAGTTCCGAGAACAGTTGATGTGCTGACTTGATCAGCTTTTCCCCGGCGGCCTCCTCCATCGACGTGAACGCCTTGATGTCGGCGCCGGCGCTGAACAGGAACGGGTTGGCCGAGGCGATCACAAGCGCACGCACGGGCTCGGCGGCGTTCTTGACAGCCTCCCAGACCTTGCCCAGGTCCTCGATCACCTGCGGCGAGATCGAGTTCATTTGGCCGTTTGCCAGCCAGGCGATCGCCACGCCCCCATCGCCCGTCTGCAACTTGACAGTCTCAGCGGGCTGCTCTGCGTCGGCCTGCGGGTAGGCGTAGAAGCCCTGGCCAGTGCTTGCGCCCAGCCGTCCGCCGGCCACCAGCCGGCGCAGAATCACAGGCGGCGCAAAGCGGTCGCCGTAGCGCTCCTGTGCAGCCTCCAAGCGCGCGAGCAGCTTGTCCAGGCCTTCGGCGTCGGCCTTCACAAAGGGCGGCATCAGGCCGCGACGCGGATCGAGCCCAGCGCCGGCCATCATCCCGAAGTCGATGTCACGGTGGGTCGCCACGCGCTCCTGCAAGACCAGGCAGGCCTCGACAAAGGTCTTCAGCGTCAGCAGCTCGACGAGCTCTGGCACGTCGGGCTCGGCGTCGCCCACGACGTTGGGCTCCCCTGTCGGCGAGTAGGTGCCGTCGCCTGCCGTCTTGGCTCCAAGCTTGCCCTGGGCGACAAGGTCGGTCAGGGCCTTTGAGACGTAGAACCGCTCGGGACCGTAGGACTCGAACATGTGCTCGGCAACGTGCAGCACCGTGTCGAGACCGAGCAGATTCACGAGCACATACGGACCGACTGGAACCACCCCCGCGGCGCCCACGCCCTCGTCGAGCGCCTTCACCGAGAGACCCTTCTCCTCCTGCTCGCGGAAGACCTCGGAGATCCCCGCCATGAGGATGCGGTTGACCACAAAGCCAGGGGTGTCCAGGCAGGCGATCGGCTGTTTGCGGATCGCCTGGGCGAACGCGAGCGCCGCAGCGACCGTGTCCGCCGAGGTCTCATCGCCCTCGACGACCTCGATCAGGGGCATCAGCGAGGCGGGGTAGAAGTAGTGGAAGCCGACGACCTTCTCGGGCCGCAAGGTGGCTTCGCCGATCTCGGTGATCGACAGCCCGGACGTGTTCGACGCGAGGATCGCGTGCGACGGGGTGCAAGCGTCAAGCTCCGCGAACACAGCCTGTTTGATGGGCATACGCTCGGGCACCGCCTCGATCACGAAGTCCACGTCGCCGAATCCGTCATACGCGGTCGTGCCATGGATGCGATCGACCACCTCTGCGACGGCGGCTGCGCCCTGCTCCTCGGTGAGCTTGCCCTTCTTGACGAGGCGGCCGATCTGACCCTCGGTGACCGAGCGCGCCTCCTTGATCCCTGCTGCCACCAGCTCATCGCTGATGTCCTTCAGAACGACGGGGATGCCTGCGGCGGCGATCGTCTGGGCGATCTGGCCGCCCATGGTGCCTGCGCCTACGACAGCGGCTTTGAACACGAACATGAGCTCTCCTGGGGTGTTGATCGTTTTAGGGCCCGCGCAGGCCGAGACGATGAGGCCGCGTCCCGTAGCGCTCGGGCTGCTGCTAGTTGGCTGCCGCCGGCTCCGCCTGGGGCTCGGCCCCGTTTGAGGACGTTGGCGCCGCGCTGTCGCCGTTGGACGACCCCGGCTCGCTTGAGGGCCGCCGCGGCAAAAGTGTTTCGCGAGCGATCACGAGCCGCTGAATCTGTGAGGTCCCCTCGTACAGCTGCATGATCTTGGCATCGCGGAAGAGCTTCTCGACGGGGTACTCCTTGATGAAGCCATAGCCGCCATAGATCTGCACAGCGTCGGTTGCGATCTTCATCGCGGCGTCGGCTGCGAAGCGCTTGGCGTGCGAGGAGACGATCGTGTTGTCCTTGCCCTGGTCGAGCAGCACCGCAGCCTTCCAGGCGAGCAAGCGCGCGGCCTCGACTTCGGTGGCCATGTCGGCGATCATGAACTGGATCCCCTGGTGCATCGCGATGGGGACCCCGAACTGCACGCGTTCCTTGGAGTATTCGATCGCGAACTCCATCGCGGCGCGGGCGATGCCAACGGCCATTGCTGCCACGCCCGGACGTGTGCGATCGAGCGTCGTCATGGCCAGCTTGAAGCCTTGGTTTTCCTGGCCAATCAGATGGTCAGCGGGGATCTCGACGTCGTTGAACGAGATCGCTGCGGTGTTGGAGGCGCGCTGGCCGAGCTTGTCCTCCTTCTTGTCCACGGTCACGCCGGCGTCGCGGGGCACAACGAAGGCCGAGATGCCGCGACGCCCCGCCTCCTTGTCGGTCTTGGCATAGACGGTGTACCAGTTGGCGTAGCCGCCGTTGGTGATGAACACCTTGGAGCCATTGATCACGTACTTGTCGCCCTTCTTGACCGCAGTGGTGCGCATGCTCGCAACGTCGGAGCCCGCGTCGGGCTCGGTCAGGCAGAAGGAGCACAGCAGGGGTGCCTCGACCAGCCGGCCCAGGTACTCCTTCTTGAGGGCCTCGGAGCCCGCGAGCACCAGCGGCCCGTAAGCCAGGCTGTTGCAGCCAAGTGTGGTCTGGATGCCCGAGCAACCCCAGGAGAGCTCCTCCTCGATCTGAATGCCCGACAGCGAGTCCACGCGGGTGCCGCCGTAGGCCTCGGGGATGTAGTAGTTCATCAGCCCCAGCTCCCACGCCTTGTTGATGATCTCCTCGGGGAAGGTGCCGTGCTTGTCGTACTCCCAGGCGACAGGACGGATCTCCTTGACCGCAAAGTCGTGCGCCAAGTCGCGCAGGTCCTGCTGCTCGGCTGAAAGCGTGAAATCGACCATTGTGTTTCTCCTCGGGGCTAGGGGCGCGGGGCCGTGTCGTAGGGCGCAGGGCGCGGAGCCGTGTTGGGGGCCGCGGTTTGGGCCCGCCTAGGTTCGCTTGACCGGGCGGTCGATCTTACCAATGCAACCGCGCCCGCGTGAGATCCCCGGCCACCGTGCGCGAGCGCCCGGCCACCGTGCGCGAGCATTGGACCGCGGCTACCGCGACCAATCGACCGGTGCGCGCTTACAATCGGTCGCGTGCACCTGCTACTGGCAACAGTGCCAGCGATCGCCGGCGTGCTGCCCACCTTGTTGTTCGTGGGGATGGTGCTGGCGGGGGTACTGGGTGCCATGACCATGATCTCCGGCAACAAGGCCTACGACGAGATCGGCCGGGGAGGGCTCTCGATGCACCAGAGCAGCGGTGGCTCCCAGGAGAGCCTCGACGACGAGCCAGTGCCCGTCGGGGTCAGTGCTCGCGAGCTTGAGATCCGGCAGATGCTCCAGGCGCGTAACGCCCGCATCGTGCGCCAGGGTGGCGAGCCGCTGGACATCGAGGCTGAGCTGAGCAGGCTTACCGGCGCCAGCGGCGCTGTCGATTCTCCGTGAGCGCTCGCGGCTGCTGGAGCGCCCCGCCGACAGCGGCACGACGCGCGCGCTGTGATGGCGCCAGGCGATGGGGTATAAAGCGCCAATGCCACGCCATCGCCGCTTTGAGCTCGAGGAGCTCGCCAACCGCCCAGGCACCTATTTCAACCCCCAGACCGAGGTCCTCATCGTTGTCGACGACGCGCAGGAGCTCGGCCACGAGATTTTCAGCGTGGAGGAGCTTGAGAGCGACGAGTGGGTGCTCGTTTCGGACACCGCGCCAATCGACGAAAGCGTCCGTGATGAGCTGCTTGAGAGCTTTAAGCTGGCCAACCGTCCCGACACGCCCGAAACCGACGATGGGGACGACGTCGAGGATGACGAACTCGACGAGGACGATCTACCGGACGCCGACGAGCTTGCCGAGGCCGACGACCTCGACGACGAAGACGACCTGGATCTCGGTTAGGCGCGGCGCGGGCGCAGGCGCCCGCAAGGGCTGCCCCCGCGCGGGGGGCGCAGCCAGGGGGTGGGCCCGCCCCTCCCTTGGCACCGTTGTGTGCGCGACGCTCGCGACGCTGGGCGCCACGCTGCCGGGCTCTGCGCAGGCACAGCGGGCCGCCGGGACCCGCGCACTGCCAGCGGCTACGGCTTCGGCTGCCACCGCGGCTGCGACCACGACCACGGCGCATCGGCTGAGCGTCGGCGCTGCGCTTAGCGCGCTTGCGCAAAGCGGGAGCATCAGCTCGACCGCGTACACCCAGTACAGCGCCGAATACTCTGCCGCGCTGAGTTCGTTGCGCCACCTCTCAGGCACGCGACGGACGGAACTGGATGCGGTACTCGTGAACGTGCAGAAGATCGCCGCGGCGGGCGAGTTCACCCCGTCGCGCCTGCCGGCACTGTTCTTGACGCTCACCCGCAACCGCCAGTGGTGGACCACGGACTCCCTGCTCGCAGCAGACCAGCGCGTGAGCTTCCCGGAAAGCAAGATCGTGTGGGAGCACTACCCGGGCCAGGGCATCGAGATCCAATGGCTCGCGACGTTCGGAGAGGCCAACGGCTACTACCTCTCCGGGCACGCCGACTCCGACCTGCGCCAGCTGCTCGCTGAAGTCATCCCGCTGGCGACCGAACGCGCGGGAGGCATCGCGTGGGAGTACCTCTTTAACTTCGACGGCGGCTCGCCACCGTGGACCTCCGCGCTTTCCCAGGGCACTGCTTTGCAGGTGCTCGCACGCGCCTACTCCCGGTTCAAAGAACCGATCTATCTGACCACGGCGCAGCGCGCACTTGGCATCTTCAGAGTGGCGCCGCCCGTGGGCGTGCGGCTTGCCACCAAACAGGGCACCTGGTACCTGCAGTACACGTTCGCCCCCAACGACCTCATCCTCAACGGCTTCATTCAGTCGCTCGTGGGGCTGTATGAATTCACAAAGCTCACCGGCGAACCGCTCGGGGCCAACCTGTTTGAAGCCGGTGACGCCGAGGCGCGGTCGCAGGTAGCGCACTACAACACCGGCGCCTGGTCGCACTACGACCAGTTCACGGAATCCACGCTCTCCTACCACGAACTGTTGACCGAATTTCTGGTGCACCTGTGCGAACGCACGGAAAGCGGGCCACCACTGCCGGTCAGAGCCCGCGAATCGACGGAAGCGAGCCCGTCCACTGGCGGCGCGTCAGGCTCGCAAGCCGGCACGGGGGGCGCCGCGACGGGCGGCTCCACCGGGTCCACCGGGTCCACCGGCTCCACGGGCTCCACCGGGTCCACGGGGTCCACGGGCTCCACCGGGTCCACGGGGTCCGGCGACTCCGGTGGCCAGCAGGCAGCGGGCTCCACGGGGGCGCAGGCACCGACTACAGCCAAAACCCCGATTGCGGGCGACGAGATCTACTGCACCACTGCCAAGGAATTCACGGCCGATTTGCACACCCCGCCGCGTGTGACCGTGTTGACCTCCAAGCTGCCAACGGCAGCCCGCGGCGGAGTGATGATCTCGCTGTCGAAGGTGTCCACGGTCACGATGACCGTGCGGCATGGCGCGCGGGTGGTGTGGACCAACGGCGCCGGGCTGGAAGCGGGCCACCCGCGGCTGCTGTGGATCACGCCGAAGCAACCGGGTACCTACTCGGTGACCGTGACCGCAGTCGACGAGGCAGGCAACAGAGCCTCGACCTCGCGCAACATCACCGTGGCTGCCACCGCGCCGAAGGGTCAACATCCCGTGCATTGAGCGCCGGAGGCGGCGCGTACAATCGAGAGGTGTCCGCACCACTGGAACGCTTGCGCCAGGCATGGGAGGCGCTTGACGCAAACCAGCGGCTGGCGGCGGTGGCGGCGGTGGCGATGCTGTTGAGCATGTTCTTGCCGTGGTACAGCCAGACGGCCACAGCTGTGGTCGTGAGCAAGTCCAGGTTGCTCTCCACGAGCGCCACGTTCACCGCCTTTCAGGCGTTCTCTTGGGTGGAGGCGGCGGTGCTGCTCGTGAGCGCAAGCGTGCTCGCGATGCTCTACGCGCGTGGCCGCAAGCGCCCGTTTCGGCTGCCCGGCAGCGACGGCCTGATCGTGATGATCGCGGGCGCGTGGACGGCGGTGCTGATCTTCTACCGCATGATCGACAAGCCCGGGGTCCATGGCACGCTACGGATAACGGCAACCGTGGGCATTGAGTGGGGCATCTTTCTGTCGCTCTTCTGTGCCCTGGCACTGACAGCTGCGGGAGCCCGCATGCGCGAGCAGCGCAGCCCGGGCCCACCGACGATGCGCCCGCCCGCGCCACCGGACAGGGGACCGGAGCGCGCCCCGCAGAGCGAGCACGCGACCGTGGCCTACCCGGCGCGGGACAGATGAACGCCGCATCGGCGACAGCGGCGGCGGCAACAGCAGCAGCGGCGGCGGCGGCGGCGGCGGACAGCGTGGAGGCGACGCCGGC
This sequence comes from Chlamydiota bacterium, assembly GCA_903970125.1. Lineage (GTDB taxonomy): Bacteria > Actinomycetota > Thermoleophilia > Solirubrobacterales > Solirubrobacteraceae > Palsa-744. The sequence continues at coordinate 38,072 of CAJCHW010000212.1, forward strand.
TTCGGCGGCCGAGGTCGCCGAGGGGCTGCGTACGGCCGGCTACCTGCCCGGAGAATCCACGGCGCTCGTGGCGTTCCTGGCCATCCGCATGGGCAAGCCGGTGCTGGTTGAGGGGCCCGCGGGCGTTGGCAAGACAGAGCTTGCAAAGTCGCTCTCGCGCTACCTCGGGCGCGAGCTGGTGCGCTTGCAGTGCTACGAGGGCTTGGACGAGGCAAAGGCGCTGTATGAGTGGAACTACCGCAAGCAACTGCTGCGGATCCAGGCGGAGGCGTCGCCTGGGGCCGACGACGGTCCAGCGGGGTTGGGCACCGACCCGGCCTCCGCATCCGCGCGCGGCGCCCACGGCGATCCCCACGACAGGGGCTGGCAGGAGATCTCCGACGACATCTTTGGCGAGGACTTCCTGCTGGCGCGGCCACTTCTGACGGCAATTGCCTCCCCCGAGCCCGTGGTCCTGCTGATCGACGAGATCGACAAGACAGACCAGGAGTTCGAGGCGATGCTGCTGGAGGTGCTCTCGGACTTCCAGATCTCGATCCCCGAGCTCGGCCCGATCGTCTCGCGAACACACCCCCTGGTGCTTTTGACGTCAAACAACTCGCGTGAGCTCACGGAGGCGCTCAAGCGGCGCTGTCTGTATCTGTGGCTGGACTACCCCGCGCTTGACCGCGAGCTTGAAATCGTGCGCATGCACGCGCCGGAACTCAACGACACGGTGGCGCGCAAGCTCGTGGAGATCGTGGGCATGGTGCGCGAGCTTGACCTCAAAAAGCCGCCGTCGATCGCCGAGTCGATCGACTGGGCGCGTACGCTCGTGCTGCTGGGGGCCACGGAGATCGATTCAGACGTGCTCGCGAAGACGATGTCGGTGATCATCAAGCACCGCACCGACATGGATGTGGTGGCTGCGCGGGTGGGCGTGAGGCTGGGCGGCTCAAGCGACGAGCCAGTCCCGCCGGCGACGGGTTAGGCGACCCACGATGACCGCCGCGGACGGTGGGACCACGGGCCTGCCCGTGCGGCTGCTCGAACTGGCGTCGGAACTGCGCGCCGAGGGCGTGGCGATCGGCACCGCGGAGCTGCTGGACTCATTTGACGCACTGAAGGAGATCTCCTGGGCCTCTGAGCGCGACTTCCGCGAGGCGCTCGCGGCAACGCTCGCCAAGAGCCCCGAGGACAGACGCGTCTTTGAGCTCGTGTTCGAGCGCTTCCTGTTCACCGCCACGGAGCTGGCGGCATTGGCTGAAGGTGGCTCCAAGGATGACTCCGAAGCCATCGATGCCAGCGAGCGCAAAGCTGCGAGCGACACTTCGGCGGGGGCCGACAGCGAGCGCGATCAGGACTCCCAGCGGCAGTGGCTCGGCGACGAGCTCTCAAGCGACGAGCTCGATGCTCTGCGTGGCGCGATCGCGGCGGCGCTGCAGTCAAGCGCCACCGGGGGCCCGGGCGCGGAGGGATCCATGCGGGACCTCGCGCGGCTCGCTATCGCCGCGTTCGGCTCCCGCCAGCAGCATTCCGGCGTGGTGGGGGTCGACGTGCAGCGCATCCGCAGAGCACTGGACCTGCGCACAGCCGACCGCCCGGAGCTCGGCGCGCAGGACCCGCGTCGGCGCGGGGTCCCCCACGCTCAACTGCGCCGCTTTGAGGCGCTTTTGCGCAGGGAGCTTGAGCGGGCGCTGATCGAGCGCACAGGCCAATTGCCCCGGGCAAGGCCTCTGCGGGAGCTCGACCGCGCGCTGCCATCGAGCCCGCTGGCGGACCTCGCAGCGGTGCACCGTGTGGTCGCCCAGATGCGCAGGCGCCTTGCCACCCAAGGCAGCCAGGCACGCGGTCACGCGCGCCATGCCCAGGTCGACGTGCGCCGCACCATGCGTGCCTCGCTGCAAACCGGTGGGGTGCCAGTGGTGCTCAAGTACCGCCCCAAGCGGCCGCGGCGCCCGGAGGTCTATGTGCTGTGCGATGTCTCCACATCAGTGACCTCCGCGTCCGTGTTCTTCTTGTCCGTGCTGCACGCACTGCACGACTCCTTTCGCAAGATGCGCTCGTTCGTGTTCATCGAGCGCGTGGGCGAGGTCACGGACATCTTCGAACGGGAGCGCGACTTCCGGGCACTGAGTGAACGGATCGCCCAGCAGGCGCCCGTGGCGGACATCTCCGGCTACACCGACTACGGGCGCGTGTGGTCGGAGATGCTCGATCTGGTCGCCGACGACCTGCACCCGCGGGCCACGCTAATCGTGCTCGGCGACGCCCGCACCAACGGACGCGATCCACGCTCAGAGGATTTCGCGATGCTCGCAAGCCGTGCGGGGCGCACCTTCTGGCTGAACCCCGAGCCACGGCTTTACTGGAACTACGGCGACTCCGTGATGGCCGCATACGAACCGTACTGCCATGCGTTCGAGTGCTGGACCACGTCGCAACTGGAGGACTTCGTGCGCGCGCTCGCGCGGCCTGGACTGGCGTTAGCATCACGCTCCTGACGCAAGTCCAGGCAACGAGATGGGCAAGCGCGGCACGTGGACTCGACGCGCCGCCACCAATTTCCCGCGGCCAGGATCCGCTCTGGGCGGTGGATGTACGCGGGGTGCATCGCACTTACCCAGCCGTTGGTGTCTGGGGTCGCTCGCGCGGCGGCGGGCAGGGCCGTACACGCGCACGAACGCGGGCGCGGGCGCGGACACGGACACGGACACGGACACGGGCCGAGGCGATAGCTGCGCTCAAAGGCCTGTCGCTGAAAGTCGCACCGGGCGAGATCGTGGCAGTGGTGGGACCAAGTGGCGCAGGCAAGACGACGCTGCTTGAGCTCGTGTGCGGGATTCAGAGCCCTGATGTCGGGTCTGTGGCGGCCCAGCCGGCGGTGCTCATGCCCCAGCGCGACCAGTTGTTGCCCTGGTTGTGCGCCGTTGACAACGCCGCGCTCGCGTTGCGCATTGCGGGCATCGCGCGCGCACAAGCGCGCGCGCAAGCAAGCGCCGCGTTCGCCGAGCTCGGCCTGGAGGGCTTCGAGCGTGCCATGCCCTGGGAGCTCTCAAGTGGCATGCGCCAGCGGGTCGCTTTCGCGCGCACGCTGCTGGCAGGTAAGCCGGTGCTCTGTCTGGACGAGCCCTTCGGCGCGCTTGACGCGATCACGCGGGCCGAGGCCCAGCGCTGGCTGGCAGAGGCGCTTTTGCGCGAGCCGCGCACGGTGCTGCTCGTGACCCACGACGTCGAGGAGGCCTTTGTGCTGGCCGACCGCGTGGCCGTGCTGTGCGCACGACCCGGGTATGTCATTGCCGAGCTCGACGTCAAGCTTGCCCGCCCACGATCGCGTACCGACCCAGAGCTCGTGGCCCTGCGCGAGCGCGCCCTGGCAGCGCTCGCGACGGGTATGTCTGCGCACGGCGCAAGCGAGGCACCGGCCAGTGCCCGCGACTGAGCGCGCCGCGTATGCACTCAAACGGGCGGCACCGCCACTTGCGGTGATAGCGGTGCTTGTGGGCGCCTGGGAGGTGTACGCCGACACGGGCACCACCAACCGTCTCTTTCTACCCGCCGCGCATTCGGTCGCAGCGGCGCTCTGGAACAACGCGGGCCTGATCGCATCCAACCTGGCCACAACCGCCGAGGAGGTGGGGCTGGGGCTGGGGCTCGCGCTGGCGATTGGGCTTGTGTGCGCCCTGGTGATCCACCTTGCGCCCCTCGCCCGCCAGGCGTTGTACCCGCTTGCGATCGGCTCCCAGGCGATCCCGGTTGCCGTGATCGCGCCGCTGCTGGTGTTCTGGTGGGGATTCGGCCTGCTGCCAAAGCTGTTTGTGATCGTGCTCATCTGCTTTTTCCCCGTGGTCGTGACGACGGTTGACGGCCTGGCCGCTGTCGACCCCGATCAGCTCAAGCTCTTGGGTACCCTTGGTGCCTCGCGCTGGCAGGCGTTTCGCTTCGCTGAGCTCCCCGCCGCGTTGCCCGCCGCCCTGAGCGGCGCGCGCATCGCAGTGGCAGTCGGGCTGATCGGCGCGGTGATCGCCGAAATATCGACCGCAGGCACATCGTCGGGCCTGGGGCACCTGATTGAGCTGGACTTGAACGACTTGACAGCCGCACAGACACAGGTCGCGTGGGCGGCCACAATCGTGCTCTTCGCATTCGCGATCGTGTGCTTCTACACGCTGGGACTGGGCGCACGGCGGCTGGCCCCCTGGGCCGATCACTCCAGCAGGGTGCCATCGTGACGGGGGCGCGGGTAACGGTCGGCCGGGTTGGACGGGTGACCGTCGGCCGGGTCGGGCGGGTCATGGCCGGGCGCTGGTGTTGGGCGGCCCGGGCGATAGGCCTTGCCGCGGCGGCATCCTTGCTGTGCGCGTGTGGGGTCAAACAGGAGGCGGTCAAGGCGCCCGCGGTCAGGTTGTTCAGCGTGACACTGGGAGGCGCACCGAATGCCTTTGACGGCGCTCTGTACAGCGCAATCGCCCATGGCCAACTGCATGCGGCGGGACTTTCCGTGACCGTGCTGCAGGCCCCCGCAAGCGCGCAAGCACTGCAGGAACTTGCGGCAGGCACTACGGACATGGCTGTCGCCGATCAGTCCCAGCTGCTGCTCGCGCGCGATCAGGGACTGCGCCTGGTGGCGATCGCAGCGCTTGGCGAGCAACCCCTGGGGGCGCAGCTGGAACACGCGGGCAGCGCCGCCGAAACGAGCGAGGCGGCACTCGCCAAGCGTGCGGGCAGCGGCGGGATTCCAGCCACCGAAGACGTCGTGCTCGTGGTGCGCGTGCGCCAAGCCGAGGACGAAGGCGAAAACCTGCGCGCGTTCATGCAAGCGCTCACAGACGCTTTTGCCGAAGTTCGCACGGACCCCGCGCAGGCGGCGGCGCTGGTTGTGGCAGCGACGCACACTCGCCATCCCCGCGCCCAGGGGCAGGCGATCACACGCGCGCTCTCAGCCCTCCCCGCGCCGACAAGCGGCGCGCCGTACGGCTACCAGACGGCCACCAGCTGGGAAGCGTTCGCGCGCTGGATGTACGTGGCGGGCTTGCTTCACACCGACCCCACAAGCCTCAGCCAGCCATACACAGACGAGTATCTCGCCGGTCAGGGAGTCTGAGCGCCGCCGGCCACATGCGCCCGGCCACAGACGCCTGGCGGCCTGGCGGCGGGGCGGCGGGGCGGCGGGGCGGCCGGCCGCGGGGCCCCGCTAGGAACCGCGTCGCTCCAGCAGGTGCACGTCCACGAGCAGCGAGCGGCTGGCGACAATTTGCAGGCGCTCGGCGCTCTTGGCACTGCCAGAGCGGCGGCGCAGCGGCCCGCGTCGCCGGGCCGGAGCCAATACTGGGGTGCGGCGGCGGCGCAGGATGCCCACTACAGCGGCGCCCGCGGCAAACGAGCCGGCGGCGACTGCGGGCAGCACGGTGGCCGGTGCCAACGCCCTGCCGGGCCGCACCAGCGCAGCCGAGGCAGCAGACACGGGCGTCACGGCCGACGCACCCGTCACGCGCGACAGGGCCAGTGCCTGACCATTTGAATGCACACGATCTTCCACGCGCACGCAGTGTAAGGGTCACACCGGCGCCCTTGAGGCGGCGCCTCGAGCCGGCGGCGGCCGGCGGCCGGCGGCGCGGCTAGATGCCCAGCAACCGCTCGTACATGCGGTAGCGCTTGGCCACGCGCGAGCCCATCGCTTCCATGGCCCTGTTCATGGGCGTGTTGGTCTCAAGTATCCAGCCACAAAGACCGTGCTTCTGGGGGGTGCGCTCGGCGGTGTTGAAGTGCTCGACGTAGAGCAGAGCGGCAACGCCAGTGTGCTGGTACTCCGGCTTGACACCCAGAAAGCCCACGCGAATCCAGGTCATGATCTTGGCCTTGCGCAGGAAGTACCACCAGCCCAGGGGCAGGACCTTGCCGTTCATCTTGCGGGCAACCTGGTTTAGGTCGGGGACGGTGATCGCGAGCCCCACGATCTCGCCCGTGTCCTTGCGCTCGGCCACCATGAACCAGTTCTTGTCAAAGGCAAGCTGGAGTTCCTGCGCGTAGGCATCGAGGTCCTGCTTGGAGTACGGCACGAACCCCCAGTGATCTGACCACGCGGCGTTGTAGACCTCGGCAAAGCCATCGAGATCGCGGCGCAAATGCAAGCGGCTCATGCGCCGCAGCTGGATCCCGTGCTCGCTTTCGGCCTTCTCGGCCAGCTCGAAGAGCACGGGCAAGGTGTTGTTGCGGTCCGACACGTCGATCTCCCACACGAACATGTCCACGGCCTTGGCCATGCCGTCCTGCTCAAGCAGCCGCTGATAGTAGGGCGGCTGCCACGGTTCGAGGATGAGTGCGGGCGCGTCGAAGCCCTCGACGAGCACGCCGGCGCCGTCGTTGACCGTGAACTCCGCTGGACCGACCATGCGCTCGCACTGGCGTGCGCCGAGCCACTGTGCGGCGGCGTCGAGCAGCGCGTGCACGACCTCCTGGTCCTCCTCGAACTCCAGAAAGCCAAACCAGCCCCAGACGGCGCCGTGGTACTCGTTGTAGGAGTGGTCGATGTGCGCGGTGATCCGCCCCACCACGCGGGCTGAGTCACCGTCCGTGCGCCACGCCAGAAAGTACTCCGCCTCGCCGTGCTTGAAGAAGGCGTTCATGCGGCGGTTGAGAAACAGCCGCCGCTCGAGCTTCAGCGGTGGCACCCACTGGGGGTGGTTAGCATGCAGGCGGAAGGGCAGGTCGATGAATCGCCGTAGATCCCGCCTGCCGGAGACAGCTCTCACCTGCACACTCACGGATCGGGCACCTTACATGCCAACAACCGCTGCCGCCTCCACCCCACAGGCTCCAACTGCGCCTGCACCCTCCGCGACCTCCGCAAAGCTCCCGGACGTGTTCGCGAAGGTCCACGGCCACGAGCGCGAAGCGGTTCTGACCGCCGCACGGGCCGCGGGCATTCTGCCGTACTGGCACGTGGTCAGCTCTCCCGCGCGCGGGGTCGTGGAGATGGAGGGGGCGCAGCGGATCATGCTGGGCTCAAACAACTACCTGGGCCTCACAGACGACCCGCGGGTGATCGCGGGGGCGCAGCAGGCCCTGTATGACTACGGCACAGGCTTGACGGGCTCGCGCCTGCTCAACGGGACAACGCCGCTGCACCTGGAACTCGAGCGCGAGCTGGCTCAGTGGATGGGCACCGAGGACGCACTCGTGTTCACCACGGGCCACCAGGCCAACGTGGGCACGCTGGGGACGCTGCTCACCGCCGCTGACACGGTGATCGTGGACTCCGGCGACCACGCATCGATCCTCGACGGTTGCATCATCTCGCGCGCCAAGCTCCGCCCCTTTCGCCACAACCGCCTGGACAAGCTCGAGAAGATGCTTGACCGGGCAGGCGCCGACGGCGGCGGCGTGCTCGTGGTCGTCGACGGGGTGTTCTCGATGGAGGGCGACATCGCGCCCCTGGCCGACATATGCGAGCTGTGCGAGCGCTACGGCGCCCGCTTGATGGTCGATGAGGCACACGGCGTAGGCGTGCTCGGGGCCCGCGGCGCCGGCTGCTCGGAGCTTCTGGGAGTCGAGACGCGCGTGGACCTGCGCATGGGCACGTTCTCCAAATCGCTCGCCTCATGTGGGGGCTTCATCGCGGGCCAGTCGGACGTGATCGATTACCTGCGCATCTACTCGCGCCCCTTCCTCTTTACGGCCTCCGGTGTGCCCGCCGCCGTTGGTGCGGCGCTGGCGGCGCTGCGGGTCATGCGGTCCAACGACGGTCCCAAGCTGTTCGAAAGGCTGCTTGACAACGCGTGGTACCTGCACGACGGGCTGCACGAACTGGGATTCGCGGTGGTGGCGCCACAGGCGTTGCCGGCTTCAGGGCTCGGTGGTGCCGGCGCCGCCGGTGGCAACAGCGCGGCCAAAGCACCGGGCGTCCGCGTCGATGCCGCGGGTGCAGCCACCATCGTCACGCCAATCGTCCCAGTGCTCGTGGGCGACGACTGGAAAGCCGGCTTGCTCTGGCGCGCGCTGTATGACGCAGGGGTGTTCGTCAACACCGCCATCCACCCCAGCGTCCCGCCCGGTGGTGCTTTACTGCGAACGAGCGTGATGGCCAGCCACGACCGCGCCACGCTGTCGCGCGCACTTGAGATCTTCGCCGCAATCAAGGATCGCTTCGAGGCCGAGCACGGACCCCTGCCGGCCGACGCAGGACACTGACCGGCGCCGACCACTGGCGAGCATCGCGGTCGATCGCCGGGCCGGTGTCGCCGGGCCGGTGAGCCGTCCCGCTCTTGTCCGTTTTTTCACAAGCGGGTCACAACTACGAAAAACGCGCTGAGAGCGCACGAACGAGTGGCCGCGCAGTTGACCGCTCGCGCCCGCTTGCATAGGTTCGTCAATGAGCGTTGCGCCTGTCTCACCGGTGTCGCTCGCAACCCCCAGCTGGCGCGTAGGGCGTGCGTTGAGGCGCTCCCGCGACTAGGTGGTTGGCACCGGGTGGGTCCAGCGGACGCGTTTCTCGTCAATACCCAAGGGATATGTGCGTCGGCTCTCACCGACGGCACTTCAGGGGAGTGAACTCAAAATGACCGCGATAGCGACGATAGCCCCTGCCGATTCTCAGCACACAGATTCGGCCGGCCTCCAGCCCGCAACGGCCAGCGACCATCGCCAGCCCATAACCAACGTTCACGGGGAAGATCGGTCCCAGTCGTCCTGTGGAGGCGACTCCGAGCGCCAGTACATGCGTGCTCTTGAGCGCGCCAATGAGGTGCGAATTGCACGCGCAGAGCTCAAGCGCAAAGTGGCCGCGGGCACGGTCGATGTTGCCCAGATCGTCGTCAACTGCCCCTGGGAGGCCGAGAGCATGGCTGTCGCGGACCTGCTCACGAGCCAGCGCCGCTGGGGCCACACACGCTGTCGCAAGCTGCTCGCCCGGGTGCCAATCTCAGAGCGAAAGACACTGGGCTCGATGACCGAGCGCCAGCGCTCCACGCTTGTGGCGCTTTTGGCCGATGCCGGCGCGTGCGACTCCTCGAGGTTTGTGGGGGCCAGTGTCACCAGCCCCCGCCTAACCAGCTCGCCTGAACCAGCCCTCGCCTGAACCACGGGCAAGCCGCGGCAGCGATTTGCTGCCGCGGCTGACTGCCATCCGCTCGGTGAGCAGGAGCACGGAGGGCAGCACGAGCACGACGCCCACGAGCGACACCCCCAGATCCACCAGCGTGGCCAGTCCGAACTCCTGCAGCATGCGCACCTGGGAGAGAACAAGCACGGCAAAGCCGGCAATCGCGGTCACCGCCGAGGCCGCCACCGCCGCGCCCGTGCGTCTGAAGGTGGTGCGCAGCGCCTCAGCGGGGTCGCACCCCGCGAGGCGCTCCTGGCGGTAGCGCTCGGCCAGCAGCACACTCAGCTCCGTCGATATCGCGACGACCAAGCACGCCAGCCCACCGGACATCGGGTTGAGCGTGATGTGCGTGACAAAGAGCAACAGCCCCGACCAGCCGCTGGCGAGGATCACGGGTAATGCCGCGGCGACGGTCCTTCCAAGGTCGCCACCAAAAGCGCAAAGGAGGATCACGGTGACCACGGCGAGGCTGATCAGCAGCGCCAGCGCGCGCTGGGATGTTGATGCGACATCGGAATCCGCCTGTGCTCCCAGGACCGCCAATCCCACCAGCCGAGCGCTCACGCCCCGCGGCGGATCAAGCAGCGAGCGCATCGTTTCGATCACCCGCTGCTGACGATCGAGTGAAATCAGGCGGATCCCGAACGCCAACGTGGCGTAGTGCCTGTTAGCCGTGATCACGTTCTGGGCGAAGTACCGCGGGATCACCGCCAGCAGGCCGTCGATCTCTCTCGCCGACAGCTTGCCCTGCACCGACGCCCCTTCGCCTGTGCTTGATTCGTTGAACAGATCCGACAGCGAGAACGCGGGGCAGAGCGTGGCGGTGCTGCACGCCGGCCCAGCGCTTGAGGTAGCCCCGCTGTAGCCAAAGCGTTTGAGCACAGCGTTCTGGTAGGACGCCATCCACGCCACCACCGACGGCTTGGTCAGGTCGTCGCCGGTGAGGAGCAGGTCGATCTGTCCTCCCGAGCCCGTGTCATGCTCAAGCACCTTGAGGTTTTCCAGCGACTGCAGATTCTGGGGGACTAGCTTTGCCAGTTCGGTTTGCACGGGCGTCTGCGTGGACAGCCCCCACCCCGCCGCCGCAAGCACCACGCCCACGCCCAGCACCGTCGCGGGGCGTCTGAATGCACCCCCCAAGGCACCTGTCTGCACAAGCGCGGGCAGCCGATTCTCACGCACAAGCTCGCCCGCCCCACGCCAGGCCGCCGCGAGCGTTGCACCCACGGTGCTTGCAGCGAAGCCCCCCGCGCTTGCCCATCTGCGCGGAGATCTGCGTGGAGCGCTCCCACGCGCGTGCCACAGCACGATCGCCGCCGAGCCCGCGGTCAACGCGCAGACAAACGCGATCGCTATCCCCACGATGAGCAGCTCGGCAAATCCCCGCACCAAGGGCACGGGCGAGACGAGCAGCCCAAGCATCGCTCCTGCGCTCGCGAGCGCAGCGATTGCAACCGTGGGTGCTCCCGCAACCGCGGCCCTGCGCACCGCACGCGCCATATCGCCACCCTCGTCGGCGAGCTCCTCGTTGGTGCGCGATTGCAGCTGGATGGCATAGTCCACGGACAGTCCCACGAGCACAGGGAGCACCGCCAGCGAGCCAAGGGTCAGCGAGCCGCCCACCAATGCCAGCGCTCCGAAAGTAAGCGCGCACGCCGCCAGTGCGAGCGCCAGTGCAAGCAGCGACGGTCGCGCTACAACGACCAGGCCGAGCACGCCGGCCATCACCACCACAACCGCCACCAGGAGCCACTCGATCGACCGCGTCAGCGAGCTTGTCAAGTCGGACACGATCACGGGCTCGCCCGTGACCAGGTAGCGCTCGCCGTGTTGCAGATGCCACTGCCCCATCGCCACCGCTTCGCGTATGAGCCCTATTGCGGCCGTGCGCTGAGCTTCTGAGAGGCCCGCCTTCAGGCGCACCGAGACGAGCGCGGAGTCACGACTTGGGAACAGGTACGCGAAGCGTCCCTTCGGCGTCCCCGCACGCTCCGTCCGCGCAAACACGAGTGCGTTCACGAATTCGGCGTTGTTGAGCGCCGGTTCGGACGTAAGCCCGTACTGGACCGCCAGCGCCGCCACTTCAGCGGCGTAAGCGCTCAGCGTCGCCTGGCGCGCCTGCTTGCCAAGCGCAAGCGCTTCTGGTTCCGAGAGACCACGCGCGAGCGCCTGCGCCACCACCGTCCGCTGCGCCGTGTCCCCCTGGGTTTCGCTGTCATGGCGCTCGCGCTTCAGCTGCCCATCGATCTCCGACGCCGCCTCGTTGATGAAAGTGCCCGGACCAAGCACCACCTTGACAGCGCCCGTGCGCTCCAGGCGGCCGCACGGTCCCTGACGCCCACCCTCCTTTGCCAGTGCCGCCTGCGGGACCCTTCCCGACAGGCAGCCCTCCAAGCCCAGCAGCCGCTCCAGATCCGAGCTCTGGAGCAGCTGCTGCAGGTTGCCCTGTACGAGCACCTCGATCGGCTCTTCACCGAACCGCTCATAGAAGGTCTGCGTGGCGCGGTAGTCCGCGCTTGAGCTGCTCACGAACGTGTCCGTGGCGCCGCTCGGCGCGAGGGTGAGCGCGAGCACGGCGCCCACGAGCGCGAGCGCAGCCACCGCCACCACCACCAGCCTCGGTCGTGCTGCAGCCGCGCCGGCCACAGCACCGAACAGTCCCCTGGCGCTCACGGCGCTGAGGCTAATGGACGCCAGCGACGGCGCGGACGTCCGTTGTGGTCGTGGCGTCTGTGACTAAAGCCCTTGCCTGCCGCTGCCGAAGCATGCCGCGTCGGCCGTCTTGAGTAAATGGACTCCCGGCTCGCAGCCCAAACAACCCGGCACATCGGAGCGCGAACGGAAATGGTCAAACCGAGGAGATTGCAACGCAGCCGCGTCAGCGCGGTGCTCGCGCTGAGCACGATCAGCGCCATGGTCGGCGTTGCCTATCTGGCTCCCAGCGGCAGCGATGCCGCCACCGAAAGGGAATCCACCAAGGTCACCTTTGAAGCCGAATGCGAGCTTGCCCCCGGCACGTTCGGCGTGGAAAAGGGTCCGACCAAGATGAAGTTCACGACCTACGCCTCAAACCCCAAGATCATCCGCGAAAACGAAGAAGTCACGTTCACCGAAGTGCACGCCGAAATCGCGGTGCCCAAGGAATGGAGTGAAGAGCTCTACGGCACCCTGGGTGACGAATTCGCCACCGGCAAGGCGACGTACATGGAAACGAACGTCACCGGCGGTTCACAGACGCTCCTCAACAGCTCGAAGTCCAGCGAATTCCCGGAAGGCGCACCGTACTCGGCCGAACTGAAGTCCAAATCGGAACAACTGACGCTGAAGGTGCCATCGGGCAAACACGCCAATGGCAAGACCAGCTACACGCTCGGTCCAATCAAGGCCGGCAAGGCCGGCGAAACGTTCAAGCTCGAACTGGGCACCAAGAAGGGCTGGGAAGGCACCACGGACAAGCCCACCCAGGGCATCCAGTCGGTGATGACCGGCTACAAAAACAGCTCGGAAACGACCAAGGGAGAACTCTTCGGGGTCAAGATCGAAAACACCCCCACGGCGTGCACAGCGCCGGCGGGCGTCGTGCTTGGCAAGTGGACGATCCAGCCCGAAGAAGTCGTCACCACCACCTCCACCCATACCGACGTGGTCACGTCAACCGCAGTCGTGACCGTGACCTC
>CAJCHW010000213.1 GCA_903970125.1 Chlamydiota bacterium
GCCGAGGGCATCCGCACGGCCTTCTACTTCGGCCTCGCCTGCGGCGAGCGCCTCCAAGCCGTGCTCGCCGGGCGCATCAGCCGAGACGCTGCTCTGCGCGACTACGCGGCGTACTCGGCTGCGCACAAGCGCAAGTACAGCCTGCTGCTCGGCCTGCAGCGCGTCATCGGCCAGCTCACCGCAACGCCCGCGATCACGGCGCTGGCGCGCGCGCTTGAGAACCCGCGGGTGGCAGCGTGGGTTTTCGGCCGCTACATGGCAGCCGCCAAGCCTCCGCCGCGACACACGCTTGCCGGGCCGTCTGCAGCTACGCGCTTGCGCTCTGCGGCAACGGCCTGAGCCTGTCGAACGGCACGCGAGTCACTTGGCCTGCAACCAGTTGCGGCCAATGCCGACGTCGACCTCCAGGGGAGGGTCGTGTGCCCACACCCCGACCATCTCGCGCTCGATCATCGCGACAACCTCGGTCTTCGTCGGCGCATCGTGCGCTTCGCCGTCCTTGCCGTCCTCGGTGACCGCACCGATCTCCTCCGGCGGTCCTTCGAAGAGCAGCTCGTCGTGGATCGTCAGCACGAGCCGGGTCGCCAGTGACTTGTCCGCCAAAGCCGTGTGGCAGCGAACCATCGCGAGCTTGATGATGTCGGCGGCGGTCCCCTGGATGACCGTGTTGACCGCCAGGCGCTCGCCGGCACTGCGGACCTGGTGGTTGGGCGACTGTAGCTCGGGGATCTGACGCCAGCGGCCCCATAGCGTTCGCACATGCCCGTCGGCAGTCGCCTGCACGATGGTCTGCGCCATAAACTCAGCGACGCATTCAAAACGCGCCAGATAGGCGTCGATGAACTCCTTGGCCTCGGCTCGGGGAATGTTCAGCCGATCGGCCAGGCCGAAATCCGACAGCCCGTAGACGATGCCGTAATTGATCATCTTCGCCTTTGAGCGCATGCCGGGGTCGATCTCATCGGCCGCCACGCCGAAGACCTCTGACGCCGTGGCGGTATGCACGTCTTCGCCGCGCCGGAAGATCTCGATCAGGACCGGATCCTGGGCAACGTGGGCGAGCACGCGCAGCTCGATCTGGGAGTAGTCCACGGAGAGCAGGACCTTCCCCGGCTCAGCGTCAAAGCACTCACGGATCTCGCGTCCGCGGGCGGTGCGAATCGGAATGTTCTGCATGTTCGGGTTCGTGCTCGAAAGCCGTCCCGTCTGGGCCACCGCCTGCAGAAACGTCGTGTGGATCCGCGAGCGCTCATCGACGAGGCCGGGGAGCACGTCGAGATAGGTCTTTACGAGCGTGCTCAGCTCCCGCCAACGCTCGATCTCCGGCACGATCTCGTGCTCGGAGCGGATTGCTTGCAGCACGCGCGCATCCGTGGAGAAGCCGGTCTTGCCACGGCGCTTGCGCGAGAGCGAGAGCTTCTCGAACAGCACGGCGGCCAGCTGCGAGGGCGAGGAGATCAAGAACTCTTCGCCTGCAAGCGTGTGAATGTGGCGTTCGAGCGCCTCAAGCTCTGAGTGCACGCGCTCCGTGATGCGCCGCAGCAGTGCAACGTTGAGCCGCACGCCCGTGAGCTCCATCTCACGCAGCACCCGCACCAGCGGCAGCTCGATGTCGTGCATCACGCCGTCAAGGCCCAGCTCGTCAAGCTGCTCGCGCTGCCAGGTTGCCAGCGCCTGCACCCCCAGCGCCTCGCGAGCGACGGGATCGTCGCTGGCGCCCGCGAATCCGTGCTCCTCGCAGAGCTCGTCGAGGGGATATCCCCGGCGCGCAGGATCAAGCAGATACGCGCCCAGCAGTGTGTCGTGCACGAGCTCCGCCGGAACCACCCCGAACGCCTTGGCGTCGTGCGCCACCACGGGCCGTCGTTTGCACGCTTCAGCGACCGCTGCAGGGCTCTCGCACTGGCCGCTGAGGACCACGGTGGAGGTGTTGGTGGCCTCTCCAATTGGCGTGGCATGCGCGCGCGCGCGAGCCACGGGTTTTTGGGAGACCCCAGACGCGCGCCCACCGCCACCCGCGGGAGCACCTTGCGCGCCGGCCCCAGGCGTGGCCACAGCAACCGCAAAGCGCCACTGCGGGCCGTCGCCGAACAGTGCGCCATCCGGTACGTCGGCGGGCGCCACCGCGACGCAGAGGTCACCTTCGGGCAGCCCCGTCACGTCGGCCACGGAGCCCGTGCGCAAGCGCACCTGGGCCCGGGCGTCGGCCTGAGCATTCAACGCGCCGCCCTCGCCCGGCGCATCACCAACGCCGAGGTCAAGATCGCGGTCGCGGAGGGCCTCTTCGAGGCGCTGCAGAGGCGCGCGCAGCTCGTACTCGCGAAAGATCTCGATCAGTCCGGAGCGGTCGGGCTCGCCCGCGACGACATCGCTGACGTCAAGATCCAACGGCAGATCGCGCTGCATCGTCGCGAGGGCCTTGGACATGCGCGCGTCGTCTGAGTGCTCGATCAGGTTCTGCTTGCGCTTGGCCCCGCTGATGTCGTCGATGTGGTCAAGCACCGCCTCCAAGGAACCGAACCGGAGGATCAGCTCGCTGGCGGTCTTCTCGCCGATGCCCGGCACCCCGGGGATGTTGTCCGATGTGTCGCCCTTCAGCCCGTAGTAGTCAGGGATCAACTCCGGTGGAATGCCGTAGCGCTCGACGACCGCCTCGCGGTCGTAGATCTTGGTGTCGGTGATACCGCGCGCAGTCGCCATCACAGCCACCAGCCCGTCGTCGTCGATCAGCTGAAAGGCGTCGCGATCCCCCGTGACGATCATCACGGGCACAGGCGGCGTCGCGCCGCGAGCCTGCTCGCTGACGGACGCGATCACGTCATCGGCCTCGAACCCCGGGACCTGCACGTTGCGGTAACCCAGCGCGGTCACCAGCCGCTCCATCGCCGGCCACTGCTGCTTGAGCAGATCCGGGCGCGACCGCCGGCCGGCCTTGTAGTCCGCGTAGATCTCGGAGCGCCCGGAGCTGCCGGCGTCCCAGGCCACCACGGTGGGACACACGCCGTACTCGGTCACGATCTTGACCAGCATGGACGCGAAGCCGAAGATCGCGTTCGTGGGCACCCCGCGCGACGTGGCGATCGACTCGGGCAGGGCGAAAAACGCGCGGTAGACCAGGCTGGGACCGTCGATCAGAAACAGCCCCGGCGCGCTTGCGGCTTGGGATCGATGACCGGTCTCGCTCACCACCACTTGCCCGCGCACTTTAGAGTGCTGGCGATGAGCCTTACTCCCAGCGCCCAATACCGACTCATGATCCGCGCCAAGATCGACGACGGGCACGGCACGTTGGCGGCACTGACATCCGCTGTCACACACGCGGGGGGCATCGTGGACGCGATCGACCTTGTGCACTCGACGCCGGATGGGAGCCTGCGTGATCTGATGGTCGACGCTGCCGGCCAGGATCACTGGACCGAGATCCTCGCCGCCATGGACGCGGTGCCGGGGGTGGAGGTGATCGACACCACCGACCGCACCTTCCTGCTGCACGTTGGCGGCAAGATCGAGCAGCACAACAAGCATCCTCTGAGCTCGCGCGATGACCTCTCGATGGTCTACACGCCCGGCGTGGCCCGTGTGTGCCTGGCGATCGCCGAGGAGCCCGAGAGGGCCTTTCAGTACACGATCAAGCGCAACACCGTCGCGGTCGTCTCCGACGGCACGGCGGTACTGGGCCTCGGCGACCTCGGACCGGCCGCAGCGATGCCGGTGATGGAGGGCAAGGCATGCCTGTTCAAGGAGTTCGCGGGCGTCGACGCGTTTCCGATCTGCCTTGACACGCGCGACACGGACGAGATCGTCGAGACGGTCAAGCGGATCGCCCCGGCGTTCGGCGGGATCAACCTCGAGGACATCTCCGCGCCGCGTTGTTTCGAGATCGAGGAGCGCCTGATCGCCGAGCTCGACGTCCCGGTCTTTCATGACGACCAGCACGGAACAGCCGTGGTGGTGATGGCGGCGCTGCTGAACGCAACCAAGCTCACCCAACGGCGGCTCGCGGACCTCAACGTTCTGATCGTGGGCCTCGGGGCCGCCGGGATTGCTGTCACGAAGATCATGCTCGAGGCGGGCGTGCGAAACATCATCGGCGCGGACTCCCGTGGTGCGGTGCACGTCGACCGTGACGACTACCTCGATGGCTCAATGACCCCGATCAAGCGCTGGTTTGCGGAGGTCACAAATCCGGACTGCCGCGAAGGCGGCCCCGCGGACGTGATCGACGGCGCCGACCTGCTGATCGGGGTCTCGGGCGCCCACGCCGTGCCTGCCGAGGCGCTCGCACGCATGAGTGGGGACGCGATGGTGTTCGCGATGGCCAACCCCAACCCCGAGGTGGATCCGGAGGAAGCAGCGCCGTACGTGCGGATCATGGCCACAGGACGCTCGGACTACCCCAACCAGATCAACAACGTCCTGTGCTTTCCGGGGATCTTCCGGGGTGCTCTGGACGTGCGCGCTCCGAGCATCACCGAGGCGATGAAGATGGCGGCTGCGCGTGCGATTGCGGATATCGTTACAGACAACGAGTTGCGCGAGGACTACATCATCCCGTCGGTGTTCAACCGCGACGTCGCCCCGGCCGTGGCGGCGGCGGTTGCACAGGAGGCTCGTGCCAACGGGACACCACTCGCAGGCCAGTCAGCGGGGTTCGCGGCTTCAGATGCCGCGGTCAACGGAATGGGAACGACGTGACGCGGACACTCGCCGCACGAGGGCGGGCGAACGGTTGAGGGGGCGGTCCCGGTGCGCGTAACGGTCACGGGTGCCACGGGGCTCGTAGGCGGCCACATCGTGGCGGCACTTCAGACGCGCGGATCCGAGGTCACGGTGCTCTCGCGTGACGCAGCAGGTGCGCGCAGCCACTTTGCGGGCGCCGACACGGCGAAAGGCGCGGACGTCGACAACCCTCACGCACGGGCCAAGCCGGTCGAGGTGATGCAGTGGGATCCGATTTCTGAGCCGGCGCCCGTATCGGCGCTTATCGGGCGCGACGCGATCATCCATCTGGCCGGTGCCACGATTGCGCAGCGCTGGAACGAGAAGAGCAGAGCGGAGATCACAGACAGCCGCGTCCTGGGCACCCGGCACCTGGTCGACGGGATCCGCGCGGCCATCGGGATGCAGCCGGACGCCGCCCCCAAGATGCTCTTGTCGTCATCGGCAATCGGTTACTACGGCGACCGTGGCGCTGAGCCCTTGGACGAGGAGGCGCGCGGCGGCAGCGGCTTTCTCGCTGACATCTGCGCCGCGTGGGAGCGCGAAGCGGCGGTTGCCACGGGGTTGGGGGTACGGGTGGCACAGCTGCGCACCGGTGTGGTCCTCGATGCCCATTCCGGTGCGCTGGCCAAGATGCTCCCGCCCTTCCGGCTGGGGGTTGGCGGACCCGTGGCAGGCGGGCAGCAGTACGTCTCCTGGATCCATCTCGACGACGTGATCGGGCTCGCGCTCACGTGCTGTGAAGACGACCGCTGGTCGGGGCCGATAAATGCCACGGCACCGCATCCGGCCACCAACGCCGAACTCTCGCGCGCCCTGGGTAGGGCGTTGCATCGACCGTCGCTGCTGCCGGTGCCGGGCCTGGCGGTGCGCATGCTCTACGGCGAGATGGCCGAGCTCGTGACGGCAGGCGCCCGTGTGGTTCCGGCCAAGGCGCTCGTGCTGGGGTACGCCTTCAAGCACCCCGAGCTCGACGAGGCGCTCGCGGACACGCTCAGCTGACGGCCCCAGGCGCCGGCCGCCGGCACCTGGGAGGCCGCGCGCGCAGGCGCACGATCAGCCGGATTCCGTGGTCAATTCAGAGGCACCGGATTCCGCGCTGACCTCGAAGCTACGGTCGAACACGAGCCGGTTGTGCGCCACTCGGTCGACGCCGTAGCGCGAGAGGCTGGTTGCGCCGCTGGGCTCGACCGAGTAGCGACCGAGCACACTGTCATGGTTGGTGGTGTCGAAGAAGCGATCGATCACGGCCTGGCGATCGCTGCCATGGCGCCCGGCGGCGCGGATGGCGTCGAGCACGACAGTCATGGCCTCGTAACCGGCGAGCGCATACGGCTCCGGGGCTTCGTGGAAATGCGCTTGGTAGCGGCGCATCACAGCCTGGGCTTCGGGCGGATACAGACTGGGCGCCAGCCACGGCGTGCTGATCCACGTCTGACCGGCCGCCGAGCCCAACTGAGACGCAAAGGCTTCATTGGCCAGCGGATCGGAGCCGAGAAGCTTCAGACGGGGCTGGGAAGCGTGAAGCGCGTGCCACAGACTGACCGTTCCCAGTTCCGGTGGCCCGGCGAAGAACACCGCCTGCGCGCCGCTGGTGGCGACCTTTTCGGTAGTGGCATTGAATTCCCCCGGCGATCCGACAGCGAGGCGTTCGTAGCCGGTCACGTGGATCCCGTCGGCTTCGGCGTCGTCGCCGACCAGCTGATCCAACGAAACGTCGAAGGGGTCTTCGTCGCTGAGCGCGTAGACGGTTTTGATGCGCAGAGCGCGCATCAGCGCCGCATCTGCAGCGGCCTCGACCAGGTCGCCGGGAAGCAGCCGGCCGAAGGTCACCTTGCCGGAGGGATAGAAGCGCGCGGGCTCGTCCTGGCCGGCATCCTCTGAGGAGGTGAGGCCGACGTAGGGACTGCCGGGGCTGACCTGGAGGATGTTGGCCTCGTTGGTCAAGGGCAGCGACACCGCCGTTGCCTCGGAGTCGAAATCCCCGAGGTAGGCGATCGCATCGTTGTCCTGAGCTGCCAGCTTGGCGTTGTTGGCGACGATGCCCGGTTCCCAGTGACCGGTCTTGGGATTTGAGTCATTCAGCGAGTAGTAGCTGATGTGAAGATGCCCGACCTCTCCCCCCGCGTCGGCCAAGGCGAGCGTCTCGCCGTTGACAATCTGAGTCGAGATGGGCGCGTCGGCCCCGTCGAGGGGCAGACTCGAGTAGATCGTCAGCGCGTGACCCTGGACGGGTTCGGTGGTCGCAACGACGACGCCACCGCAGCCTGCCAGCACCGGTGCCACCGCCAGCACGGCCAGAAGAAGCGACCGGGGCCGCACTGACGAGCAGCTACTGACGACGGCCCGGCAGGTACTTGCTGAGAGCCCTGCCGGTGGCTCCGAGCAGCATGATCGCGAGCGCCATCATGAATCCGTCGAAGCTGGTGAGGTTCAGCACGGGGCCCAACGCCCACACGACTATCCACAGCGCCAAGCCGCCGGTGACTGTGATGATCAAACCCATCGCGCAATCCTACTGGGCAGCGCCCGTGTAGGTGTTGGCACGCAAAGCGGTTGCGCCGGGCGGCGCCGGGCGGCCACCTGCCGCCGCACCGTCACGGCTCCAGACCGCGGCCGATCTCCTCCAGCGCAGCGCCCACTGCCGCCGCGGGATCCGCGGATTCGCCGGCGGCGCGGACCAGCCGCGTGCCCACGATCACACCGTCTGCGCCGGCGTCGGCGGCCTGACGGGCGTGCGTGGCGGTGCTGATGCCGAAGCCCAGGGCCACGGGTACGTCGGTGCTCGCCTTGGCCCGCGCCACGACGGCCGCGACGTCGTCCGACAGTGAGGCGCGCTCGCCGGTGGTGCCCACCACGGACACGGCATAAAGAAAGCCGCGGGCGCGGGCGCCGATCTCAGCGAAGCGTGCGGGCGGTGTGGTGGGAGCCACCAGCCCCACCAGCGCGAGGCCGGCGGCATCGCAGGCACCGAGCACCTCGTCGGACTCCTCAAAGGGCAGGTCGGGCACGATCAGCCCGCATGCGCCGGTCTGCGCCAGGCGGTCGACAAACGCCGCGGCGCCGGGCGCGGTCACCATGTTCGCGTAACACATCAACACCACGGGCACGCTGGGTGCGAGCGCGCGAACGACCTCCAGGACGCCGCCCAGGGTCGCGCCGCCGGCAAGTGCGGCGGTACCGGCTTCATGAATTACGGGCCCATCGGCAAGGGGATCCGAGTAGGGCATCCCGACCTCGATCAGATCGGCGCCGGCATGCACGCAGGCTTCGCCGATCGCGAGCGACTGCTCAAGCGACGGAAAGCCGCCCATCAGGTAGGGCATCAGGGCGGCCCGGCGCCGGTGGGTGCCAAAGGCCGCAGCTACCCGCTCGAGACCCGAGTCGATGGCCACGGTGGGCTCGTTCATGACAGCGCAGCCACCTCGGCCAGGTCCTTGTCGCCGCGCCCCGACAGACACAACAGGTCAAGCTCGCCCTGTGGCTGAGCCAGAAGCCATGCCAGCGCGTGGGCTGTCTCCAGCGCCGGGATGATGCCCTCCAGTCGCGTGAGCTCGCCGAAGGCGTCAAGCGCTTGCCGATCTGTCACGGCGACGTAACGCGCGCGGCCACTGTCGCGCAGCTGCGCGTGCTCGGGACCGGCGCCGGGATAGTCGAGCCCGGCCGAGACCGAATGGGCCTCGACGATCTGTCCCTCCTCGTCCTGGAGCACAGCAGACAGCGACCCGTGCAGGATGCCCGCACGCCCACCCACAGTCAGCGGGGCGCCGTGGCGGCCGGTGTGCACGCCGTCGCCACCCGCCTCCACCCCCACCAGCTCAACCTCGTCGTCGGCGAGAAAGGCCGTGAAGACGCCAATCGAGTTCGAGCCGCCACCGACGCACGCGATCACGCGTGCGGGCAGGCGGCCCTCGTGATCGAGGATCTGCGCGCGCGCCTCATCGCCGATCACACGCTGCAGATCGCGTACAAGCGCGGGATAAGGCGCGGGGCCGACGACGGAACCGATCACGTAGTGGGTGGTGGCGACGTTCGTCACCCAGTCGCGGATTGCCGCCGAGACAGCCTCCTTGAGCGTTCTGGCGCCGACCTGGACGGGCAGGACCTCGGCGCCCAGGAGCATCATGCGCTGCACGTTTGGCTGCTGGCGACGGACATCCTCGGCGCCCATGTAGACAACGCACTCCAGGCCGAGCAGGGCGCAGGCGGTAGCTGTGGCGACACCGTGCTGGCCCGCGCCGGTCTCGGCGATCACGCGCCGCTTGCCCATGCGCTTGGCCAACAGCGTCTGGCCGAGCGCGTTGTTGAGCTTGTGCGAGCCGGTGTGCGCGAGGTCCTCGCGCTTGAGGTACACGGGCCAGCCCAGACGCTCAGACAGCCGTCGCGCACGATACAAGGGCGTAGGGCGACCGACGAAATCCCGCAGCAGCAGGTCAAGCTCAGCGCGGTATTCGGGGTTGTCGCGGGCGCCAAGCCACGCTTGCTCGAGTTCCGCGAGCGCGGGCATGAGCGTCTCGGGCACGTACTGCCCGCCATAGCGCCCGAAGCGATGAGCGATCGGGCTATCGGTAGCGCTGGAGCTCACAGCCACCTACGCGCGACCCACGGTCACTGTGCCTGCGGGCGCCACGGCGTCCGCAGCGGACGTCGCGGCCGGCGCGCCTTCTGGCTGCGCCTCAAGCACGGTCGCTGCGCGGCCACGATCACGCTCGTCGGCCTGGGCTGCGAGCAGGGCGTTGGCCCGTTGGACCTCGGCGAAGAACGCGCGCAGCTTTTCAGGCGACTTGCGCCCGGGCGCGGCCTCGGTGCCACTGGCTGTATCGACGGCGAACAGGCGGCGACGTGAGGTCGTCGCGATCGCGTCGGCGACGTTGTCGGAGCTGAGGCCGCCGCTGAGGATCAGAGGCACGCGCGAACGCCTCGCGGCGAGCAGCGACCAGTCGAACGTCTCCCCTGTGCCACCGCGCAGATCGCGCGTGCGCGGGCTGCTGCCACGGGCATCGAAGAGATGGAAGTCGGTGCGGTAGCGCTTGGCGTCCTGTACGTCGCCGCTCGTGCGAACCTGGACGGCCTTGATCACGCGGGCGCCGGTGCGCCGTACCACCTCGGCGCAGAACGCGGGCCCCTCGTCGCCGTGTAGCTGCACAAGGGTCAACTCCAGCTCCTGGGCCGTGGCGGCGATCTGCTCAAAGGGAGCGTTGACGAACACGCCGCCGAGCTCGACACGACGCCGCAGCGACGCAGCGATGTCGCGGGCGGCAGGCATGGAGCACTGGCGCGGGGAGCGCTCGTAGAAAACCATCCCCAGCGCCCACGCCCCGAGTTCCACTGCGAGCTCGGCATCCTGCACGCGGGTAACGCCGCAGATCTTCACCTTGGTGAGGTCGTCGGACATGCAAGACACGGTAGCGCTGGGCCACAGCGCGGGCCGGTCGGCTCTACCCTTCGGGGGCTTCTCCTTCTGCCGAGGAGCCCGACCGGCTCGATTCCAGCGAACTTGGCCTTGCTGTGAGCGTGGCCTTGACGGACCTGTGCTCGTAGCCGTTGCCATTGCCCGTCGGATGATCAAGTTCCACGGTGACCGTTTCGCCGGGCTTATGCGCTTCGATATCCCTGGCGAGGTCTTCGGAGCTCGTAACGCGCTTGCCGTCGACGCCGACGATGATGTCGCCGCCGACCTCGACGGCGCCGCCGCCGACTTCAGCCTTGATGTTGCCGCCGCGGATGCCCGCCTTGTCGGCGGGCGTACCGGCCTTCACTTCCTGCACGAGGGCCCCTTCTGAGACGGGGAGGTTCAGGGCCGAGAGCGAGTTGTTGATCGTGGTGGTCGAGACGCCCAGATATGCACCGCTGACCGTGCCGCCCTTCTGCAGTTCAGGCAGCTCAGCCTTGGCCGTGTCGATTGGAATCGCAAAGCCGATGCCGATGTTGCCGTCGGTGCCCGCGGTCTCGATCTGAGAGTTGATTCCGATCACTTCGCCGCGAGTGTTCAACAGCGGCCCACCGGAGTTGCCGGGGTTGATCGGCGCGTCAGTCTGCAGCACGTTGGTGATCTGGAAGCCGTTGGGCGCAGTGATCTGACGCTGCAGGGCGGAGATCACGCCGGTGGTGAGGGTGCGCTCGAGATCGAATGGATTGCCGATGGCAAGCACCGTTTCACCGACCTCGACTGAGCTCGAATCGCCCAGGTGCAGCGGGTGCAGCGTCAGCCCTTCGGTCGGGATCCGCAGCACAGCGAGATCCTTTGAGGGGTCCTTGCCGACGACAGTGGCGGTGATTTCCTTGCCGCCTTCGCCAAATGACACGGTCACCTTGACGGCGTTCTCGACCACATGCCAGTTGGTGAGGATTGTGCCGTTTGAATTGATCACGAAGCCTGAGCCGGAGTCGGTGCCCTGTTGCTGGCTTTCAAGCCCAAAGGGCGATTCCGACTGTCGCACGACAGATGACTTGACGAACACGACGCTGGGCGCGTCGCGTTCATAGATCTCGTGTGCCGAGAGCCCTTCGCCCTTGGTTGACGCGTCGGAGCTCGCGGGAACCGCTGAAACCTGTTCGATGCGCGTGACGGTCTTGGTCTTGGAGTGGAGGTTGCCCGTGGCGGCGAGCACGGCAACAACCACGGCGCCTCCGACGAGAGCCGAAAGGAAGGGAACGATGAACAGGCGTTTTGAGGTCATGCGGAGATGATGATCGGCGCCTATGAACTGTTTCTAAAGAAACGTATGCGCGCCGATTAAAGCTTTTGGCCCGTGAGCGCCTTCAGGGCGCTCTCGGGGTCGGGCGCACGCATGAGCGAGCCGCCGACGAGCACCGCGTGCACTCCGGCTTGCGTCAGGCTCGCCAGTTGCTCGGGCCCGTGGATCCCGGACTCCGAGACCACGAGCACGCCGGAGGGGATCTCTCCGACGAGCGCCAGCGTGGTCTCCATGTCCACGCTGAAGTCACGCAGGTCGCGGTTGTTGATGCCGACCACCTGCGCGCCCGCCGCCAGCGCGCGGCGCAGCTGCTCCCGATCGTGGACCTCGACCAGCACATCGAGGCCGAGGTTCTGAGCGGCGACGTGCAGTGATGAAAGCTCTGGGTCGCTGAGTGCCGCGACGATCAGCAACACGGCATCTGCCCCGGCGGCCACTGCCTCGTGCAGCTGATAGACGTCGACGATGAAGTCCTTGCGCAACAGGGGCAGCCGGCAATGCGCGCGCACGGTGCGCAAATCCTCAAGCGAGCCTTCGAAGTGCGGACCCTCGGTGAGCACAGACATTGCACTTGCGCCGCCACGTTCATAGGCGGCGGCGATCTCGCCGGGATCGGCGGCGACACGCAACGCGCCGGCCGACGGCGAGCGCCGCTTGAACTCGGCAATCACTGCCATTCCAGGAGCTGCCAGTGCCTGCGCAAAACCCACGCCGGCAGCCTGCGGTCGAGGCCCAGTGTCAAGCGCTGCCAGCGGTAGCTGCTGCTTGCGCTGCACCAGTTGCTCACGGGTGCTCGCCACGATGGCTTCCAGCACCGTGGCGCGGCGCGGTGCAGTGGTACTCATGCGCCGGCCACCGGCACGCCGTCCCCGCCGGCCTCGGCGCTTTCGGAGGTAGCGCCCGGAAGCTCGCCGCCGCTCGCTTGCACGTAGCGCTCCAGCGCCGTTGCAGCGGCGCCGGAGGCCAGCGCCTCCCTGGCCGCCTCGACCCCTTCGGCGATCGTGGCAGCGCGCCCCGCGACGTAGATCGCGGCGCCGGCGTTGATCAGCACGAGCTCGACGGCCCCTGCCTGGTAGTCGCCGGCGAAGCTGCCGTCGAGGATCGCGCGCGCGAGCGCAGCGTTGTGCTCCGGTGTTCCGCCGCCGACCGTCGTAGAGCCGTCGGCGAGGACAGGCTGCGAGCTGTGCACGGCGATACCCAGGTCGGCTGGATCCACCGTGTAACGGCGGAGGTCTTCACCGTTGACCTCGATTATGTGTGTTGGCGCCGTCGCCGAGATCTCATCGAGCCCGTCCTCGCTGGAGACCACCAGCGCGCGGTCGCTACCAAGCTGGGCGAGTGCGCCGGCAATCATCTCCAGGAAGCGCTCGTCAAAGACGCCGAGCAGCTGGCGCCGCGCGCCGGCGGGGTTGGTCAGGGGCCCGAGCAGATTGAAGATCGTGCGCACGGCCAGCTCGCGGCGGACACTGACCACAAAGCGGGTCGCCTGGTGGTGAGCGGGTGCAAACATGAAGCCGAAGCCAACCTCATCGATGCAGCGCGCCACCGCCTCGGCGTCCAGGTCGATGCGCGCACCCAGCGCCTCCAAGAGGTCGGCCGAACCCGAGAGGCTGGTCGCCGAGCGGTTGCCGTGTTTGGCGACCGCGCAGCCTGCCCCCGCGGCCACAAAAGCGGCAGTCGTGGAGACATTGAAGGTCGTAGCACCACCGCCGGTACCGGCG
Source organism: Chlamydiota bacterium (assembly GCA_903970125.1). Classification (GTDB taxonomy): domain Bacteria; phylum Actinomycetota; class Thermoleophilia; order Solirubrobacterales; family Solirubrobacteraceae; genus Palsa-744. Next base: position 13,139 of record CAJCHW010000213.1, read on the forward strand.
GTATCAAGGAGGTCGTTGCGATCGACATCGACGTGTACGGCAAGCGCGCGCATCGTGCGTGCAAGACCGACAAGCTCCTCGACAGTCTCGCCCTTGGTGCGCAGCGCGATCAGAAAGCCCGCGATCTGAACGTCGGAGACATCGCCGTGCATGATCTCGGCGAGTACCTCCTCGGTCTGCGCAGAGCTCAGGTCTTGCCTTGCCGCAAGCGCGTCGATCGCGCGCGTCAGAATCGGGTTAGGCACCGAGGAAGTTCTCCAAAAGCAGCTTGCCCTCGTCGGTGAGGACGGACTCGGGGTGAAATTGCACGCCCTCGGCGGGCAATTCGCGATGGCGCAGCGCCATCAGCACGTCGTCGCTGTGCGCTGAGGCTTCCAGACAGTCCGGTAGCTCGGGGTCAACGACAAGCGAGTGGTAGCGCCCGACCGTAAGCGGACATGAGAGCCGCCGAAAGATCGTGCGCCCGTCGTGCTCGATCACAGAGGTCTTGCCGTGCACGGGCGCCTGCAGCACGACACGACCGCCGAAGGCTTGCGCGAGCGCCTGGTGGCCGAGGCACACCCCCAGCGTGGGGATGCCGGCTTCGGGCATGCGCCTGACCACCTCCAGTGAGATTCCCGCCTTGTCCGGCGTGCACGGGCCCGGTGAGACCACGCAGCGGTCGTAGCCCCCCGCGAGCAGCTCGTCAACTGTGGCGCGATCGTTGCGCACGGTGACCACCTCGGCGCCGAGCTCCTGCAGATACTGCACCAGGTTGTAGGTGAAGGAGTCGTAGTTGTCGATCATCAGCAGCTTCACGGTCATGGCCACTGCGGCTGGGCCACGGCCAGCGCGATCGCCTCAAACTGCGCGCGCGCCTTGGCTTCGGACTCGGCCAACTCATAGGCGGGCTGGGCGTCGGCAACGGTCCCGCCGCCGGCCTGAATGTGGGCAGTCCCGTCCTTGACGATCACGGTGCGGATATGGATGCACGTGTCGAGGTCACCGCCATAGGAGAGGTAGCCGATGGCCCCGCCGTAGCCGCCGCGCTTGACAGGCTCAAGCTCGTCGATGATCTCCATCGCACGGACCTTGGGCGCGCCGGAGAGAGTGCCCGCGGGCAGCACCGAGCGCAGGGCATCCATCGCGGTCACGTCCTCGCGCAGGCGCCCGGCGACCGAGGAGACGATGTGCATCACGGTCGAGTAAGTCTCCAGCGACATGAAGGTCTCGACCTCCACGGTTCCGGCCTCGCATACGCGCCCGAGGTCATTGCGGCCGAGGTCCACGAGCATCACGTGCTCGGCGCGCTCCTTCGGATCCTCCAGCAGCTCCGAGGCGATGCGCTCGTCCTCCGCGGCGTTCGCGCCGCGCGGGCGCGTGCCGGCGATCGGGCGCGTGCTCACGCGGCGACCGCTGACGGTCAGCAACGGCTCGGGGCTCGCGCCGGAGATCTGAAAGTCGCCAAAATCCAGGAAGTACATGTAGGGGCTGGGGTTGACCGCGCGCAGACCGCGGTAAATCGAAAGCGCGCTCACGGGCGTGGGCGCTGACCAGCGCTGCGATGGCACCACCTGGAAGGCATCGCCAGCATAGATGTACTCGATGATGCGGGCAACCATCGCTTCGAATGACGCGCTCGTCATGTTCGACTGGAATGTGGGCATGGTCCTGCCGGCCGAGACGTGGCCGGATGCCGGCACAGGCCCAGCCAGCGCGGCGCGCACCTCGGCGATTGTTTGCTCGGCCTTGGCTGTCGCACGCGCCACGTCGGGCTCGGCCTCCAAGTCGGCATTGGCCAGGATCGTGATCGTGTGCTTGAGGTGGTCGAACGTCACGAGCACGTCGGAGAGCATGAGCGCCATGTCCGGCAGCCCGAGCACATCCGGGGGCGGGTCGCCGAGGGGCTCGACGGTGCGCACGAGGTCGTAACCGAAGAAGCCCACGGCGCCGCCTGTGAAAGGCGGCGCGTCATCGAGGGGCATCTGGTGAAAGCGAGCGACGGCGTCCGACGCCAGCGCGTATGGATCGCCGCCATCGGCCAGCGACCAACGCAACACCGAGCGCGGACGGATGCCGATGAACGACCACCGGCCCACCTGGCGGCCCTGCTCGGCGGACTCCAGCAAAAACGCCGGTTCGGTCGGGGCAAGGGCGCGCAGCTTCAGGAAAGCCGACACAGGCGTCTCACAGTCGTCGATAAAACGCTCGCAGACCGGGATCAGGTTGTGACCCGTGTCGCGGGCTGCGGCGCTGTCAGCGACGACGGCCATCGAGCACCCGCTCGGCATCGGCCAGGGCACGCCCGCGGCTGTGCATCAGCACGAGCAGGTGATAGAGCACGTCGGCGGCCTCTTCGTCGACGCGCTCATCGGACTCCTCGCGCGCGGCGCGCGCCACCTCCTCGGCCTCCTCCATCACCTTGGCTCCAATCAGCGGCGGGTCGTCGAGCAACGCCACCGTGTATGAGCCTTCGGGCCGCTCGGCTGCGCGGGCAACGAGTGTGCGCTCAAGACCGGGCAGCACCTCGGCCGGTGCGCTGGGCTCGAGCTCGCCGCGATAGAAGCATGTGCGCTGGCCCGTGTGGCAGGCGGGCCCGGCCGGTTCGACGAGCGCAAGCAGCGCGTCGCCGTCACAATCGACGCGCAACGCGCGCACCGTCTGTACGTTGCCGCTCGTGGCGCCCTTGTGCCAAAGCTCGGCCCGGGAGCGGCTGTAGAGGTGAAGCTCGCCTGTGGAGCGGGTGCGCTGGAGCGCTTCGGCGTTCATGTAGGCCAGCATCAGGACCTCGCCGGTCGCCCAATCCTGGACCACGCAGGGAACCAGCCCCTGCTCGTCAAAGGACAACAGGGACTCCACAGCTGTGGATCCAGTGGCCTCGCTATGCGTCGCGGCGTCACCCATAGGCTCGATTGTAGGCACCTAGACTCAGCTGGTTTGCGCGCATGATTACTTCGCTGATGACACGCAAGCTGATCGTGGTCACCGGCAAGGGGGGCGTCGGCAAGAGCACGATCGCAACGTCGCTGGGCCTGCTTGCGGCTCGCAACGGACTGCGCGCGCTGGTCGTCGAGATGGGTGGCCAGCAGATCGCGACCGGTCTATTCGCCGTGGAAGCGGGCGTTGGCGAGACAAAACTCACGGAGAACCTGTGGGCCATCACGATCGATCCCGACGCTGCGCTGGTGGAGTGGCTGACCGCCGTCGGCGGCAGCGTCCCCGCCCGCCTGCTGACATCGCGGTCGAGCTTTCGCGCCTTTGCAGCGGCGGCCCCCGGCGCCAAGGAGCTCGTCAGCCTGGTGAAGGTGTGGGAGCTCACACAGTCGGAGCGCTGGCGCAAGCGGGGCGGCCGCTACGACCTCGTGATCCTCGACGCGCCGGCGACAGGCCACGCGCTCGCGCTGGTGCGGTCACCGGCCACGTACGGCGCAATCGCCCGCGTTGGGCCGGTCGCTGCGCAGATCCGGCACGTGGGCGATCTGCTCGCGGACCGAGATCGCACCGGCTACGTGGCGGTGGCGCAGGGAAGCGAGATGGCGATCACCGAGACACTCGAGCTCGCCGAGGGCCTGGAGCGCGACATGCATCGCGAGCTGGACACGGTCATCGTCAACGGCACTTTCCCGCGCCGCTTCAGCTCCGAGGAGTTGCGGCGCTTGGCGACCCTGGAGAGCTCGGGCACCGTTGGTAGCGCCGCGCGCGCGGCGCTGTTCGTGGCTGATCGTGCGCGGCTGCAGCACAACCAGATCGCGCGCTTGCGCAGACAACATCTGCATGTCCTGGCAGTGCCGTTCATCTTCCAGGCGCGGTTGGACCCCGCGGCGCTGGCGCAGATCGCCGACCGCTTGGCCGCGGGCTGAACGCCGTGCCTCACGCCCGCGCCCCGCTCACGCCGACGCCGTGCTCAGGTGATGCCCAGGCGGTCCAGCAGCGCCTCGTCGGCGCGCCATCCGCGGCGCGTACGCACGGAGAGGTCCAGGTGCACGTGCGCCGAGAGTGCGCGTTCGAGTTCGCTGCGGGCGGCCGTCCCGACGGCCTTGATCATCTTGCCCTGCGCCCCCACGACGATGCCGCGCTGGGAGACGGTCTCAACCAGGATCAGGGCGCGGATGCGCACGAGATCATCCCGCGGCCACTCGATCTCGTTGACGACGACCTCCAGCGCATGCGGCAACTCCTGGTGGGTACGCCGGATGGCGGCCTCGCGGATCAGCTCTGCCACGAGCAGCTCACGTGACTGATCGGAGTGTTGATCGACGGCGAACAGAAAGGGGCCCTCGGGCACGAGCGTGCCCAGGTGATCGGTCAACTCGTCAACTCCCGCGCCGGTGCGTGCGGAGATCGGGAAGATGTCGTCGCCCACGCCCAGATCCGCGGCGGCTTGCAGCGCAGGGGCGATCTGCGGCCGCTTGAGCCGGTCGACCTTGTTCAGGGCAATCGTCACGGGGATGCCCCCGCCGGCCAGCGCCTTGGCGATAAAGCGATCGCCGCCGCCTATTCTCTCGTCCGCCGCGAGCATCATCAGCACCGCGTCGGCCTGCCCCAGCTCATACCGCAGCCGCGCCGCCATGCGTGTGGTCAACGCGTCGCGCGGCCGCTGCAGGCCGGGCAGGTCCACGAGCACGAGCTGGTGCGGGCCACGCGTGCAAACGCCTCGGATCGCGCGCCGAGTGGTCTGCGGACGATCAGACACCGCCGCCACCTTGGTACCGACGAGCGCATTGAGCAGTGTCGACTTACCGACGTTCGGGCGACCGGCGAGCGCCACCATGCCGCACCACGTGCTCACGCGGAACCGGTCGTGGCGGCAAGCACGCGCGCCTGCAGTGCAAGCATCTGGCCATCGTCGGTTTCGTGATCCATGCCCACGAGATGCAGGACCCCGTGCACGACAGCGGCACGCACATCGGCGGTCCACGGCGGGCAGATGAAGATGTCCCCGAGCTCGCGCGGAACGGCGTC
>CAJCHW010000214.1 GCA_903970125.1 Chlamydiota bacterium
CCCACCGGCGGGAGCGCGCCAATCAGCTGCCGGCCGCGAACGTGAAGTGCGTATGCGGCGGGACGTAGGGGCCGACCTCGGCGACGATCTCATCATGCGCGCCGATGGGCACGCTCCCCGGCCTTCCGAGCCAGCGCGTGCCATCCACGAACACGGTCACGTGCTTGCCCGGCGATGCGCCAAACGACACCAGGCGCGATCGCGAAAGCGGCTGGCCCCAGGCAGCGAAGAGGGTCGCGAGCACCACACGGGCGCCGCGGCGCGCGAGCACGACGCCGGTGGGTTCAAGCGTTACGAGCGGGCCGTAGCAACGGGCGTGGGTGATCCGTCCCGTGGAGTCCATCTGGGGTCCCTTGATCCCGATCCCCGCTGCGACGATGACCGCGCGGTTGGCTGCGAACACCTCGATGTGCGCGGCAACCCGTGGGCCGAGCGCCGGCGTGCAGGGCCTGCCCACAGGGCCTGAGGCGGGGGGAGAGAAACGTGGACCGCGGCCGATCGGTCGCGCCTGGGCAAGCAACTGCTTGGGAATGGGGGATGCGGCGCCCTGGCGGCCGGACATGCCGCAGCCCGCCAACAGGGCCGGGAGAGCCAGCAGCGCGGCCGCAGCCAGACGTGCGCGCATAGACTTTCCGCCGGGCACCTGGGCCGCTGTGGCTCGGAGCTGCATGGGCTTGGGGATCATCAATGCTCGCGGACTCTGCGCACATTCCAACACCGCGCTCGTGGGCATCCGTGTCCCTGCGGCTGCAGCTGCGGCTGCGGCTGGCGCTGTTGACGCTGATCGTAGTGCTCGTCGCCGGCTGGGCTCCCGCCCGCGCGCGCGCCGACGGCGACCCGGCCAGCGACGTGCTGGTCACACAGCCACTTTTTTTGCCCTTCGATGCGGCGGTCCCGTCGCGCCGGCAGGCGCAACTCGCAGCGCTGCTCCAGGAGGCCGCAAAAAGCGGCTATCAGCTGCGGCTGGCACTGATCGTCTCGCCGGCCGATCTTGGTTCGGTGAGCGAACTGTGGGGCAAGCCGCAGGCCTATGCGGAATTCCTCGGCGACGAGCTCTCGCTGGTCTACCGCGGAACGCTGCTGGTGGTGATGCCGGCCGGCGTTGGCATCTACCGCGACGGCGGATCGCTTGGCGCCGAGCGCGTGGCGCTCCAGCGCGTGCCGACGCCCGGGGACGGAGATCGAGTCGCAGTGGCGGCACTGACGGCGATCGAGCGCGTTGCGGCGGCGGCGGGACACCCCTTGGCGCTGCCAAGTGCCACGCTTGTGCCCGTCACTGCGCACGGCCGACCGGAAACGGCCGCGTGGGTCGTGTTCGTGCTCTCGGGCGTGCTTGTCGCCGCAGCCTGGACGGTCAGCCTGAGGGCGACAGCGCTGCGCGTGCGCGGCAGGCTTGCGACGATCAGGTGGCGGCCTTAGGCCGCGCGCCGACGCTCTTGCAGGCGGCGCTTTCGCTTGTGGCCTTGTCAAGTTCTGGGCTGGTCACTCCGCCCAGCGTGGCAAAGCTCAGCGGGATCGCCTCGACCGCGGTTGTCACGTGCTTGCTCGCAGCCGCAGCAGCAGCCTGATCGGTTGCGTTGTCAGCATCCGGGATCGCCGTTACCTGCGGCTGCAGTGCCTTCAGCGTTGAATCGGCGGTTTCGAAAGCGGAAACGAGCGCCATCGCAACGGTTGAGCCGTTCTTGACCTCTGGCACGCCTGCGCCATGCAGTGCGCTGATCACGCCTTCAGTCTCGGTGATCGTGACGGCGAGGAAGCTTTCGAGCGCTTTCTTGCTGCTTGCCGGCGTTGCCGTGGAGCCCGTTTCACCTTCGAGCTTGGCGCGGTGAACGGAAAGCTCGCGATACCACTGTACGACCGAGGTGCAGAGCTGGCCCACATAGCTTGCGGCGGTCACGGTGCCGGTGGGTGTGCTGCTGCGGCCGCAGCCGGTCACGAGCACCACGGAAAGTGCGACAGCGGCCACCATCGCGAGTGGCCTGCGGGGGTGTCTGGGCATGGGTACCACGCGGCGAGAATACAAGACCGCGCGCCAATCTTCGCCGACCCCGACCCGAGCGCAGGCTGACAGCGTGACTAAGGCAGCGCCGTCAGGGGCCTAACCGGCCCCGATGGCCGAGCACGCGGGGGCCGTCGCGGCGGCCTTCTGCAGCGCGGGGCTGCGCAGCGGGGCGAGGCCGCCGGAAATGCCCGACAGCGAGGCCCGCACGTCCGCGCTCACGGACTTGGTGGCAGTCAGGAAAGCCCCGCGGTCGCCCGTTGGTAAACGCGTGACGCTTTCCCGCACGCGCGCAAGCGCAGTGGTCGCGTGCTCGAAGGCCTTCAACAGCGAGGTTGCAATCCGATTGCCGTTGGCCACTTCCGGCGTGCCGGCCGCGTGCAGCTCCTTCACTATCGCTTCAGAGGCCGACACGGAGCTGGCAAGCAGCGCTTGCAGCGCCTGCTTTGCGCGCGCGGGCGTGCTTCCGGGTGCGAGCTGCTTGGCGATGCCATTGGAGCTGTGTTGAAGCGTGTCCAGCCAGCTGCCGACGGCGGCGCAGATGTGACCGGCGTAGACGCTCGGGCTGGTGTTGGCGCCCGTGGATGCGGTGGGGGCGGCCGAGCTACCGCACCCGGCCAGCGCAAGGGCGGCGACGAGCGCGCATACGCGCAAAGCGTTAGTCGTGCGACCACCCACGGCGCGAGCTTAGCTCAGGAGCCGGGCGGCAGCGATGGCTGGGCGGGGCAGGCGCAGCGGTGCGGATACGATCGCGGTCGCGATGAGCGATGCGACGCCAAAGGTGGGCCGCGACGCCTATAAGCAGGCGGGAGTGGACTACGAGACGCTGGATGCGGGCAAGCGCGATGCGGTGGCGGCGGCGCTGGCGACCTCGGACCTGCTGCTGGCGCGCGGGGGCAGGGCGCTTGACGGCTCGCGTGGATCGCCGGCGTTCGTGTTGGAGTTGGCGGGCAGACGGCTCGCCTTTGTCCTCGAGTGCCTGGGCACGAAGTCGATTGTCGCCAGGCAGGTCTACGAGCAGCTCGGGGTAAACCGCTTTGCCGATGTCGCCTACGACACGGTGGCCGCGATCGTGGGCGATCTGTGCTGCGTGGGTGCCGCGCCGGCGGTCGTAAACGCGTACTTCGCCACGGGCTCGTCGCAGTGGTACGCACAGCACGAGCTCGCGCAGGCCCTGATTGAAGGCTGGAGCCGCGCGTGCGTTGACGCGGGGTGTGTCTGGGGCGGCGGCGAGTCGCCGTCTTTGACCGGGCTGGTGGCCGAGCGCGAGATCGAGCTGGCGGGCAGCGCGGTGGGGGTGATCCCGGACGGGATCGAGCCCATCCTGGGCGAGCATTTGGGGGCGGGCGACGAGATCGTGCTTGTGGCTTCGACGGGCTTGCACGCCAACGGGGTCTCGGTGGCGCGAATGGTGGCTGGACGGCTGCCGGACGGTTACGCGACGGCGATCGCTTCAGGCAGGCAGCTGGGCGATGCGGTGCTCGATCCGTCGGCGCTCTACTCGCCCCTGGTCGAGGCGCTGCTGGCCGATGCCTTGGTGCCGACGTACATCAGCCACATCACGGGACACGGGCTGCTGAAGCTGATGCGCTCGCCCAAGGAGTTGACATACCGCATCGCACAGCTGCCACCGGTTCCGGAGGTGCTGCAGTTCCTCGTTGACGAGGCGAAGATGGATGCGCCGACGGCGTATTCGACGTTCAACATGGGCGTGGGCCTGGCGCTGTGCGCCAGGCCTGGCACTGGCACGGCCGTGCAGGCGGTTGCGCAGGCGGCGGGATTTGAGGCGACGCTCGCGGGAACGGTCGAGGCGGGTGAGCGCCAGGTCATCCTTGAGCCCGTGGGCGTGCACTTCGCCGGCTCTCAGCTTGACCTGGGCGGGCGTGCCTGACGGTGGGCCACATCCGGCCCGGCGCGGCGGCGTTGTAGTACTAGGCTCTGGCTATGATCGACGCTGCGCCAGGCACTACTACAGCAGCTGGCGCGTGTTCTAACTCATACCGGGGGTCCTTCCTTGAGCTTGTTGCTCGACTTGGTCTCGCCGGTTTGGTCGCAGTGCGCCGGGGGTAGCCGGTAGCCAGCGGCCGACCTGTCCTGTCCATGTGAAGTGAAAAGTAGAACTGAGGAGAGAATGCCGATTACCGAAGCCTCCACCGATTCAACCCTCGTCGCTGTTGCCCCGCGGCGCCGCGGGCGCTCGCGCGTCCTGGGCCTGGGTGCCCTGATCGCCGCGGGCACGCTGGCCGTTGCGGCTGTGGCGCCGGCGCTTGCCTCGGCAGCGCCGACGGTCACTGCGCACGCCAAGATCCTGCCGATCCCGGGTTTCGCCCACACGGGCAACATTCTCGGCGCCGGCGCCGACCTGGAAACCATCTTCGAAATCACGGGCAACGAATACGATGGTGGCCCACCGCCGTTGACCGAAGTCAAGGTCTACTTCCCGAAGGGGACCAAGATCCACACCTCCGGTTTTCCCACGTGCACTGGGGCGACGCTTGAACATGGCGGTGGCGGCGCTTGTCCGGCCAAGTCCAAGGCGGGCCCGGCTGGCTCGACCAAGGGCTTTGTGAGCCTCGGCAGCGAACGCGTGGAAGAGACCGTCAAGGTGGAACCGTTCTTCGTCGCCGGGGGTCTTGACTTCTGGATCGAAGGCGACACGCCGGTCAAGATCGAAAAGCTGGCCACGGGCTCCTGGGCGTTCCCGGCCTCCGGCCCTGTGCTGACGGTGCACGTGCCGCTGATCGAAACGGTCTCAGAAGCCCCCGACGCCTCGGCTGTGAACATCGTCAACGTCGCGGGCGGGGCGATCAAGAAGGGCGGCAAGGCCCTCTACTACGGGACGATCCCCAAGAAGTGTCCCAAGGGCGGTTTCCCGGCCAAGGCCGAACTGACCTTTGGCAGCATCACAAATCCCAGCATCGCGGGATCGACGGTCACGGCGAGCACGAAGGTGCCCTGCCCGACCAAGAAGTAGGCCTCAGCGCTGCGCTTGCGGCGCGCAACTTTGATGGGTCCGGGTGCGGGCGGGATGGCAGCGATGCCACCCCGCCCGCGTGCGTTGTTGGCGGCCGCCGCGCACAGGCGCGAGGGCTGGCGGCTGGGCGAGGCTTGCCTGTGGCGATCCGGGTAGCATTCGGGGGTGCTGGCAGGGAGTTTTGGCCGTTTTGGCGGCCTTGGGATGTCGCCACGGCTGGCTGGTGGCGCCGTGGGCTTCAAGCACACGAAACCGGGGGTCGCAGGGAGGCAGGGGATCGGTGCGTGCGAGTTGAAGATGCCAGTGATCTGGGCACTCGCCACAGATCTTTTGACGGAAGCGCACAGAGGGTCTGACATAGGCGAAGGATCGGCTTTTGAGCAAGGGTTCCCGTTGAGGTGACGGCGCTGCTTGGAAACAGCGGCCGCCGGGCAGTGGTCGCCGCTTGCGCGGCGCTGGCGCTGCTTGCGCTCGTGCTCGTGCTCGTGAGCGGCTCCTCTCACCCCTACCAGGTGCGCGCCATCTTCGACGACGCCGCCAACCTGACGCCGGGTGAGCAGGTCAAGATCGCCGGCGTGCCGGTTGGCAGCGTGACCTCGGTCACGCCGACGCCGCAGGCCAAGGCGGCGGTGGTCATAAACATCACGGCGCCGGGCTTTCAGGACTTTCGCACCGACGCCTACTGCATAATCAGGCCGCAGTCGCTTCTGGGCGAGAAGTACGTCGACTGCCGCCCCACCGAAGCACACGCCGAAGGCGCTGCGCTGCCACCGAAGCTGGCGGTGGTCCCGTCGGGCCAGGAAGGCGCAGGTCAGCGCCTGCTGCCCGTGACCAACACCTCAAGCCCGGTCGATCCGGACCTGCTCCAGGACATCGCGCAGCTGCCGGAGGCTCAGCGGCTGCGGATCATCCTCAACGAACTCGGGGTTGGGCTCACTGGGCGCGGTGAAGACCTCCACGAAGTGATCTTGCGTGCCAGCCCGGCACTGCGGGAAACCAACCGCGTGTTGGCCATTCTGGCCAACGAGAACCACGTTCTGTCGAGGCTGGCGGTCGACTCCGACAAGGCGTTGACTCCGCTTGCGGCGGTGCGCCGGCGTGTGGCCGACTTCCTCGTGGCAAGCAACACCGTGGGCACAGCCAGCGCGCGTCACGAGCAGCAGCTCGCGCAGACGCTCGCAGACTTTCCTGCGTTCTTGGAACAGATCCGGCCGGCGATGGCTCGGATCGCAACCTTCGCCGACGAAACGACCCCGGTGTTCTCGGACCTGGGCAAGGCGGCGCCGTCGATCGATCAGATCTTCACGGGACTGCCCGCGTTTGCGCAAAGTTCGAGCACGTATTTCGCCAGCCTGGGCAAGCTCGGCCCCAGCGCCGGCGGCGCGCTCCAGGCCAGCGAACCGCTGCTCCAGCGCTTGCAAGCGCTCGGGATCGCGGCCAAGCCCTTCGCGGGCAACTTCTCAGGGCTTTTGGAAAGCCTGCGCACGACGGGTGGCATCGAGCGTCTGATGGACACGCTCTTCCTGGCGTCCGGCGCGACCAACGGCTACGACGCGCTCGGGCACTTCCTCCGGACCGCGCTGATCTCCGGCAACTGTTTCCAGGCCCGCGCCACGCCGAAAAGTGGCGGTGGGGGCAGCGGTGAATGTGAAGGGAACTTCTCCAGGCAGACGACCCCGGCGCAGACGAGCTCTGCGCACAGTTCGGCCTCCGCAGCCGGCCAAAGCGCCTCGCAGGCAACGCTCGCGCGCACGCTGGGGCTGCTGGAACGCTCAAAACACGCCTCCGGCTCGGGCTCCGGTGCCTCGCGTCTGTTGCTCAACTACCTGCTCGGCGAATGAGGTCCCTGATGGCGATCGCTAGCCCACCCAGGTCCTCGGCGCCCGTGCCGCCGCCGCGCAGTGGCCCGACCGCTCCATCTAGGCGCGCTTCGCTTCAAGGCCGCCTTCGCGGCGCACTCGCGGGCCTGCTCGTGTTCGTGCTCGTGGTGATCGCCTACGTGGCGCTGACGGCCTCATCGGGCGCGCAGTACAAGCTCGTGTTCTCAAGCGATGAGTTGCTGGTCCTGGGTGATCCCGTGGAGGTCGGCGGAGTGCCCGTTGGCTCGGTCAAAGAAATCACGCTCAGCCACGACGACAAAGCCGTGGTCACGGTTTCGGTCAGCTCGTCGCTGACGCCCCTGCATCAGGGCACGAGTGCCGAAATCCGGGTTCCATCGCTTTCGGGCGTGGCGGACCGCTATGTCGCGCTGACGCCGGGGCCCAACAACTATCCGGCGTTGCCGGCGGGCGCGACGATCACGAAGACTTCTAACCCGGTTGACCTCGATGAACTGTTCAACTCGCTGAACGTGAACACCCGCAGAGGCCTGCAGCAGGTGATCGAAGGCTTCGCCGAGCAGTACTCGGGCGTTGAAGGAGACGTCAACTCCGCCGTCGGCTACTTCCCCGCAACGCTTCAGTCCTTGGACCACGTCTTCGCCGAACTTGGCCACGACGAACGTACCTTCACCGACTTTTTGATCAATGTGGCGCAGGCCACGAGCGTGATCGGTTCCCGTAGTGCTTCGCTGCAGAGTCTGATCGGCAACGCCGACGCGACCTTTGCCGCAATCGGCTCCCAACAGGAAAACCTCGAGAGCGGCTTGAAGCAGCTGCCGGAAACGCTCACGCAGGGCACGGCCACCTTCAAGGCGCTGCCGTCAACGCTGAGCGCGCTCACGCGCCTGGTCAACCTTTCAAAGACCGACACCAGGACCCTGCCGTCGCTGTTTGAACGGCTGGCGCCGCTGCTGGTCGAGGCCACGCCGGTCGTGCACGACCTCAGCGTGGCGATCGACAAGCCGGGACCGGACAACGACCTCACCGATGCCGCCCTGGCGCTGCCGAATCTCGCCAAGACCCTGCAGACGGCGTCGCCGAACACGGTCAAGGCGCTACGCGAAGGGCTGCCGGACTCGGCGCTGTTTGCGCCGTACTCCCCCGATCTTGAGGGTTTCGTGCGCGGCTTCGGCGAGGCGACGGCCTACTACGACGCCGACGGCCACTACGCACACGTGTTGCCCCAGTTCGACACGTTCAAGCTGGAAACGGAAAACACGCTCAAGCCGGTCACGCCCCAGGAAGGCCTGCAAGGACTGAAGACCGGTCAGCTGACCCGCTGCCCGGGCGCCGCCACGGCGCCGGCCGGCGACGGCTCCTCGCCGTTTGCCGACAGCCCCCTCTTGGGTTGTGACCCCGCGGAGGTGCCGTGATGGGCAATCGCCGCAAGGTCTCGATCGCGGGCAACCCGCTGCTCATCGGCGCTGTCACCACGCTCCTGGTGGTCGTGGCGGTGTACCTCTCCTACAACGCCAACAACGGCCTGCCGTTCGTGCCCACCTACAACATCCAGGCGCGCCTGCCCGACGCCGACGGACTAATTAAAGGCAACGACGTGCGCATGGGGGGCACCCGCGTGGGCTTGGTCGCCAAGCTCGTCCCCTACCAGGAACCGGGCACGGGCCGGTCGATCGCGATCGCTGAGCTCAAGCTCAACAAGAACATCGAACCGCTGCCGGCGGACACCGACACGAGCGTGCTCTCGCGCTCCTCGGTCGGCCTGAAGTACCTCGAACTGATCAAGGGCAGCTCGGCGCAGACGCTGAAGTCGGGCTCGACGATCGGCCTGTCGCACTACCGCGAACCGGTTGAGCTCGACGAATTCTTCGACATGTTCAACAAGCGCACGCGCCAGGCCAGCCAGGAAAACCTGATCAACGGCGGCAACGGCTTCGCCGAACGCGGTCCGAGCCTCAACGAAACGCTTCACCAGCTGCGTCCGCTGACGGCCAACCTGATCCCGGTCATGCGCAACCTCGCGGCGCCGCGCACGGGCTTCGGCGAATTCTGGCGCGCGCTGGATCGCCCGGCGCAGCAGTCGGCCGTGGTCGCGGAGACCAACGCTGCCTTCTTCAGCGATCTCGACACCTTTTTTGGAGCGTGGGCATCCGTGCCGAGCTCGATCGAAAAAGCGATCGAAGGCGGACCGGCGGCGCTGCGGCAAGCGACCTATTCGCTGCACTACGAGCAGCCGTTCTTCAAGAAGTCGGCGCAGTTCATGCGTCTGCTGCGCCCGAGCGCCGCAGCCCTTGTCACCGCTGCAAAGCCGCTTGCCGGCGCTGTCAGCGCCGGCTCGGTCAACCTCAAGGCTGCGGTGGCGCTGAACACGCGCCTTGAAAGCTTCCTGGGCAAGCTGCGCACCTTCTCCACGAACCCTGTCGTGACGCTCGCCGTCGAAGAGCTCTCCCTGACCGCCAAATTGGGCAACACCGTGGTGGCGTCGATCGCCCCCGAGCAGGCGACGTGCAACTACATCACGCTCGCCTTCCGCAACATCGCGAGTTTGCTTGACCAGGACCTGGGGGCGGGAACTGCGGCACAGGTTGGCGTGCTGCTGGCCGCCAGCGGGTCAAACAGCGAGGGCGGACCAGCGTCGGCGCCGGCCGATTCGACCCCCGCGGGCGGCGCTGCGAGCGAAAAGCAGTACAACGCCAACTACCTGCACGCCAACCCGTATCCGAACGTCGCGGGTCCGGGGCAGCCGGATGTCTGTGAAGCGGGCAACGAGGTCTACGAACCCGAAAAGACGGCGATCGGTCACGCGCCTCGCGTCGGCAACGGGACCGAAAAGACCACGCGCGACGAAGATCTCTTGGGCAAGCCCTACCCGGCTTCAACCGCCAAGGCGCTCGGCATCACCACGACTTCGGCGCCTGCCACCAAGGGCGCCAAGAAGGGCGCGAAGAAGTGAGCGCCGCGACGGGGTCAAACGGCGGGCACTCCTCGCCACCGACGCGCACACCGGGCATCCGCGGCTGGCTGCGCCGCCGCGACGAGGTGCCTGCGGCCGAGCTCTTGCGCGCCAAGCGCCCGCTGCGCACGGGCATCGTGCTGCTGATCGTCGTGGCGATCGCTGTCTACGCGGGCTTCAGCAAACACATCCCCTTCACCCACGGCTACCGCTTGAACGCGGTCTTCCCGACGGTCCTGGACGTCGCGCCGGGGTCGCCGGTGCGCGTCGCGGGCGTTGACGTGGGCAAGGTCACGTCGATCTCCCGCCACGGCGATGCCGGCGAGATGGGGATGGAAATCGGCTCCGGGGGCCTGCCGATTCACGAAGACGCCACCGTCACGATCCGCCCGCGCCTTTTCTTGGAAGGCAACTGGTTTGTCGAACTGCAGCCGGGCAGTCCATCGGCACCGACTGTCTCCTCTGGCTACACGATCCCGATCACGCAGGCCTCGGATCCCGTCCAGCTCGACCAGGTGCTCGACGCCTTGAACTCGGGCACTCGCTCCAACCTGCAGGAAGTCCTGGTCGAACTGGGCCGCGCCTACAGCCAGCCGCCGACTGCCGCAGAAAACGCCCACCAGGCCCCCCGCCAACGCGGGCTGACCGGCGCGCAGGCGATCAACCGAGCCGCGCGCGTGGCGCCCAGGGCGTTGCGCGGTGCCGCGATCGTCAATCAGGCGCTTGGGGGCACCCACGAACACGATCTCTCCACGCTCGTGGCCTCGATCAAGCGCGTGGCGGGGGCGCTGGACGAGCACTCCTCTCAGCTCGGCGAACTGATCACCAACTTCAACACCTTCCTCGGCGAGTTCGCTGGCCAGTCAGCGAACGTGACAAAGAGCGTGGCGGGACTGCCAGGCGCGCTGGACAATGCCACGCGCGCCTTTGTCACGCTGCACCAGGCGCTAACGCCGCTGCGCACCTTCTCGCTCAAGATCCTCCCGGGTGTGGCGCAGGTGCCGGCCACGGTCACGGCGCTGTCGCCCTGGATCGCCGAGGTACGGGCATCGCTGGGCGCCTCAGAACTCGGCGGGGTGGCCTCGTCGCTGCGCGAAAGCGCGCCGGCGATCGCGCGTCTGACCAGCGCCTCGACGCCACTGTTCCAGCAGAACAACCTGCTCAGCCAGTGCCTGACCGACGTCCTGATTCCCGCCGGCAACACGCATCTGAGCGACGGCGCAAACACCGGTGGGCAGGGCGTGTTCCGGGAATTCTGGTACTCGCTGGTGGGCTCGGGCAGCGTCGCCCAGACGTTCACCGGCAATGGGCTCAGCGGCTTTCGCAGCTTTGTCGGCGGCGGCGGCTCGGCGCTTCGCTCCTCGCCGTCCACGCTCGTGGGCAGCACGTCGGCTGCGCCCGAAGTGCTGGTCGCGCGCAGCGCGTTGGCACCCCTGGGCTCAAGTCCGCGCTTCCCAACGTCTGAGCCCGCATACCAACCTCTGCAACCGTGCTACAAGCAGGCGTTGCCGCAGTTCAACGGCCCCGACGCCTCGGGGCCGGCCGATGGGAGCAGCGGATGAGTTCGCGGCCGGGCTCAGATCCAGAGAGCGCCCGCCGGCGACGCGCGCGGCGCGCGGCGTCGAACGCCGCGGCCGAGTCCGAGCACGGCCTTGGCATCCGCGAGCAGGTTGCCCGCTACCGGCGCTCGTTTGCGACTGTCGTGGCCATGGTCGTCGTGGCCGCCCTGGTCGGCGGCTACGTGCTTTCAAACGAGCGCTTGAGCCTCCCCTGCGGCGTGCCGCTGATCGGCAAGTGCTACTTCAAGCTCGGCGCCTACTTCCGCACCGCGCAGGCGCTTGAGCCCGGCCAGGGACAGGCGGTCACCATCGCGGGCGCCAAGATCGGCGAAATCGCCAGCGTGGAAGTGCGAAACGGCCAGGCGCTGGTGGAGATGAACCTGGAAACCAAGTACGCGCGCATCTACCGCAACGCCACTTTGGTGATGCGCCCCAAGACCCAACTGCAGGACATGACGGTCGAGATTGATCCAGGCAACGCGTCGGCGGGCAAGCTCTCAAACGGAGCTGTGATCGGTGTCGACCAGACCGCGCCCAACATCGACTTCGACCAGTTTCTGGCCTCGTTGGACGGCGAAACGCGCGCGTATTTGCAAGAGCTGCTCGCGGGGGCCGCCGGCGGTTTGAAGGGCAACAGCGGCCGCCTGGCGGCGACCTTCAAGCGCTTCGATCCGCTCGCGCGCAACACCGCTGCGATCACCAAGGAACTGCAGAACTACCACGCGAACATTGCCGGCGCCATCGGCAACTTCACGGCGCTGTTGTCGGCGCTGGCGAACGTGGAAAAGCAGATCGGCGAACTCGTGGTCTCGGCAAATACCAACTTCAAGGTCTTTGCGGCGCAGGACCACGCGGTGCAGAGCACGCTCTCGCTGCTGCCGAATGCGCTGGCCAAGACGCAGTCCGGCCTCGGCAAGCTCGCGACCGCGGCAGCTGTCGTGGGCCCCACGTTGAAGGCGCTTGAGCCGTTTGCGCAGGCGCTTGGGCCCGCCGAGCAGGCGGGCCAGGTCTTTGCGCGCCAGACAACGCCGATCATCGCCGACCAGATTCGGCCCTTCGCCCGGCAGGCGCAGCCTGCGCTGGCGAGGTTCCAGCCGGCGCTGGGCAACTTCTCAGAAGCGATCCCGGGTCTGACCGCCGGCTTCGCGCGGATCAACGAACTCGTCAACGAGCTTGCGTTTGACCCCTCCACCAGCGAACCCGGCTTTCTCTTCTACGCCTCCTGGCTGGCGCACGATCTCAACAGCGTCTACTCAAGCGCCGACGCCCACGGGGCGATCGGCAACACGCTGGTCTACTTCCGCTGCACGCTGCTGCCGGCGATCGAAGGCGTGGCGGAGATCAACGAGCATGCGAGTGTCCTGACCGGGCTGTTCAACTTCCCCACCAAGCCGCAGTGCGCCGCCGCCGAAGCAAGCGGCAAGAGTGCGGGAGCGGGGGGCTAGATGCAAAAGCGCATACCTACGCTGGCCAACCTGCTCGTGATCGCGGTCTTTATACTCGCCTGCTTCGGGCTGCTTCTGTTCCTGTGGGAGTCCTTCGGCGGGTCGGTCCCGTTGAAGCCAAACGGCTACCGCTTTCACGTTGACTTCCCCAACGGTCTGGAGTTGGCCGAACAAGCCGACGTGCGCATATCCGGCGTGCAGGTGGGCCGGGTCGTGGGCATCACCTCCAGCGTCGGCAAGGCCGATGCAACGATCGAAATTGCCTCGCGCTACGCTCCGCTTCGAGGGGATATCCATGCGCAGCTGCGCACCAAGACGATCCTTGGCGAGACATACGTGCAGCTCCGGCCCGAGGCAGAGGACGGACCGTACTTGGCCGACGGCGCGACACTGCCGGACAGCCAGGTCGAACCGACGGTCACGCTCGATGAAATCCTGGCCACTTTCAACCCCCGCACGCGCCAGAACTTCCGCCTGTGGCAGGAGTCCTGGGCCAACAGCTTCCGCGGCCGCGGCGAAGACATCAACTCGTTCTTTGCATCGCTTGAACCGTTTGTGGCCGACACCAACAAGCTGGTCGGATTGCTTGCCGCCCAGGAACAGGCGGTGACCGCGGTCTTCCATGAAACCGGCGTCGTATTCAACGCGCTCGCCGGACGCGAACGCCAACTCGAAGGTTTGATCGTCAACGGCGAGCACACCTTTGACGCCGCTGCCGCCGCCAGCGATCAGTTCGCCGCCGCCTTCCGCGCGCTGCCGGCTTTCGAGAGCTCGTCCAGCACAGCCCTGCGCGAACTCGACCGCTTTGCCGCCGTCGCCAACCCGTTCTACGCCGAGTTCCGCAAGTCCGAGCTCAAGCTCGCCACCGTGGCCGGCGCGCTCAAACCGTTTTCGCCTCCATTCAAGCGTCTGCTGGAGGGGCTGGGCGCCTGGACCAAGGCCTCCCAGAAGGGCCTGCCGGCATTTGAAGAAGTGCTCTCGCAGACGACCCCGGTGCTCTCGGAACTGACCCCGGAGCTGCGCAACCTGAACCCGTTCCTGCAGTACCTCGGCGACTACACGCCGGAGCTGCAGGCGTTCTTTGCCAACGCGACTGCGGCAACGCAGGCGACTATCGGTGTCAACAGCGTCTCCGGCCCGTCCGTCGCCAAGGAGCACTACCTCAAGGGCCTGCAGGTGATCACCCCCGAAAGCCTTGCCGTCTACTCGCAGCCGGTAGGTACCAGCCGCGCAAACGCCTATCCGCTCCCCGGCGCCTTTGCTGAGCTTGCCTCAGGACTTGAAGTCTTCAGCTCGGGTTCGTGCTCTGACTCGGCGCCCGCGCTGGCCGACGAACCAAACGCCTACGTCTCAGAAACCGTGATCAAGGAGCTCCGCGGCGAACCCTTTGAAATCGGCTATGAAGCCGGGGGCAAGCACGAGCACAAAGCGTTTGCGCCACTGGTGCCGGTGGTCAACACCCCCGGGCAGCCAAACCAGGTGCCTGCGCCGGCGTGCAAGCAGCAGGGTCCTTTGCAGTTCAACGGCAAGACCAGCCAGTTCCCGCAGGTGACCTCCGAACCATGACCGCGCTCCCCCCCGGCGACGAGAACCGCTGGTCGATCCGCTGCATCGATGTACACAAGCGCCTGGGCGGCGTTGCCATCCTCGACGGGGTCACGCTCGACATCCCCGACGACACGATCACGATCGTGCTGGGCCCTTCGGGGACCGGCAAGAGCGTGCTCATCAAGCACCTGATCGGGCTGATGTTCCCCGACTCCGGCGACATCGTGGTGCACGGAAACTCGGTCCCGCAGCTGCCCTTGCCTCAGCTGCTGGCGCTGCGGCGGAGCATCGGCGTGCTCTTTCAGGACGGTGCTCTCTTCGGCTCGATGTCGGTCTTTGACAACGTCGCCTTTCCGCTGCGTCAGCACACCGAACGCTCCGAGGCCGAGATCGCAACCGTGGTCAAGCAGCGCTTGGCCGATGTAGGTTTGGGCGCCTTTGAACACCTGCACCCGTCCGAGCTTTCCGGGGGCATGCGCAAGCGTGCCGGCTTCGCCCGCGCACTTGCGATCGAGCCCGACATCGTCATCTTCGATGAGCCCGACTCCGGCCTTGACCCTGTGCGCACCGCGCTGTTGTGCGAACTGATCCAGGAGATGCACGCGACCTACGGCGGCACCTACATCGTCGTCACCCACGACATCGCCGCCGCGCGCCGCATCGGTGAGTACATCGCGGTCCTGTGGAAGGGGCGGATCGTGGAGTCCGGAGACGCCGCCGAGATGTTTGCCTCCGAGAACCCGTTCGTGCGGCAGTTTCTGAGCGGATCCGCGAGCGGTCCACTCGGCATGGACTGAGGGCACCCCCGGGCGCCGGTGCGCCTAGCTCGCCAGCTTGGCTGCAAACGCACCGAGCTTGGCCGGATTGCGCAGCGGGCCGCCGTGACCGACGCACACGAGTGCCGGCTCAAGCGCCGCGATCTTGCGGATTGAGGCGCGGTTGGTCGCGGGGTCGGTGGTGAAGATCGCCGGGGGCTCGTGCAAGCCGGGCAGACCAGTAAAGACGTTGATCGTGTTGATCACGTCGCCGGCGATCAGTACGCGGTCTGACTGTCGCCAGAACGCGATGTGGCCGGCGGTGTGGCCAGGGGTCTCCAGGACCGTGAAGCCGGCAACCTCGTCGCCCTCTCGCAGCGCTCGCGCGACCGGGTGCGGTGGCCCCACCCAGAAGCGTTCCTGAAAGCGGCGCACTGCCGCGGGTGCCTTGGGGGGCGTCACGGATCCCGCGACCTCCATCGCGGCGACGTCGTGCTCGCCACACCACAGCGGGATGTCGCGGTCGGTGCAGATGCGGTGGCTTGCGCCCTGGTGGTCTGGGTGCACGTGGGTCAGTGCGTGGGCGCTGAGGTCTGAGTCTGAGAGCTGGCGCTCAATCCGGCCCTGCGCCTGTCGCGTGGCAGCATCGATCAGCACGTCGCCCACGAGGTAGACGTTGATGGCGCTGGGAGGGAACCCTCCGAGCAGGTAGACGTCGTCTGCGAGCTTGCGCACGGTGCGGCGTGCTACCAGTGCACTCCGCGTGTCAGCGTCGCCATCGCGATCTGCTCAAGCGTGGCTCGTTCGTCGAGCACCTTCTCGCCGCGCGCCGCTGCGGACTCCGGGAAGACGCGGTAGCCGGTGTGCAGGATGCGGTCGACCATCTTCGGCGCCAGCGCGTAGAGCACTTCGCTGGTCGTACCCAGGCGCGTGCCGATCTGCTTGGGGTGCGTGCGCAGGGCCTCGCAGATCATGTCCGCGGCTTCTTCGGGTGAGATCGCGGGGAACGCCTTGTACATCTTCGTGGGCTCGATCATGGGTGTGCGTACAAGCGGCATGTGAATGGTCGTGAACGTGACGCCGTCGCCGATCGTCTCCGATGCGACAACACGCGTGAAGGCGTCCAATGCGGCCTTGGACGCGACATATGCCGAGAACCGCGGCGGGCTTGCCTGCACGCCGATCGTGGAGACGTTGACGATGTGGCCGCGCTTGCGCTCGCGCATGTGCGGCAGCACGCCGATGATCAGACGGACCGAGCCGAAGTAGTTCAGCTGCATCGTGCGTTCGAAGTCGTGGAAGCGTTCGTAGCTGAGCGCGATCGAGCGCCGGATCGAGCGACCCGCGTTGTTGACCAGCCCGTCGACGGTGCGGTTCTCGGCAAAGATTCGCTCAAGCAGGCGGTCGATGTCCTCCATGTCCGAGAGGTCGGCGGCGTAGACATAGGCGGCACCGCCCGCGGCCACGATGTCGGCCTGCGTGCGCTCCAGGCGCTCGACGTTGCGAGCCACCAGCAGCGGGATGCCGCCGGCCGCAGCGAGCTTCATCGCGCAGGCGCGACCGATGCCCGAGGAGGCCCCGGTGATGAGGATGTGCTTGCCGGAGACGGCGTCGCTGAGCGTGCGACCACCGCGGGCCGTGGCGTCGAGTTCGCGCTCCCAGTAGTCCCACAGCGTGGGCAGGTACTGCTCGATTTCCGGCGGCCGCTCGATGCCGGAGCCGGCGAGTGCACGCTGGGTCTCGGTGGACTCAAATTCGGGCTCGAGCACCATGTTGGCGAGCACCTGCTCGGGGATGCCGATCTCGCGCAGCGCCAGCGTCTTGAGTTGCTGCAGTCCGGGCACACGCAGCGCGAACGCCAGCGGGCGCGTGGGCACTGCATCGACGAGGCGCTTGTTCACGCTGACCGCGAAGTGCGGACCGTGCGCCGCTGCGGCCAGCCCGTTGATCACCGCGTCCACGCGCTGGCCCTCGGGGTCGACGAGGTGGAAGGTGGCGCCATCGAGGCTCTTCTTGTGCGCGAGGTGCTCCAGCGCATCGGCGACCCAGTCCACGGGCACGATGTTGGTCTTGCCGAGGTCGAGGCCGACCAGGGGCACCCACTCGGGTACCACCCGGCCCAGCCGCTGGATGCTCTTGAAGAAGTAGTAAGGCCCGTCGATCTTGTCCATCTCGCCGGTACGCGAATCGCCGACGACGATGCCGGGACGGTAGATGCGCCAGGGCACGTGGGGCTGCTCGCGCACGATCCGCTCGGCCTCGAACTTGGTGCGGTGGTAGGGCGACGGCAGCTTCTGGCCGACGTCAAACATGCTCTCGCTGAACACACCCCGGTAGGAGCCGGCAACGGCGATCGAGGAGACGTGGTGAAAGCGCTTGACCTCCAGGATGCGGGCCACCTCGACGGCGTGCGCGGTGCCCGCGACGTTGACGTCTGAGTTTGAGCTCTCCGACGCGGTCATGTCGTAGAGCGCGGCGACGTGAAAGAAGTGATCGATGGACCCCTGCAGTGCCTCCAGCACGTCACGGTCGATGCCGAGCAGCGGCTCGCGCAGGTCACCGGTGACCACATGGACGCGACCCGACAGCGCTCCCAGGCGCGCCACGGCGGTGCTGCCGGCCTTGGCGCGCTTGCCGTTGGCGCTGTGCGCGCGCGCGCCGGCGGCCTTGGTGGTGCCGTTGGTCGTGGTCGCCGGCGGCAGCGCACGCGGGTCCACGCGTGCCGGCCAGTAGTGCTCGGACAGCTCGGTGATGCGCCCCACGGACTCCTTGCGCACCAGCACGTGGATGTCGCCGTCGTGGCGTTCGAGCAGGCGCGCAACCAGATTGCGCCCTATGAACCCCGTTGCACCGGTGATGAAGTAGGTCATCGTCTCGTCTCCCTACGCTAGCTTGCCGACGTCCCCGTGCCTGCCACTGCGGCACCGCTGCGTCCCTGTCCCGCCGTAAACCAGCCGGCGCCGCGGAGCGCCTCCGCGAACGTGTCGGGCCCGTTTGAGGCCTCGATCGCCAGGCCCTCCGAAAGCTCGTTGCCGAGGCCGGCAAAGACAGCGCTGCGGTCTGCGAGCAGCGCGCGTTGCGGGAAGCGCGCCAGCTCATCGCCGAGCTCAAGCGCCCGTTTGAGATGGTTGCCGGCGGCGACCACCTCGGTGATCAGGCCCATCGCCAGCGCTTCCGCGGCGCTGACCAGCCGGCCCGTGAGGATCAGCTCAAGCGCACGTCCCAGTCCAACGGTACGTGGCAGCCGCTGCGTGCCGCCGTCGAGCAGAGGGACGCCGAAGCGCCGCTCGGCCAATCCGAGCGTGGAGGACTCGGTGGCAATGCGCAGATCACACCAGAGCGCGAGCTCAAGTCCCCCGGCGACGCAGTAGCCGGAGATCGCCGCGATCGTTGGCTTGCTCGACGCAAGGCGCGTGATCCCAAGCGGTCCCTCGGGCGCATCCAGGCGACCGGCAAAGCTCTCGACGGCCTTGAGATCGGCGCCGGCGCAGAACGCCTCCGTGCCGGCTCCCGTGAGCACGAGCACGCGTGCGTCGGAGTCCGACTCAAAGCGCAAAAACGCCCCGTGCAGCGCCGCCGCGGTAACGCCGTCGATCGCGTTGCGGCGGTGCGGGCGGTCGATCGTGATCAGCGCCGTGGTACCGAGGCGCTCGTAGCTGACTGCGGGCAGGTTGTCCGTGGCGGCTGTGCCTTCAGCAGGCAGCGGGTCGACCGGTCCGCTCACCAGCCGCCGCGCCAGCGCCCGTCACTGAGGGTCGCCTGTGAGGCTTTGCGCGCGTCCTTGCGCTTCTCAAGGTGACCGTAGATCGCGCTCATCGTGCAGACGAAGACGACGAAGAAACCCATGATGCAAAAGCCGGCGAGGGTCACGACCTTGTCGGTGGTGTCGCCGTAAATGCCGTGCCCGTCGGTGGCCGCTGCGACCGGTGCGCTCACACACAGAAACACAAGCGCCGTGGCCGCTGCAGCAAGTGTTTTGGTGGGCATGATTGAGGGCCGCTTCACAGGCGCTCATGCTATCGGACCACACGCGCGCGCAGCACAGCCGCGGGCCACATGGGCCGTCCTATGATGGCCTGGTGTCCGTCCAGCTGAAAACCGCGATCCAGTGGGCGATCATCCTGGTCATCGCCGCCGCGGTGTACTTCGTCCCCGGCGGCTCCAACGCCGCTCACGGCGCCGAAGCCGCGATCTCGGCGATCTTCGGCGCGGCACTGGTGTTCGCTGGGGTGCGGCTGTACCGCGAACACCACCTCCGCCTGTACGGATTGGGCGACCACAGGCGTGCGCTGCTGTACGCGGCAATCGCCGTTTTGGTCTGTGCCGTGGCCGCCCAGCCGCGCATGTTTCAAACGAGCGTCGGCGAGCTGGTCTGGTTCGTGCTGATCGGGCTCGTCGTCTACACCTTCGTTGAGCTCGTGCGCCATGCCCGGCGCTACTGAGCGCGACCAGTCCGAGCGCAGGCACCGTCTCAGCACCGCCGTCGCAAGCTCGCCCAGCGAGCCGACGCTGATGGCAGTTGCCGAGCGCGCGAGCCTGCCCGACGCCCCGGGGGTCTACCTGTTCAGAGACTCCACCGGCCGTGTCGTCTACGTGGGCAAGGCCAAGTCGATCCGCAAGCGCGTCGGGTCTCACTTTGCGGGCACGAGCGAGGGGGGTCGCAGTGGCCGCGATGTCAGCTCGGGCCATGCCGAGATGGTCGCGACGGTGGAGCGCATCGAGTGCGTGGTCGTCTCCAGCGAGACCGAAGCGCTGCTGGTTGAGCAGAGCTTCATCAAGCAGTACCGCCCGCGCTTCAACATCCGCTTGCGCGACGACAAGTCTTACCCGTTCATCGCGATCTCGCTCGACGAGGACTTCCCCCGCGTCTACTTCACGCGCGAGTCGCATCGGGCGGGCCGTGTCTACTTCGGTCCCTATTCAAACGCCAAGCGCGTGCGCGCCACGCTCGAGGCGCTGGCGAAGGCGTTCATGTTCCGCTCGTGCACGGGCACAGAGCCCGGCCGGCGCAGCGGTTCACCCTGCCTCGACTACTACATCAAGCGGTGTCAGGCCCCGTGTGTGGATCTGGTCTCAAAGGAGGTCTACAGGCAGGGGATCGACGCCGTGATCGACCTGCTCTCCGGCCGCTACAAGGCGATCGAGCGTGAGCTTGAGGGGCGCATGCGCGTGGCGGCCGCCGCGCAGGAGTTCGAGCAGGCGACGCTTGAGCGAAACCGCTTGCGCGCGGTGCAGGGACTGATGGACCGCGGGCGGGTGGCCAACGAGTCTGTGGGAACGCTCGACGCTGTCGCCGTGGCCGTGGAGGGCAAGGACGCTAACGCCCAGGTCTTTCAGGTCCGCGACGGAGTGCTCTCCGATCGTCAGTCGTTCTACCTGGCCAACGAGGCCGAGCGAAGCGCCGGCGAGGTCGCCGAGCAGTTCCTGCTGCAGTACTACTCGGCCGCCCAAGGCGGGGTGTCGATCCCGGCACTGTTGCTCGTGGCGCGCGACGTCGGCGAGCGTTCCGCGATCGCCGAGGCGCTCTCGGCTGAGCGCGGCGGGCCCGTGCGGGTGCACACGCCACAGCGCGGCGACAAGCTCCGGATCCTGGAGCTCGCTGGGCGAAACGCGCGCCTGGCCTTGGCGTCGGAGCGTCTGCGCGCCGAGCATCGACGCCAGAGTCGCGCCGAGGCGCTCGAGGGTCTCGCGCGAGTGCTCGACCTGCCCGCGCCGCCGGTGCGCATCGAGTGCTTTGACATCTCGAACCTCGGCGGCACGCACACTGTCGCCTCGATGGTGGTCTTCGAGGGCGGCATGCCGAAGAAGTCCGACTACCGCCGCTTTGCGATTCGCGACGTCGAGGGCTCAGACGACTACGCGTCGATGAGCGAGGTGCTCAGCCGCCGCTACGCAGCCTTTGAGCGCCAGGCCGACCTTTCGCCGCATGACTCGGCGTATGACGCAAGCTTTGCCACGCTCCCGGGCCTTGTCGTGATCGATGGCGGCAAGGGCCAGCTCGGCGCCTCGCTGGGACCGCTGCGGGGTTTTCGCGAGCGTGGCGTGGCTGTGATCTCGCTGGCCAAGCGCCTGGAGAAGGTCTACATCCCGGGCCGCCGCACACCGCTCGTGCTCGACCATCACACCGCCGAGCTTCAGCTCTTGCAACGTGTGCGCGACGAGGCCCACCGCTTTGCGATCGAACACCACCGCGGCCGGCGCGACAAGGCGCTGCGGCGTTCGCTGCTGGATGAGCTTTCCGGGATCGGGCCGGTGCGAAAGAAAGCGCTGCTCGCGCACTTCGGGTCCCCGGATGCGATCGTCGCGGCCTCGCGTGAGCAGTTACAGGCGGTGCCGGGGCTGCCGGCCAAGGTCGCGCGCGAGCTGCACGCGCAGCTGCACCGGGCTGGATGAGGCGCGGGTATGCGTCCAGCCCAGTGGGAGCGCGCCGCGGCACTGCCGGCCGTGTCCGCCACAAGCGCCAGAATGGGCACGATGGCGCTTAGGGGCACGCCGCGTTCCCGGCTGCAGGATCTCGTGATCATCACGGGCTTCTCGGGGGCCGGCAAGTCGACCGTGATGAACGTCTTTGAGGACGCCGGCTACTTCTGCGTCGACAACCTGCCGCCGGCGATGATCCGCTCGCTGGTCGAGCTGTTCGTGCACAAGGGGTCAAAGGTCGAACGCGCCGCCGTGGTCTCAGACGTCCGCGGGGGCGTCTACTTCGAGGCTCTGCGTGCTGTCGTGGACGACCTTGAGTCGCTCGGCGTCGCCCACCGCGTGCTCTTTCTGGAGGCCTCCACGGAGACGCTCGTGACGCGCTACAAGGAGACCCGGCGCCGGCACCCGATGGCCGGCGACGGCAGCGTGGCGGCCGGTGTGGTCGCTGAGCAGGCGCTGCTTGAGCCCTTGCGCGCACGCGCCGACGTCGTGATCGACACGACGGCCCTGTCCGCTGCGGCCCTGCGCACGAGGATCACCGACGAACTGCTGCCGCATCAGCCCTCCGGCCGCCTCGCGGTCACGTTCATGAGCTTTGGCTACAAGCACGGACCGCCGCGCGACGAGGACCTGGCGATCGATGTGCGCTTCCTGCCTAACCCCCACTACGTGCCCGAGCTGCGGCCGCTCACCGGCGAAGATCCGGCCGTGATCGCCTATATCGGCGGCGACGGCCGCCTGGCGGAGTTCTTCGAGCACCTGCACGGGTTGCTTGACTTTCTTTTGCCGGAGTACGTCAAGGAGGGCAAGGCACACCTGGTGGTGGCGATCGGATGCACCGGCGGCAGACACCGCTCAGTGGCCGTCGCCGAGCACCTCGCCGAGCGCTATGCAGCCAGCGATGACCTGACCGTGGCGGTGGCGCACCGCGATCTCGACAAGCGCCCGCGGGACGGCTAGTTCGCGGCGCTGATACCCTTTTGGGCCCCGCCGAGCGCAGGAGCCAAGCTCCGCGACTCGGTGTTTTTCATAATGCTCGTCTCTTTGCTCCAGGGCCCCAGGCGGCTTTAGATGTCACTACGCGTGGCGATCAACGGCTTCGGTCGCATCGGCAGGAACATGCTGCGTGCGGCGCTCGCGCGCGAGGACTCAAGCGCGATCGAATGGGTGGCTGTCAACGACATCACCGACACGGCAACGCTCGCGCACCTGCTCAAGTACGACTCCGTGCTGGGGCCGTTTCCCGGCCAGGTGGTGACGGGCAACGAGCTTTTGCTGGTCGACGGCAAGGAGATCCGCGTACTGGCCGAGCCCGACCCCACAGCGCTGCCCTGGGCCGAGCTCGAGGTGGATGTCGTGGTCGAGTCCACGGGCCGTTTCACCGACCGCACAGGGGCCGCCAAGCACCTGGCCGCCGGTGCGCGCAAGGTCGTGATCTCTGCGCCCGCGACCGACCCTGACGTGACCGTCGTGCTGGGCGTCAACTTCGACGACGTCTATGACCCAGAGCACCACGACGTGATCTCAAATGCCTCCTGCACGACCAACTGCTTGGCGCCCGTCGCGCGCGTGCTCGCCGATACCGTCGGCATCCGCCACGGGCTGATGACCACGATCCACGCCTATACGGCCGACCAGCGCCTGCAGGACATGCCCCACAAGGATCTGCGCCGCGCGCGCGCGGCTGCGATCAACCTGATTCCCGCTTCCACCGGCGCCGCCAAGGCGATCGGCGTTGTCATCCCCGAGCTTGCCGGCAAGCTCAACGGCTTCGCCATCCGCGCCCCCGTGCCTGTTGGCTCGGTGGTCGATTTGACCGTCGAGTGCGAGCGTGCCACAACCGTCGAGGAGGTCAATGGTGCGCTGCACGCCGCGGCGCAGTCGGGCCCGATGCAGGGCATCCTGCGTTATACCGATGAGGAGATCGTCTCGACAGACATCGTGGGCTCGCCGTTTTCGTCGATCGTCGACTCAAAGCTCACGGCGGTGATGGATCAGACGATGGTCAAGGTGGTTGCCTGGTACGACAACGAGTGGGGTTACTCAAACCGGCTCGTGGACCTCGTCCAGAGGGTCCTGTGAGCGATCGGAGGGACCGCGCGTGAGGACTCTGGACGACCTTGACGTCAGCGGCAAGCGCGTGCTCGTGCGCGTTGACTTCAACGTTCCCTTGACAGGAGACGGGAACGTGGAGGACGACGGACGCATCCGCGCGGCGCTGCCGACGCTGACCGAGTTGCGGGAGCACGGTGGCAAGCTGGTGCTGGTCTCCCACCTGGGACGTCCCTGTGGCCGACCGGTTGCAGCGCTCTCGCTGGCCCCCGCGGCGGCGCGCCTGGCCGAGTTGCTGGGCACTCGCGTGACGATGTCGCCGGAGGTCGTCGGCGAGGCGGCCTTGAAGCTGACCGAGGAGATGGCCGACGACGAGATCGTGGTGCTTGAGAACGTGCGCTTCGAGCCCGGCGAGACCGAAAACGATCCGGCTCTCGCGGAAGCGCTGGCGGAACTGGGCGACGTCTATGTCAACGACGCCTTCGGCGTCGCCCACCGCGCGCATGCCAGCACTTGCGGGGTTGCTCAGCTGCTGCCCAGCGCGGCGGGGCGCCTGCTTGAGAGAGAGGTGCGCACGCTCACTGAACTCGTTGCCAACCCGCGCCGGCCCTTGGTGGCCGTGATCGGCGGCGCGAAGGTCGCCGACAAGATCGGCGTGCTCGATCGCTTCATCGAGATCGCCGATGTGATCCTGATCGGCGGCGCCATGTGCTTCTCGTTTCTGGCCGCCGCCGGTCACGCGGTGGGCAATTCGCTGTGCGAGGCAGAGGACGTCGAGCATGCGCGCAGGCTGCTGGAGGGTGCGGGCAAGAACAACGGCCACCGCACCGCCCGGCTGGAGCTGCCAAGCGATCTCGTGATTGCGGACCGGCTCGACGCCGACGCCGAGTACAGGGTGCTCGACGGCGTCGAGGTGCCGGAGGGCCAGATGGGGCTGGACATCGGCCCCGCGACCTCTGCGCGCTACGGCGCCGAGATCGCAAGCGCCGGCACGGTCTTCTGGAACGGTCCCATGGGCGCTTTTGAGGTGGAGCCGTTTGCCGCGGGCACGCGCGCGATCGCCCAGGCCGTCGCCGACGCCCCGGGGATCACGGTCGTCGGCGGTGGCGACTCCGGCGCGGCCCTGCGCCACTTTGGGCTCGAGCACGAGGTCAGCTACCTGTCGACAGGTGGCGGAGCTGCACTTGAGCTGCTTGAGGGCCGCACGCTTCCCGGGGTCCAGGCCCTGGCCTGCACGCCCGCACGATGAATTCAGACAGCCAGAGTGAGCCGCGCACCGCGCTGGTGGCGGGCAACTGGAAGATGTACAAAACCGAGGCCGAGGTGACGCAGTTCATCGCCGAGCTTCGACCGCTGCTCGCCGCGGGAGCCGCGGGCGCAGGCCAAGCGCAGCGCGAGTCCGGCCCCCGGGGGGTCGACGTCGGCGTGTGCGTGCCGTTCACAGACCTCCGCGCAGCCGTGCAAGGCGCCACGGGTTGGTCGCTGGCGGTCTATGCACAGAACATGCACCAGGCGCCCGAGGGTGCCTTTACGGGTGAGATCTCGGCGGCGATGTTGACCGAGACGGGAGCCGATGGCGTAGTGCTCGGCCACTCCGAGCGTCGCCGCCTGTTCGCCGAGACCGACCGCGCGCTGGCCGCCAAAGTGCCGGCGGCGCTTGCGGCGGGGCTGCAGCCGATCTTGTGCGTCGGCGAGAGCGAGGAGCAGCGCGCCGACGGCGAAACCGAGCGTACGCTGCGCCACCAGATCACCCAGGATTTGGAAGGCGTCGACGACACGCGACTGCACGAGGTCGTGATCGCATATGAGCCGGTGTGGGCGATCGGTACAGGCAAGGTCGCCACCCCCGAGCAGGCGCAGGACGCAAGCGCGTTCATCCGCGCGCTGGTGCAGTCGCGCAGCGCCGCGGCGGCTGAGCGCGTGCGCGTGATCTACGGTGGCTCGGTCAAACCCGAGAACGCTGCCGAGCTGATGGCGCTGCCGGACATCGACGGCGCCCTGGTCGGTGGCGCCTCGCTTGACCCAAAGGCGTTCGCGGAGATCGTGGCCGCCGCAGCATGAGTGTGCCGTCGGTGTGCCTGGTGGTGCTCGACGGGTGGGGTCTGGCCGAGCCCGGGCCGGGCAACGCCGTGTCGCTGGCCGCCACGCCGATATTCGATGAGCTCTGGGCCACGCGCCCGCACACGACGCTGACGACGTGCGGCGCGGCGGTGGGGTTGCCGGACGGGCAGATGGGCAACTCCGAGGTCGGCCATCTCAACCTCGGCGCCGGCGCGATCATCCGCCAGGACCTGGTCCGCATCGATGCGGCGGTCGCTGAGCACACGCTCGCAGACAACGAGGTGATCACCCACGCGCTCACCTGCTCGCCGAGGGTGCACCTTGTCGGTCTGACGTCGGACGGCGGCGTGCACTCAAGCCTTGATCATCTGCGCGCGCTGATCGAGCTGGCCGCCGAACTCGGCTCCGGAGAGCTGTTCGTGCACTGCTTCACCGACGGTCGTGACACCTCGCCCCACGGCGGGCGCGCCTTTCTCGAGCAGGTTGACGGCTGGTGCCGTGAGGCCAACTCTGACGCCAGGTTCGCAGTCGCCAGTGTCGTGGGCCGGTACTTCGCGATGGATCGCGACCGGCGTTGGGAGCGCACGCAGAGCGCGTATGACCTGCTCGTGCACGCCACGGCGGCCCACCACGCAGCCGACGGCGCAGGCGCTGCGGCGGCGGCGTATGAGCGCGGCGAGACGGACGAGTTCATCGCGCCGACCGCGATCGACCTGCCGCCGGGATCAGACGGCCGCATTGGTGCCTCCGACAGCGTGCTCTGTTTCAACTTCCGGCCCGACCGTATGCGCGAGATCGTGCGCGCGCTCGCGGAGCCCGGCTTCGGTGAGACGGATGAGCAGCTGCCCGGCTGGGTGGGGCGCGGCGGTGCCGCGCCGGTCGAGCACATCGCCACGCTGGCCGAGTACGAGGAAGACTGGTCCTACCCCGTGGCGTTTGCGCCCGAGCGGCCCACCGTCACGCTTGCAAGCGTGCTCGCGGGTGCCGGTGCCGCGCAGCTGCACGTGGCCGAGACCGAGAAATACGCCCACGTCACGTACTTCTTCAATGGCGGCACCGAGACGCCGTACCCCGGCGAAGACAGGCAGCTGGTTGCGTCGCCACGGGATGTGCCGACCTATGACTACAAGCCCGAGATGTCCGCGCAGGCGGCCGCGTCCGCGCTGGTGTCCGGCTGGCAGGCCCAACAGCCCCGCTTCGGGATCCTGAACTTCGCCAACCCGGACATGGTCGGCCACACGGGCGTGATCGCGGCCGCGATCACGGCGATAGAAACCGTTGACGCGTGTCTGGGCGAGGTTGTCGATGCGGTGCTAGGTGCCGGTGGCGCGTGCGTGATCACCGCCGATCACGGCAACGCCGAGCAGATGCTCACGGCCGACGGCAGCCCCGACACCGCCCACTCGCTGAACCCCGTGCCGCTGATCGTGGCGATGCCAAGCTCGCCGGACGCCACCGGCTCGCAGATGACGTTGGGCGCCGGTGGCGTGCTCGCCGACGTGGCTCCAACGGTGCTTGCGCTGCTTGGCATCGAGCAGCCGGAGGCGATGACGGGGCACTCGCTGCTCGACCCCTGACGCGCCGCCTGACGCGCCTGGTAGGGCTGCATCTGGGCTGCAAATCACGGGAACGGGCGAGCGCTCCTGCTATGTTCGGTTGGTTGGTCTGTCGGTTCGTTTTTTTCGATTGGGATGTCGATCGCGACCGAAATATCCAGTGCTCCCGGGGAGCCAAGCCTGAGCGAAGGGGAGATAAGCGCATGGCGTGGGCTGCTCCGAGCCCACTCCTCGCTTGCGAAGCGCCTTGACTTTGCGCTCGAAGACTCACACGGTCTGCCGCTGAGAGCCTTCGAGGTGTTGCATTACTTGGGCGAGGCACCGTCTGGCCGGATGCGCATGTGCGATCTCGCGGGAGAGGCGCACCTGTCGCGCAGTGGCCTGACACGGCTCGTGGATCGCCTGGAACGCGAGGGCTTGGCGACGCGATGTTCCTGCGAACACGACGCCCGCGGCGCCTACGCATGTTTGACAGACGCCGGCCGGGCCCGCCTCGACGGTGCCCGTGGGACCCACCTTGACGTAGTGCGCGAGCACTTTCTGTCGCGCTTCTCCCAACACGAGCTGTCGGCGCTGACGGAGATGTGGAACCGCATCGAGCCGTGCCAAAGCAGGCACGACTACGCTGCGGGCGCCCGCTGAGACCCACCACCGCCCGCTGCGCACCACCCGCCGCCGCGCCCTTACGATGCGCCCGTGGCAGCGTTTACGATCGAGCGCCGCGATCGCTCAAGCTCGGCGCGCGCCGGCAGCCTGAGCACAGCTCACGGGGTGCTGCATACGCCGGCGTTCGTGCCGCTGGCGACCAAGGCCACGGTCAAGGGCCTGCTGGCCGCGGAGGTGGCGGCGCTGGGCTACGAGATGGTGCTCGGCAACACCTTTCACCTGCTCGTCAATCCGGGTACCGATTTGATCGCGCGCCTCGGCGGCCTGCACCGGTTCATGGGCTGGGACGGGCCGATCATCACGGACTCCGGTGGCTTTCAGGTCTTCTCGATGGGCCACGGCAGGGTCTCTGAGGAGATAAAGGGGTCAAACCGCCGCCGCCTGCCGGCGGCGGACGACGATAATTCCCAGCCGTCCGGCGCGGTGCTTTCCATCGACGAGCAAGGCGTGCGGTTTCGCTCCTACGTCGATGGACGTGAGTTCTTTTTGACGCCGGAGGGGTCGATGTCGGCACAGGCCGATCTGGGCTCGGATATCGCGCTGGCCTTCGACGAGTGCACGCCCTTTCACGTTGACCGCGATTACACCGCGCGCTCGACCGAACGCACCCACAGGTGGCTGAAGCGCTGCCTGGCCTGGCACGGCGAGCACGGCCCCGCGGGCCAGCTCGTATACGGCATCTCCCAGGGCGGGGTCCATGAGGATCTGCGCCGTCAGTCAACCGCGACTGTGGCCTGTAGCGGCGCCGACGGCATCGCGATCGGCGGCTCGCTGGGGGCCACCAAGGCCCAGATGCACGAGGTCGTGGGCATGGCGATCGCCGAGCTCGGAGGCGAGCACGAGCTGCGCCCCCGCCACCTGCTGGGCATCGGCGAGATCGATGACCTGATCGCGGGCGTCGAGCTGGGAATAGATACCTTTGACTGCGCGATGCCGACGCGCCTTGGCCGCCACGGCAGCGCGCTCGTGGCAGACGGCGAGCAGGGCGAGGATGACAGCGGCGCGCCGCGCCGCTGGCGCATCGATTTGGGCAAGCGCCACTGGCGCACCGACGAGCGGCCACTGCAGCCGGGGTGCTGCTGCACGGCGTGCGCGACGGGGCTCTCGCGCGCGTACCTCAGCTACCTGGTGCACGCCAAGGAGCTGACGGCGGTGCGCTTGCTGAGCGCACACAACCTCGCCTTTCTCGCGCGCCTGATGGCCGACATGCGCGCGGGGATCCTGCAAGACCGACTGCCCGAGGTGGTTGCAGGCTGGCGTGCGGGACGAGCATTCCAGGCGCCGCCGCGAGCGCATGGCGCGGCGCCCGCGACGGGCGCTTGACTGGAGTACGTGCCGTGTGATACAAACTAGGTGGGACGGCTGTCACCATGTCGGCTGCGTGTGGAGTGCGGCCGCTGGAGCCACCAATTGGACGGCTACGGCAGGGATTGCCGTGACAGGTGACACTCTGCTTAGTCCGCAAGGACGGCTGGCTGTTCGGGGGCCCTGCTTTGGCGGGGCCCCCTACTTATTGGCGGGCCCCCACCTATTTGGTGTTTTCGGCGACGAGCTGCTTGAGCGCGCTTGCGGTCTGCTGCGCGTCCGAGTACACAACCTGACGCAGCGTGACAGCCTGCTGCGGCGAGGTCACGACCACGACGGCAGCGATCACGATGGCCACTGCGGCCAACGCGAGTAGCACGCCGAGCACGCGGCGCCCGGCCCCCGAGCGCGCGGGCTGTTGCGGCCCTTGGGCGCGCACGGGGTCCCGGCGCGCATCGCCGGGCGCGGGCCGCCGGGGAGTCAGCGCGTGCGTCGGCCTCTGCGCAGCGCGCGCCCTGGCGCCGGTGCTTGGCGCAGCAGGCAACAGCGTCGTGGCGCGCGTGGCCTCCGAGGCTCCTCGCTGGGGTTTGAGCCCGGCGCCGCCATCGGAGACCGCCGTTGCCATCTCGTGCGCGTCGGCAAAGCGTTCACCGGGCTCAAGTGCCAGAGAGATCGCGACGGCATCTGCCAGGCCTGCGGGCACAGCGGCCACGAGCGCGTCCAACCGCGCGGGATCCTGTTCTTGCTGCTTGAGCGCGAGCTCGGTCAGCGACCCGGCCTCGTAGGGCAGGCGCCCAGAGATGAGCTGGTAGGCAACGACGCCGAGCGCGTACAGGTCGGCGCCGGGTCCCGCCTCCTCGCCGCGGGCCTGCTCGGGTGCCAGATAGGCGGCAGTGCCGAGCACGGAGCCGACCTGGGTGATGCTTGATTGCTCGGTCGCCTTGGCGATACCGAAGTCGGCAAGCTTGACCTGGCCCTCCAGCGAGCGCAGAAGGTTGCCGGGCTTGACGTCGCGATGGACGACCCCGTGCCGGTGGGCGTAGTAGAGACCCTCGCAGGCCTGCTCGATGATTGACACCGCTTCGGGCACCTCCACCCAGCCCTGGTCGCGCAGGATCTCAGCGCAGGAGGAGCCCTCGATGTACTCCATCACGATGAAGTGCTGACCGGAGCGCTCATCCAAGCCGGAGTCGAAGATCTGCACCACGTTCGGGTGAATCAGCCGTGCCGCCGCCTGGGCCTCGCGCTGGAAGCGCGAGACAAACGCGGGGTCCTCGGCCAGGTGCTCGGCGAGCAGCTTGACCGCGACCCGGCGCTCCAAGCGCAGGTCCAAAGCCAGGTGCACGGTGGACATGCCACCGTAGCCCAACCGGCGCTCCAGGCGGTAGCGGCCCGCGATCTCGGTGGCATCGACGGCGCTCATTGGTATCTCTCCGTGCTCACGGCACGTTTTCCTTGTTGGCCGGCGCTCCGTTGGCTCCGACGGAGGCTTCGTTGCCGCCCGCTTCAGAGCCTCCGGGGCTGCCCGGGGGCGGAGCCTGCGTGCCGCCGCCGTTTTCCGGGGTTGTGGTCGCGACGGTTGTTGCTTCGGCCGTGGTCAACACGCTGATGTTCGACGTCGTCACCACGGTGGGTGTGATTTCGGTGGTCGTGGTGGTTGTTGTGCGGGTGGTCGTGGTCGTGGTGGTCTTCGTTTCGCACTCTTTCAGCGCCTCTTCGGCGAGGTAGGAGATGCCCTGGCTGAGCCTCGTGCGCAGCGTCCCGTTGACGCTCGACGGCAGTTCGCGGAAGTTCTGTTCGGTGGTCTTGAGGGCCGTTTTTGTCGGTCCGCACGCGCCGTTGCCAGTGCGCGCGGTTTCCAGCACCGTTACGAAGTCGTGTTGCAGCGGCGTGGAGTAGGCCGCTGGGATCAGGCCGGCAGTCGAGCCGCCGCAGGAGGCAAGTAGGATCGCTGTCAGGCAGCAGGCGGCGGTGCAGGCAAGGCGGGCAGGCGGGCGCATCGTCATTGACCGTACTCCAGACGCTCAGCGAGCGAGTCCGGCAGGCCTGCCGCGCGGATCGCGGCGGCCGCTCCCGCGATGTCGTACTCGGTGCGGTGATAGGAGGCGGTGAGCTCGTCGAGGTCGAGCATCAGCCAGGCGGCGCGCGGGTCGCCATCGCGCGGCTGGCCGACGCTGCCGGGGTTCAAGAGCCACTCGTCGCCGGAGATGTCGAGCTCCGAGCCGTGCCGGCGAGACTCGCCTGTGGCCACCTTGCCGGGCTCGCGTGTGAATGAGAGCGCTACGTGGGAGTGGCCGATGAGGCAGACGCGGTGGTTCTGCGTGCTCATACACAACTCGGCCAGAAGCGCCGAGAGCACGTACTCCCAGATCGGGTCGCGCGGACTGGCGTGGTAGAGACCGATGTCGTCCTCGGCGGCTTCCGGCCGCAGGCCCAGGAGGAAGGCGCGGTTGTCGTCCGCAAGCACCTCCTGTGTCCAGCGCGCCGCCAGCTGCGCGCCACGCGAGAACTCCTCCAGTGGGATCTCGCCGGTCACGGCCAAGTCGTGGTTGCCTGCCAGGCACACTGCCACGTGGTCGCGCGCAAGCTCCACACAACGGTCGGGCTCGGCGCCGTAGCCAACAAGATCGCCGAGGCACCAGAGCTCGTCGGCCTCGCTTGCGGCGACCTCCTCGAGCACTGCTTCAAAGGCGTGCCGGTTGCCATGGACATCAGAGATCACGGCAACCTTCATGGCGCCGCGCCGCTGCCCACTTGCCGTAGCCGGCCGCGCACGCGAGCAGTGCGGTCGCAGCCTGGACCGGTGACCGGCACCAGGCGCTGTGGCTGGCGCCTACTGGTCCTCGTCTTCCTGCGTATGTGTTTCGGTTCCACCGTACTCGGGAAGGTTCTTGATGCCCTCACGCGTGCGCCACTTGGAGTAGTTGTCCTCCAGGGCGTCGATGAGCTCTCTGGTGAAACGGGGGGAGAGGTTGACACGGGAAACAACGACGCCAGGGACCTCCTCGGCCTCCACCTCGTGGTCCACGCGCGCGAACGTGATCGTGAACTCGTAGTCGGAGTGGCTGACGTTGGCAAAGTTGGCGTAGACGCCCCCCATGATCTCGGGGGATAAGTGGATGTTTATGTGGCGCTCGCTGGCTGCGTCCTCGTCGTTCACTGGCTTAGTATCGCAAGTCCACCGGCTGCGCCCGGATAGATGACCCGGGGGCCACCGGCCGACCGCGTAGAGCCCACGCTGCCCATGCCACTCCCAGACATCGCCCAAGAGCTGGCCACGCGCGTGGTTGGCGCGGTGGCGGCGGTCACGGGGGAGCAGATCACGGTCGAGCAGGCGGTGATCCGGGAGGCGGCACCGGAGCACGGCGCCGACTACCAGTCAAACGCGGCGATGGCGCTCGCCAAGACCCTGGGGCGCCCGCCGCGCGAGCTGGCGCGCGAGCTTGTCGCAAGCCTCGAGGTTGACGATATCTGTGAGCCACCGCTCGTGGCGGGCCCGGGGTTCATCAACATGCGCCTCAAGAACGAGTGGATCGAGCAGCGCCTGGCCGAGGTGGCCGGCGACATGCGCTTGGGCGTTCGTATCAGCGGTGCGCCGCAACGGGTGGTTGTCGACTACAGCTCGCCGAACGTCGCCAAGGAGATGCA